>NZ_BAABHS010000035.1:0-79705 GCF_039542225.1 Yinghuangia aomiensis | reverse complement strand
CCTGTTCCTCGGCGGCGGCGCCCCGGTCACCGCCAAGGGCGGCCCGATCGCGGCCATCGGCGTCGCCGGCGCCCCCAGCGGCGACCAGGACGAGCAGTTCGCCCAGGCCGGCGTCGCGTCCCTCAACGCCAAGTAGCCGACCGCAGACCCCCGGCGGCGTCCGTTCCCCCCGACGGCCGCCGCCGGGCTTCGGCGTACCCGACGTGCACAAGAAGCAGAGGAAGCGGAGTCAGTCCACGGGTTCCAGCACGAACAGCGGGATCACCCGGTCCGTCTTCTTCTGATAATCCGCGTACTCGTGGTACGCCTCCACGGCCCGCTCCCACCACTCCTCCCGCTCGGCCCCCTCCGCCAGCCGGGCCCGGTACTCCTTGACCACCGGCCCGTCCTGCAACCGGACTTCGTCCGGGTGAGCGACCAAGTTGTAATACCAGACCGGGTGGTTCGGAGCACCTCCGAGCGAGGCGACGGCCGCATAGCGCGTGCCGTCGCTGACGCGCATCAGCGGCACCTTGCGGATCTTGCCGCTCTTGGCGCCGCGCGTGGTGAGGATGACGACGGGACGGCCGTTCATCGTGCGGCCCTTGTTCCCGTTGCTCTCCTCGTAGCGGGCCACGTGATCGGCGACCCAATTGTGCGGATTCGGTTCGTACTCGCCTTCCCAGGCCATGTCCGCGTTCCTTCCGCCGGGCCACGCCGAAGGCCGCTCCCCCGGCGTCCTGCCCCGCCCCCAACCTAATCGCCCGGCGCCCCGCGCCCCGCCGATCGCTGCCGCCGTTCGGGTGATCTCCGCCGAATGCCGTACACCGTGCCGCCGCGCTTCCCGATCACCCTCACATGAGTTCCGAGCACGCCACAGATTCCCCGACCCAAGGCGGCCACGACGGCGAACCGCCCGAGAAGGACGACAGCGGCAAGAAGGACGAGGGCAAGCGCGGTTTCCGCTTCCCGAGCGCGCTGACCGTCCTCGCCATCGTGACGATCGCCGTGTGGGCGCTGTCGTTCGCGATCCCGTCCGGCGAGTACCAGCGCGGCGAGGACGGCAAGCCCGTCCAGGGCAGCTACCACCACACGCCGAGCCCCGAGGATTTCATCCAACGGCTGAACGACCTGTTCCTGTCCCCGGTCAACGGCCTCTACGGCATCCGGGACGCCGACACCGGCCAGGTCGCACCCGACAACGCCGGCGACCTGTACGGCGCCGCGGGCGTGTTCCTGTTCGTCATCGCCATCGGCGCGTTCATCACGGTGGTGTTCGCCACCGGCGCCCTGGACCGCGGTATCGCCCGTCTCGCGCACCGGCTGCGCACCCGCGGCGCGGTCCTCATCATCGCGATCATGACGGTGTTCTCGGTACTCGGCTCCGTCGAGGGCTTCGCCGAGGAGACGCTGGGGTTCTACGGCCTGATCATCCCGCTCATGCTCGCGCTCGGCTACGACCGCATGGTCGCGACCGGCACGATCATCCTGGGCGCGGGCGTCGGCGTCATGTGCTCGACGGTCAACCCGTTCGCCACCGGTGTCGCGTCGTCGGCGGCCGACATCTCGCTCGGCGACGGCATCGTGCTGCGCGTCGTGATGCTCGTCGTGCTCACGGCGGTCACGATCGCGTACGTCGTCCGATACGCGGTCCGCGTCAAAGCCGATCCGTCCCGTTCGCTGGTCGGCTTCCTCCCCGGAGACCGCGAGCAGGCCGCCGAGGCCGCGACCACCGAGCCCGAGGAGCTGACGCGCACCCACAAGATCGTGCTGGTGGCGGTGACGCTCACCTTCGCGTTCATGATCTTCGCGATCATCCCGTGGGCGCAGGTGCTGACCGGGGACGCGAATGCGGTGGCGTACGTTTGGGAGCTGGACTGGTCGTTCGCCGAGCTGTCCGCGCTGTTCATCGTCGCGGCGGTGCTGGTCGGCCTGCTGGCGGGGCTGGGCGAGGAGAAGCTGTCGTCGACGCTGATCCAGGGGGCGGGCGACTTCATCTCGCCCGCGCTGATCATCATGCTGGCGCGCGGCGTGACCGTGATCATGAACAACGCGAAGGTCACGGACACCGTCCTGCACTCGATGGAGGGTGCCGTGTCCGGCACGTCGTCGGCGGTGTTCGGGATCATGATCTTCGTGGTGAACCTGCCGCTGGCGTTCCTCATCCCGTCGACGTCCGGGCACGCGACGCTCGCCATGCCGATCCTCGCGCCGCTCGCGGACTTCGCGGACGTGCCGCGTGCGCTCGTCGTGACGGCGTGGCAGGCGGCGTCGGGCTGGATGAACCTGTGGGTGCCGACGACCGCGGTGATCATGGGCGGTATCGCACTGGCGAAGGTCGGCTACAACCAGTACCTGCGGTTCGTCTTCCCGCTGCTGGTGATCCTCTTCGTGCTGATCTGCGGTTTCGTCGCGATCGGCTCCAGCCTGTCGTAAAACCCGGAGCCGTCGTAAGACCCGAAGCGGGCCCGGGCCCGGTGTCGTCAGTGGTGCGCCTTGACCTTCCCGCGCGCCACCGCGACCCGGTCCCGGAGTCCGGCCAACGCCCGTTCCAACACCTCGTCGGGGCCGAGGAGTTGCTCGGTCTTCGGGTCGACGGGGCCTGTGCGTCCGACGCCGACCTCGCCGAGGGCCAGGCCTTCGTGGCCGGGCATGCCGCCGAGTTCGAAGGGGCCGCGGACGTGCCGGATGTCGGGGTCGTCGCCCCACGCGTTCTCGTCGTCGAGCATGGCCCGCACGATGCACGTATTCCAGCCGTCGGCGTCGGGTCCGGGGGCGACGACGATCTGGCCGTGGCAGCGCGGACTGTCGAGTTCCCACAGCACGTGCATCAGTTCGCGGTCCGGCACCGCGCGGAGCAGGCCGGTGCGCTTGGCGCCGCCGAGGTCGGTGGTGGTGATGCGCACGGTGTCCGGGCCGGCAGGCGCGGCGTCTTCCACGAAGTCGACGTACGCGGGCATGTTCAGCGGGTCGGACAGCAGGTGGAAGATGTCGTCCGGGGACGCCGTCACCTCGACGGCGCGTTCGTGGGTCGTCATCGCAGTCACCGTTCGGTCGGTATCACTCCCCCGAGCCGGGTGGGACGTCGGCACGGAATCCGACACAACCCCTCCCCAACGCCTACCCGGCCCCGGACCGCCGTAGTCACGGGGTCCGGGGCCGGGTGGGTGCGGGTGCCGCCGAGCCGGACGGGTCCGGCTCGGCGGCGTGCCGCGGGTGTCAGCGCGAGCTGCGGCCGCGGGGGCCGGAGTCGCCGCGCGGACGCTGCTGCTGGTCGCGGTTGGCGGGACGGCGGTCCTGCCGGTCGCGGTTGTTCTCCTGCTGCCGGTCGGCGACGAGCGTGGCCGCGGAGTTCTGGTCGCGGTCGTGGTCGCGGTCGCGGTCCTGCGCGCGGTCCTGGCGGTCCTGCGCGCGGTCGGCGGTGTTGCGGTCTTCCTGGCGCGCACGGGCGTCGTTCGCGATCATCGCGCTCTTCTGCGTGTGCGGCTTGGCCTTGGGCTTGGCCATGATGGCATTCCTCCTTGACGAATCCAGGACTGGACTCCTTTTCACTGTGGCACCGGTCGTCACGCTGCGCCTGTCGAACGGTCACGCTTCGTCATCACCCGCAGGTCGGGGGCGCGCGAAGGCACCGGATCGGCGCAGTGCGGAGGGGCCGTCGCGGGGTGGGCGGCGGGGGCTCGGACACCCGGTCGGCTTCGCGGGGCGCGGCGGCGGGTAAGGAGTGCTGTCCCCGGGCGGTTCGGGTCCGGGGCCGGGACGGCGAGGCGGGGAGGGCGCGGCGTGGAGGCGTGGTTCGATCCGGTGCTGACGGCGGCAAACTCGCCGTGGGCGTATCTGATCGTGTTCACGTTCGCGTATCTGGACGCGATCATTCCGATCGTGCCGAGCGAGACGTCGCTGATCGCGTGTGGGGTGTTCGCGACGGCGACGGGGTTCTCGCCGAACCTGTTCCTGCTGATCGCGCTGGGCGGGCTGGGGGCGTGGCTCGGCGACAACACCGTTTATGCGCTGGGGCGTTGGGCGGAGCCGTTCGCGACGAAGCATCTGCTGAGCGGGGAGCGGGGGAAGAAGGCGCGGGAGCGCGCCGAGGGGTGGTTGCGGGACTACGGCGGGGTCATCATCATCGTCGCGCGGTACATCCCGGGCGGGCGTACGGCGGTGTCGTTGACGGCGGGCACGGTCGACTATCCGTGGCCGAAGTTCCGTTTCTACGCGGCGATTGCGGGCTTTTCGTGGGCGGCTTACGCGGCGCTGCTGGGGTATTGGGGCGGGGCGGCGTTCAAGGACGATCCGCTGAAGGCGGTGCTCGCGGGGATTGCCGCGGCGTTCGCGGTCACGCTGCTGATCGAGGTGGGGCGGCGGATTGCGGCGTGGCGGCGGAAGCGGGCGCGGGCGTCCGAGGCGTCGTCCGAGTAGACGCCCCTCGGCTGCCTCGTCCGCCTCGCCCGCTCCATCCGCCTTGTTCGCCTCGACCGCCGCACGCGCGTCGTCTGGCCGGCGCCGGCCCCCGACGGCACAGGCTCCGTTCCCCCGGCTATTTGGCGGTGCGGCGGCGGCGCGGGGGTTCGGGGGTGGGGGCCGGGTTCCATTGGTGGAAGGTGGCGCCGAGGAGGCGGAGGGCGCGGTCGACGGTGGCGCGGTCGGTGTCGCCGAGGGGTTGGAGGAGTTCGTCGAGCGCGGCGATGCGGGTGCGCATGGCTTCGCGGGCGCGTTCGCGGCCGTGGTCGGTGAGGCAGACGAGGACCGAGCGCCGGTCGCCGGGGTTGGCGCGGCGTTCGACGAGTTCCTTCTTCTCCAGGCGGTCGACGCAGTGGGTCATGCCGCCGGAGGAGTACATGACCAGCGGCTGGAGTTGCCGCAGGGTGAGGCCGGTGGTGTCGGGGCGGGCCGCGAGGGCGGCGAGGACCATGTACTCGGGTGCGGTGAGGTCGAGGGCGCCGATGCTGCGCCGGTCGAACTCCTCCATCGCGATCATCGCCTGGTGGAGGCGAACCACGAAGCCGATGGAGGCGGCGCTCACGTCCGGCAGCACGTCGGACCAGGCGGCGACGACGGCGTCCGCGTAGTCGGCGGACGGCTGCCCCGCCGGGGTTCCGGGTTCCGCGCCGTCGCCCACGTGTTCCTCCGCTGGTTGTGCCGGTCGTGCGTGTCGGTGGGGCGGGTGCCCGGGACGAGGATAGGGCTCGCCGGCGGCGCGGCCGGGCGGGAAGTGCGGGTCACGGGCGTGGCGAGGACACGCGGTAGTTGCCTTGGAGGACGACGCCGGAGATCAGGGAGGCGGCGTCGGAGGCCAGCCAGGCGACCATTTCGGCGACTTCCTCGGGGCGGCTCATACGGCGCAGGAGGGCGCCGCGGCCGAACTGCTCGGGGCCGCCGGGGACGTTTTCGAGCCAGGCGAGCATGGGTTCGGTGGCGGTCGGGCCGGGGGTGATGGCGTTGCAGCGGATGCCTTCTTCGGCGTACTCCATGGCGACGGTCTGGGTGAGGTTGATCACCGCGGCTTTGTGGGCGGCGTAGGCGCCGAGGCGGTATTCGCCGCCGACGCCGGCGCCGGAGGAGGTGGTGACGATGGAGCCGCCGCCTTGGGCGATCATGTGCGGGAGGACGGCGCGGATGCCGTAGAAGACGCTGTCGAGGACGACGCGCTGCTGGGTGCGCCACTCGTCGTCGGTGATGTCGCCGACGCGTCCGGCGATGGAGAACGCGGCGTTGTTGTGGAGGACGTCGACGCGTCCGTAGATGTCGACGGTGGTGGCGACGAGGGCGCGGATGTAGGCGTCTTCGGCGACGTCGCCGTCGTGGGTGACGGCTTCGCCGCCCGCGGCGCGGATCTCGGCGGCGACGGCGGCGGTGCGTTCGGGCCGCAGGTCGCCGAGGACGAGCCGGACGCCGCCGCGGGCGAGGCGCAGGGCGGTGGCGCGGCCTATGCCGGATCCGGCGCCGGTGACGATGGCGGTTTTGCCGGCGAGGCCGAGGGGGTCGGTCATGGGTGCTGCCTTCCGTGGGTCGTGGCGCGCAGGGGCTGGTCTGCCGGGGGTGTGGTCACGCCCGCATCTGTCCGCCGCCGTCGACCATGAAGGTCTCGCCGGTGATGTACTGCGCGGCGTCCGACAGCAGGAACAGCACCGGCGGTGCGATGTCCCGCTCCGGGTCTCCGTCGCGCCGCATCGGGTGCTGGGCGTACATCGCGTCGAACACCGCGCGCCGCTCCGGGTCGTCGGCCGGGGGCATGCGGTGTGCGGCGGAGGCCGGGCAGACGCAGTTGACGGTGATCCCGTACTGGCCCCACTCGCGCCCCGCGGTGCGGGTCAGCGACCGGACGGCTTCCTTGGACGCGCTGTACGGGCCGTAGCCGGCGCCGCCGCTCATGCCCACGGCGGACCCCATGGTGACGATCCGCCCGCGCCCGGCTTCCTTCATGTACGGGAACACCGCCTGCATCGCCCACAGCGTCCCCTTGGGCCCGGTGTCGAACAGCAGGTCCATGTCGGACTCGCGGACGTCTTCCAGCGGCATGACCGGCCGGAACGACTGCGCGTTGGCGACCAGGCCGTCGATGCGTCCGAAGCGTTCGTGGACCTGCCGGGCGAGGTCGACGGCGGCCTCGCGGTCGGCGACGTTCCCGGGCACGGCCAGGTGCTCGATGCCCAGCTCGTCCAGCTCGGCCGACAGCGCGGCGAGCCGTTCCGGTTTGCGGCCGGTGACGGCCAGTCGCGCGCCCTGCTGCCCGAGGTGCCGGGCGAGGCCGCGGCCGATGCCGCGGGACGCGCCGGTCACGATGACGACATGGCCGCGGATGCCCGCGTCGGCGGGCTCGTGTGCGCCGTTCATGCACCCCTCCCTATTTCCTTCTCATGAAGAAACTTATAAAGAAGGTATTAGCGTGTCCATGGCGAAAGGGGAAGCAATGCCGAAGATCACCGCCGCCGGGGCGCCCGCATGACCGCGAGCGGCCTCCCGCCGCGGCCCGACTGGGTGCGCGCGGTCAACGACGGGCGGGTCGACCCGCTGGTCGAGGACGCCGTCGCGCCGTTCCGCCGGGACACGCTGCTCGACCAGGCACGTGTGCAGACCGGGCTCGCCGATTTCGGCGCCGACGACTTCCTGGAGCCGCTCGACCTGCTGCTCGCCGACCTGGAAGCCCACGCGCGGCTGACCCGGGTCGGGCGCTGGCAGACGCACCGGTACCTCCTGCGGCTGCTGCGGCAGCGCCTGCTGGTCGCCGAGTACGTCAAGCGCGATCCGGGGGTGCGGGACGAGCGGATCGAGGAGCCGCTGTTCGTGGTCGGCGCGCCGCGCACCGGCACGTCGATCCTGCACGCGCTGCTCGCCCAGGACCCCGCGCACCGGGTGCCGGAGGGCTGGGAGCTGCTGCTGCCCGTGCCGCCGCCATCGCCCGATCCCGAGGTGTTCGCCGCGGATCCGCGGATCGCGGTCGCGGACGCGGAGCTGCGGGTGTTCGACCGCGTGTCGGGGGCCTTGGACGCCATCCACGTGTACGGGGCGCGCCTGCCGAAGGAGTGCCTGTCCGCGCAGTCGTTCGCGTTCCGCTCGCAGGAGTTCCCGGCGCGCTACCACGTGCCGAACTACACGGCGTGGCTGCTGGGTTGCGACATGGGTCCGGCATACGAGTACCACAAGACGGTGCTGCAGATCCTGCAGCGCGGCTTCCCGCGGGGGCGGCGCTGGGTGCTGAAGAGTCCGGCGCACCTGCACACGCTGCCGGATCTGCTGCGCACGTACCCCGACGCGCGGATCGCGGTCACGCACCGCGATCCGATCACAGTGCTCGGATCGGTCAGCAGCCTTATTGCCACGCTGCGTTGGGTGCACAGCGACGACGTCGGCTTCGCGGCCATCGGCAAGTACCACGAGGACTTGTATGCGGGCGACTTGGACCGGCTCGTCGACTTCGACGCGAGCGGGCAGAGCACCGCAATGGTGCACGGGCAGTACGCCGACTTCCTGCGTGCGCCCCTCGACACCGTCCGGGCGATGTACGAGGGCCTCGGCATGACCCTCGCGCCCGCCGCCGAGGAGCGGATGCGCACATATCTGGCCGGACGGCCGAAGGACAAGCACGGTGTGCACAGCTATTCGTTCGACGACCTCGGGCTCGACCGGGCGCACGCCGACGCCCGGTTCGACCGCTACCGCACGCATTTCGCCGTGCCGCGCGCCACGCAGTGACCGTACGCCGGCAGGCAAGGCCGACGAGAGTGGAGGACTCATGACCGAACGCCCGGACCACGACGCCTGGAACGCGTTCTGCGACGCGCTGCGCGCCGCGGGCGACCGCATCCTCGCCGACGACTTCCCCACGTCGGCGCCCGAGGAGCGCGCCGAGGGCTTCCGCCACTTGGCGCAGCAGGCGGCCTGCTGGCTGACTTGGAGTGTGGGGCATGCGGATCCGCGGGATCCGCGGTTCATGCGGCAGAACGACCTGTTCACGCAGTGGGGCGGGCCGAACGTCGACAACCTGTACAAGCATGCGCGGATCGACGCGGCGGGCGCTTACCGGATCCGCGGGAACATGCACTCCTGCGAAGAGTTCCTGATGGCGTTGCGCATCGGGAACATGCATCAGGAGAAGTACGGGACGCTCGCCGAGGTGACCGCGACCGATCTGGGCATCGGCCCGGGCGATGCGTTCGAGATCCTGGTGGGCGGGCCGGAGCCGGCCGACCCGGCGGTGCGCTGGGTGCCGATCCCGGACGGTGCGCGGATGGTGAACATCCGGGAGTACTACTACGACTGGCACGAGGCCGAGCCGGCCGTGTTCACGATCGAACGGCTCGACGTTCCGGCCGCGGTCGAGCGCCTCTCCCCTGCCGCGATCGCGGACGGGCTGGGCGAGGCGGCGTCGCAGTTCACCGGTTCGGTCGAGTACTGGAACGAGTACCAGCGCGCGGCGCGCGGGCGCGGCGAGGACAACACGTTCATCCAGCCGCGGAACGAGCCGAAGGGGCTCAAGGGGCTGGTGTACGCGTTCTGCTTCTACAACCTGCGGCCGGGCGAGGCGCTGGTGGTGGAGAGCGAGGCTCCGATCGCCCGCTACTGGTCGTACCAGCTGTACCGGCTGGGCTGGTTCGAACCGGTGGAGTCGATCCACGCGACGGGCGGGCTCAACCACCGGCAGATCACGCCGGATCCGGACGGGCTGTTCCGGGTCGTGCTGGCCGCCGACGATCCGGGGGTGGCGAACTGGCTGGACACCGGCGGGCGTTCGGAAGGCATGCTGACCTTCCGGTGCGCGTGGGCGGACAACCGTCCGGAGCCGGTGGCGCGCGTGGTCGCGGCCGCCGACCTGGCCCGCGAACTCCCCGACTCCCCGCGGCTGACCCCGGCGGAACGACGGGCGCAGATCGCCGCCCGCGAGGCGCACGCAGCGTGGCGGTTCCGGACCTGAGCCCGGGTATCCCCGCCGCGGCGTTCGTGCCGGGTGCTGTCGGGTGCCGAATCCGCTCCGCACCGTAGCCATCCGGCAACTTAGCGGCACAACAAGGGAGTTCAGGCGTTATTTCGGCCCGCACGCGATCCGCCCTGGACCCCACCGGGGCGCGATAGCTCGCCGCGGGCCGCGACGGCCCCGGCACGCGGCACGGAAACGCCCCTGCCCGGGCCGGCGGGATCTTCCCGTCGGACCCGGGCATCAGCGTGTCCGGCCTGGTGAAGGGGCGATGGCCTTGACCGGCCCGAGTCCAAGTCGGCCGCGGTGCCGACGGGATTCGAACCCGCGGACGGATGGGAGCAGGCCCGCCCCGTCTCCATCAGTCGACGTGGGAGGGACCTCACCCACGCCGATTGCCATGGGCCGCTCGGCCACGGCACCGCAACCTGCGGGAATGCGCGCACACCGGCAGCACGCAGATCGGGAGACATCGCCCTGGGCACGGAGCGGCTCATCGGCGCCCCTGGAAACGAATCGCTCGTCCGTTCGGGTGGGGTTTGGGTTTGGTGGGCGCTGCGACGGCGACTGCGGGACAGCATGGGGCGTCATGGCCAACGCGCACTGGTTGTTCGGCGATCAACTGGGTCCTCACTTCGTCGCTCCTGGGGACGGCGGCCCGCACAGGGACGCGCCCGTGGTGATGGTCGAGGCCCGCTCGGTGTTCCGGCGCCGCACATTCCACCGGGCGAAAGCCCACCTGATCCTGTCCGCGATGCGGCGGCGTGCTGCGGAGCTCGGAGATCGTGTGACGTACGTCCGCGCGGACACGTACCGCGACGGGCTCGACAAGGCCGTGGGCAAGGCGCAGGTGACGGTGCACCATCCCACTTCGCATGCCGCGATGCGGTTCGTACGCTCGCTCGACCAGGTCACGGTGCTGCCCGCACGGGGCTTCCTGGTCGCCCGGGACGCGTTTGGTCAGTGGGTCGGCGACCGAGGCGAACGGCATTGGCGCCAAGAGGACTTCTATCGCTGGGTGCGGCGCGAGCGCGGGCTGCTGATGGACGGAGCGGAACCGGCGGGCGGCCGGTGGAACTTCGACCACGACAACCGCGCCTCCCCGCCACGCGGCGTGCGCGAGTTGGATGTGCCTCCCCCGTACCACCCCCGCGAGGACGACGTCGACGACGAGGTGCGACACGACTTGGACGCGTGGGAGCGCGCCGGTGACGTGGCTTTTGTGGGACGTGACGGACCCCGGCTGTTCCCCGCGTCCCGCCGTGAGGCCCGCGCGGCACTGAAACGGTTCGTCGCCGACCGACTGCCGAATTTCGGCACCTACGAGGACGCCATCCTGTCGGCCGACCCCGTCATGAGCCACAGCCTGTTGTCGGCTCCGCTGAACCTGGGACTACTCGACCCGGCCGAGTGCGTCGAGGCCGCCGAAGCGGCGTGGCGCCGCGGCGACGCACCGCTGAACAGCGTCGAGGGCTTCATCCGGCAGATCGCGGGCTGGCGCGAGTACGTGTGGCAGCTTTACTGGCACTTCGGTGAGCGGTACCGCGCAAGCAACGTGCTCGGGCACACCGCGCCGCTGCCTCGGTGGTTCCGCGAGGCGGACGCCGATGCCGTCGAGGCGAACTGCCTGAGGTCCGTCCTGGGCCAGGTCCGCGACACGGGGTGGACCCACCACATTCCACGCCTGATGATCCTCGGCAGCCATGCGCTCCAGCGCGGCTGGGATCCCGCGGCGGTCACCGACTGGTTCCACCGGCTGTTCGTCGACGGCTACGACTGGGTGATGGTCCCCAACGTGGTCGGGATGTCGCAATACGCCGACGGCGGCCGGATGACGACGAAGCCGTACACCTCCGGCGGCGCGTACGTGCACCGTATGAGCGACCTGTGCGGGCCATGCGCCTTCCGGCCGACGGAACGCCTGGGACCGCACGCGTGCCCGTTCACCGGTGGATATTGGGCGTTCCTGCACCGGCACCGCGAACTCCTCGAGCGCAACCCGCGCATGACCCGCGCGGTCCAGGGCCTCGACCGGCTGACGGACCTCGACCAGGTCTTGGACCAATGGGGCAGCCCAAACGCGTGACACGGGGACTCACGTGCCGTGCGGCGGAAACGCCCCTGCCCGGGCCGGCGGGATCTTCCCGTCGGACCCGGGCATCAGGGTGTCCGGCCTTGTGAAGGTGCGGAGTGGCCTCAGGCCGCCTTGACCGCGGAGATGTCGAAGTTGAGCTTGACCTTCTCGCCGATCAGCACGCCGCCGGTCTCCAGCGCGGCGTTGTAGGTGAGGCCCCACTCGGTGCGGTCGATCGTGGTGCCGCCTTCGAAGCCGACGCGGTCGACGCCGTAGGCGTCCTTGGCGCTGCCGGTGTAGGTCAGGTCGAGGACGACCGGCTTGGTGACGCCCTTGATGGTCAGGTCGCCGACCAGGCGGAACGTGTCGTCGCCGCGGCGCTGCGCGGACGTGCTGCGGAAGGTGATCTCCGGGTGCGCTTCGACGGCGAAGAAGTCGCCGGTGCGCAGGTGCTCGTCGCGCTGGGCCTGCTTGGTGTCGATGCTGGCGACCTTGATGGCGATCTCGGCGCTCGACGCCGCCGGGTCGGCGCCGTCCAGCTTGAGGAGGCCTTCGTACTCGGTGAAGGCGCCGCGGACGTTGGTGACCATCGCGTGCCGGACGGAGAAGCCGATCTCCGAGTGCACCGTGTCGATGACGTAGTTGCCGGACAGGTGGGACAGGTCCTGCAACGAGGCCGGCGCCTCGGCGACGGCCGTGACCACGGCGGTGGCGTCGTCGTTCTTGCGGGAGCGGGAGAAGAGGCCCATGGCGGTGTCCTTCGGTGGGGGCGATCGGGGGAGCGATCTTGTTTGTTGAATCTTCAACCTTGCGAGTAAGACGATAGCGCGCGCTCGTTGAAAGTTCAACCAAAACCGCGACGCCGCCCGAACGCCCTGGTCGGAGGGCATCCGGACGGCGTCGGAAGGGACCGTCACGGCCGCAGCGGGGCTGCGGCAGGACCGGCAGCGAGGCTGTGGGGGGGCTGCGGCGGGGCCTACAGCTCGAACTTCTCGCGGTGCTGCATCGGCACCAGGTCCACGTACTCGGGGTGCTTGCGGATCCACCCGCGGATGAACGGGCAGTACGGCAGCACCCGCAGCCCGCGCGCCCGCACCTCGTCCAGCGCCGCTTGCGCCAGCTTGCCGCCGAGGCCCTGGCCGCCGAACCGCGGATCGATCTCGGTGTGGATGAACGCGATCTCTTCGCCGTGCAGGTGGTACTCGGCGAAGCCGGCCAGCTCCGCCGCGGACTCCCCCGCGTAGATCTCGAATCGCGACTGCTCCGGGTTGTCCACGACGCGCGGTTCCACGGTTCCTCCTGAGGGGACATGCGACAGGTCCCGCCAGTATCTCCCGCCCCGGACACCCCTCCGGAAATGCACACCGTTCCCCGTTTACATATGCACACACCCCATGTATCTGTGAACCCCGACGCGACCAGGCGGCGCGGCCTCGGGCCCGCCACGGGGAGGGGTACATATGAGCACCGGCACCAGCAAGGACGCGCTCGACAAGCTCGGCGCACCGGGCACCGGCGTCGTCGTCACCGGCGGCGCCTCCGGCATCGGCCGCGCCACGGCCCTCGCGCTCGCCGAGGTCGGCCGCCCTGTGTCGCTGTGGGATCTCGCCGGGGACGCGGCCGCGGAGGTCGCCGCCGAATGCGCCAAGCGCTACGGGGTCACCACCCACCACGCCGCCGTCGACGTCGCCGACCGCGACGCCCTCGCCCGCGCCGCCGGCGAGGCCGTCGACGCGCTGAGCACCGTGGGCGGCCTCGTGCACTCCGCGGGCATGGTCCGCCCGGACCAGACCGACGCGCTCGGCACCGACACGTGGGACACCGTCCTCACGGTCAACCTGCGCGCCCAGGTCGACGCCGTCCAAGCGCTGCTGCCCGCGCTCCGCGCGTCCGGCCCCGGCGCGGCGATCGTCGGCATCGCGTCGATCGAGGCGCTCATCGGCGAGGGTTCGATCCCGTCGTACGTGGCGTCGAAGCACGGCCTCCTCGGCCTCGTCCGGTCGCTCGCGCACCGGTTCGGCCCGGAAGGCATCCGCGTCAACGCGGTGTGCCCGGGCTACGTCGAGACGCCGATGATGGCCATGCCGCTGACCATCGACGGCTACCGCGAGCGCCTCGAGGCCCGCACGCCGATGCGGCGCCTGGCGCAGCCGGAGGACATCGCCCGCGCGGTGCGGTTCCTGCTCAGCAACGAGGCCTCGTTCATTTCCGGTGTGCCGCTGACCGTGGACGGCGGCGTCACGGCGGCCGGCGGGCAGTAGCGGTCGGCCCCATGCCCGGCACCTTGCCCCGCCCGGGGCCCGACGGGCCCGTCGGCACCCGGGAACGCATCCTCGCCGCCGCCACCGCGCAGGTGCGGCGGCGCGGGCTGCGGCGGGTCACGATGGACGACGTCGCGCGCGAAGCGGGCGTGTCGCGGCGCACGGTCTACGTGCACTTCGCCGACCGCGACGACCTGATCCACGGTGTCCTTGCCCGCAACGCCGCCGGGCACGTCGCCGCGATCGCCCCGCACGTCCGCGCGCACGCCACGCTCGCCGCGCAGGCGGGCGAGGCGGCGGTGCGCGTGCACGCCCGCTCCCCGCAGGCGTACGCGCTCGGGTTGGCGGAGCGCGACGGCGAGTCGGAGGACGCCGCGGTGCGGCTGCTGCGCGGCCTGGCGTTCGACGCCTGGCTGCACTTCTGGTCGCCGCTCGTGGAACACGCCCGCGACCGCGGCGAAGTGCGTGCCGATCTGGACACCGCACAGGCCGCGGAATGGATCGTGCGCGCGGTCATCTCGCTCGTCCTCGTGCCCGCCCGCAGTTTCGACCCCGACGACCCGGAGCAGGTACGCCGGTTCGTCGCCGACCACATCACCCGCGGGCTGTGCTGAGCCAAGCCGGTGCCGCACCCCTGTCCCTCAGCCCCATCCCCAGCCTCTTCCCTCAGCCCCATCCCCCAGCCCCGCGCCCGGAACAGGACTGCCATGAACGCCCGTAATCCGCACGCAGGTTCACCGTTCGCCGACGACGATGCGGCGATCGCCGCCGCGCTCGAGGACGTCAGTATCCCGGCGCTGATGCTGTCGCTCGTCCATCTCACCGGCGACCCCTCGTACATCCGCGGCCCGATCAAGCCGCGCATGCTGGTGCTCAACGAAGTGCAGGGCTTCATGCCCGAAGAGGAGAAGGCCGAGGTGCGCCGGATGGCCTTGGAGGCCATCAAGGCGTACCGCGACGGCGGCTGCGAGCTGCCCACGCAGCCCGGTCCGGAGCTGCTCCACGAGATGATGAACTGGGTCGCCTGCGAGGAGATTCCGCAGGAGTACGTGCCGATGCTGTTCGAGGAGATGGAACTCGACGGGGTCGACGCGCGCCGCGGCTCGGTCCGCGCCGAGCAGGATGTGTGCGCGGACTTCCCGGTGCTGGTCATCGGCTGCGGCCAGTCCGGCCTGCTGGCGGGAATCCGGCTCAAGGAGGCCGGCATTCCGTTCACGATCGTGGAGAAGAACGCGGGCGTGGGCGGGACCTGGTACGAGAACACCTACCCGGGCGCACGGGTGGACGTCGGCAACCACTTCTACTGCTACAGCTTCGAACCCGTCGACCAGTGGACCGAGTTCTACGCCCGGCAGCCGGAACTCCAGTCCTACTTCCAGGGTGTGATGGAGCGTCACGGCGTCGACAAGCACGTACGGTGGAACACCGAGGTGCTGTCGGCGGAGTGGGACGAGGCCGCCGCGGTGTGGCGGGTCGCGGTGTGCACGGGCGGAGTGACCGAGACGCTGACCGCGCGCGCGGTGATCTCCGCGGTCGGCATGCTGAACCGGCCGAAGCTGCCGGAGATCGACGGCATGGACGAGTTCGCGGGACCGTCGTTCCACTCGGCGCGGTGGGACCACGACGTCGACTACCGCGGCAAGAAGGTCGTGCAGATCGGCGCGGGCGCGAGCGGCTTCCAGATAGCGCCGACGCTGGCGCCGGACGTCGAGCGGCTGACCGTATTCCAGCGGACCGCGCAGTGGATGTTCCCCAACGCGGCCTACCACAGCAAGACGGGGCCGGGCGTGCAGTGGGCGATGCGGCACCTGCCGTTCTACGGCCGCTGGTACCGCTTCATGATCTTCTGGCCGGGCAGCGACGGCGCGCTGATGAGCGGCCGGATCGACCCGGAGTGGCCGCACCAGGACCGTGCGGTGAGCGCACGCAACGACCAGACCCGGGTGTTCTTCACCGACTGGATCAAGAGCCAGGTCGGCGACGACGAGGAGCTGCTGGCGAAGGTGGTGCCGGACTATCCGGCGACGGGCAAGCGCACGCTCCAGGACAACGGGAGCTGGCTGCGCGCCCTCAAGCGCGACAACGTCGACCTGGTGCGCGAGGGCATCGCCCGGATCGAGAAGGACGCGGTGGTGACCGAGTCCGGGGCGCGCTACGAGGCCGACGTCATCGTGTACGCGACGGGCTTCCAGGCCAACCGGTTCCTGTGGCCGATGCGGATCGTCGGCCGCGACGGCGCGGTGCTGTCCGAGCAGTGGGGCGACGAGCCGACGGCGTACCTGGGCATCACGGTGAAGAACTTCCCGAACTTCTTCTGCCTGTACGGCCCCGGCACGGGGCTCGCGCACGGCGGCAGCCTGATCTTCCAGTCGGAATGCCAGATGCGGTACGTGATGGCGTGCGTGGACAAGCTGGTGTCCGACGGGCACCGCGCGATGGAGCCCACCGAGGAAGCGCAAGAGGCCTACACCGAACGCCAGTTGGCGGAGATCAAGACGATGGTGTGGTCCTCCCCCGCGATCAGGCACTCGTGGTTCAAGAACGCCGCGGGCGACATCTACACGGCCAGCCCGTGGCGCCTCGTCGACTACTGGAACTGGACGAAGGGCCCGGACATGGCGCACTACACGGTGCGCTGACCGGGCTTCCGGAAACGGCGCGGGAGCAGCGGCGTGGGGAGCGACACCGCCGCCCCCGCGCCGCGGTGCGGCGTGCCGGGCGCTGTCCCGCGGATCATGCCTCGGGGTCGAGGGGCCGGAGGTCGTAGAGGACGGCCGTGGCACTCGCCGTCGCGATCGAACCGGTGGCCGAGGCGGTCGATGTGCCGCACGAAGGTGAAGGACTCAAGTGCTGTCATGCCTTCGGCGCTCCAGGTCCCGTCCGGTGGATATTCGCGCCCCTAGGGCAGGACGACGACGCCGAGCGGCCGGGCGCCGACCGTGAGGCGGCGGGTGTCGCCGCTGGTCAGGTCGACGACCGTGATGCCGTCCCAGGAACCGTCGCGGGTGAAGCCGCCGGTGACGTAGGCGGTCTTGCCGTCGCGGCTCGAGGTGACGTCCTCGTGGGCGCCTTGGAGGCGGATGACGCGTTCGCCGCCGGCCGGGTCGCGGACGGTCAGCGACGCGGGCCCGTGCACGGTGCCGTCGCTGCCGGTGCCGACGACGAGGAGTCGGCCGTCGGGGGTGAGCGCGGTGCCGTGCTGGTGGGTGCTCGCCGTCATGCGTTCCACGGCGACGTCGCCGGTGCGCGGGTCGAGGACGGCCAGCCGTTCGCCTTCGAACGGGAGGACGAGGCGCCCGTCCGCGCGCATCTCGGCGTAGTGCGGCTTGAGCCAGCCGCCGAGGCCGCCCTTGGTGCCGTAGGGGGCGACGGTCATGCGGCGGGCGGACAGGGTGTCGGCGCGCACCGCGGTGACCGTGTACGCGTCGTGGTCGACGCTGTACGCCTCGGAGCCGTCGCGGGCGACGACGACGTCGAACGGCCGACGCCCGGTCGGCACCGAGCCGACGACCGTCCGCGTGGCGGTGTCGACGACCTGGAGGACGCCGTCCTCGCCGGGGATGTTGACGCCGACGTAGACCCGCGAGCCGTCCGGGGAGATCGCGATGCCCATGCCGCCGCCTCGGTACTCGCCGTAGGTCGGGCGCCCTGTGTCGACGGTGTAGGGGACTCGGCCGAGCAGGACGCGCTGCTTGGTGTCGACGATCGCGACACCTTCCGCGGTGGCCACCCAGGCGCGCCCGTCGGAGCCGAGCGCGATGCCGTACGGCGCGGTACCGACCTCGACGGACCCGAGCCCGCCGCGGGCCGGATCGACAAAAGTGACGGTCTTGCCGCCGAAGTCGGCGACAAGGAGGGTCTCGCCGTCGGGGGTGGGGACGGCCGGGGGTGCGGCGGGGGTGCCGGGCCCGGGGGTGCCAGGACCGGGTACGGCGGGCGTGCCGGGCGCGCGGGCCGCGCCGGCGTCGGCGGGGCGAGGCGCGGGCGGCGTGCCGGAGGCAGCGGAGGAGCCGTCCGACGCGCACGCGCTCAGCAGCAGTCCGGCGACGGCCAGCCCGACGGCACCAAGGGTCATACGACGGCCACGACGACGTGCCGATCCGGAGGGGGACGACACGCCCGCCTCCCGCTCCGCACCGATGAGGCCGAACGCGACACGACGGCCTCGGCAGGGCGCGGAGCCGAGCGAGGACGATGATCCGGCCACCCGCGGGCCGTCTGCGTCGGCCGCCGCCCCCCGCCCGTTACCGGACGCGACTCCCCCAGGCCGCTCGACTCGATCGCGCCGTTGCGTCACTGCCCGCTCCTCTCGCCCGTCCCGGTCCGCGTGCCCTGCTCCGCCTGGTCCCCGACGCACAGCGGGTTCCGCGCGGACGGCTCCGCCGGATTCCAGCTTCCGCCCGCGGCGGCGGGCCTCCGGTCGGCCGTTCGGGTCGGGTGCGGAACCGATCGGCGCATCGCGGGTCATCCGATCGGTTGATGCGGCTGCGGCGCCGACCGGTTCGGTTCCGCCGGGCGCGCGATTCTGGGGCGGTCCGTCGGCCGCGCCCCAGGGAGTCCGGTGTCCGCATCCGAATCCGCCGCCGAGCCCCCGCCCGAGCAGCACGGCACACCCGGCCCCACGCCGCCGCCCGAGCGCGACGCCACCCCCGGCCCGGACCCGGCAGCCGACCCGTCCGCCCCCTCCCCCGCTCGCGGCGGCCCCGTCACCGCCGACCGGATCATGGAGATCGGCATGGGTTTCTGGCCCGCGAAAGCGTTGTTGAGCGCCGTGGAGCTGGGACTGTACCCCGCCTTGTCCGAGGGGCCGCGGACGGCGGCCGAGCTGCGGGACCGCATCGGCCTGCATCCGCGGGCGGCCCGCGACTTCCTCGACGCCCTGGTCGCGCTCGGGCTGCTCGCCCGGGACGGCGACGGCGAGGACGGCCGGTACGCGAACACGCCGGAGACCGCCCGTTTCCTGGTCCCGGGATCGCCGGGCTACCTCGGCGGCTTCCTCGCCATGGCGAACGCACGGCTGTACGGCTTCTGGGGCCGCCTCACCGACGGTCTGCGCACCGGACGGCCGCAGAACGAGATCCGCGACCGCGACACCCCCGCATTCGACGCCCGCCATGCCGACCCGGTGCGGCTGCGCATGTTCCTGCAGGCGATGACGGGGCTCACCCGGTCATTGCTGCCCGCGCTCGGGGAGAAGTTTCCGTGGGACCGGTACAAGTCCGTCGCGGACATCGGCAGCGGGGAGGGCTCGTTGCTCGGGCACCTGGTGACGGTGTTCCCGCACCTGACCGGCGTCGGGTTCGACCTGCCGCCGGTCGGCGGCCCGTTCGAGGAGTTCACCGCGGCGGCCCGCATCTCCGACCGGGTGCGGTTCGTGCCCGGTGATTTCCTGCGCGATTCGCTGCCGCCGGCCGACGTCCTGGTCTTCGGGCACATCCTGCACGACTGGGACCGGGACACGAAGCTCAAGCTGCTCGCCAAGGCGCACGACGCGCTGCCCGAAGGCGGTGCGGTGATCGTGTACGAGTCCCTCGTGGACGACGCCCGCCGCACGAACGCATTCGGCCTGCTGATGAGCCTCAACATGCTCGTCGAGACACCCGGCGGCTTCGACTTCACCGCGGCCGACTGCCGCCGCTGGCTCACCGAAACGGGTTTCCGCAGCACGTCCGCGACGCCGCTGTACGGGCCGGAGGGCATGGTCGTCGGCATCAAATAGGCGGCGCCCGAGTCGCGCGCCACGCCCCGCGGGTGTGCCCTGGTAACAAGGGCGTCTTTTCGGCACGCCCGGTACAGCGACACGACCAGGTGACGTCATGCGCGTTCTCGTCATGGGCGGCAGCGGCTTTCTCGGATCCCATCTGTGCGACGTGCTCATCGCGCGCGGCGACGAGGTGGTGTGCGTCGACAACTTGTGCACCGGCAACGAGGCGAACATCGCCCACCTGCGCGGTTCTCCGCGTTTCCGGTTCGTCCCCGCCGACGTCACCGACCACTTCGACTTCACCGAACCGCTCGACGCCGTCGCCGACTTGGCGTGTCCGGCTTCCCCGCCCGATTACCAGCGGCTGCCGCTGGAGACGCTCGCGGCGGGCAGCCACGGCACCGAGAACGGTCTGCGGGTCGCGCGCCGTCACGGGGCACGGTTCGTTCTCGCGTCCACCAGCGAGGTGTACGGCGACCCGGAGATCCATCCGCAGACCGAGGACTACTGGGGCCACGTCAACCCGATCGGGCCGCGGAGCATGTACGACGAGGGCAAGCGCTACGCGGAGGCCGTCGCCAGCACGTACCGCCGCACCCTCGGCGCCGACGTCGGCATCGTCCGGATCTTCAACACGTACGGGCCCCGGATGCGCCCCGACGACGGCCGCGTGGTCTCCACCTTCATCACCCAGGCGCTCTCCGGCACGCCGCTGACCGTGCACGGCGACGGATCGCAGACCCGCAGTTTCTGCTACGTCGACGACTTGGTCGCGGGCCTGGTCGCGATGCTCGACGCCGCCGAGCCCGGGCCGGTCAATCTCGGCAACCCCAACGAGCGCACGGTCGCCGAGCTGGCGCAGCTCGTGCTCGACGTCACCGGCTCCGCGTCGCCGATCCGGTACGCGCCGCTGCCCGTCGACGACCCCGTGCGGCGCCGTCCGGTCGTCGACCGGGCCCGGGACCGCCTCGGCTGGACGCCGCGCGTTCCGCTCGACGACGGGCTGCGGCGGACCGCCGACTG
This sequence comes from Yinghuangia aomiensis, assembly GCF_039542225.1. Lineage (NCBI taxonomy): Bacteria > Bacillati > Actinomycetota > Actinomycetes > Kitasatosporales > Streptomycetaceae > Yinghuangia > Yinghuangia aomiensis. Next base: position 59,252 of record NZ_BAABHS010000035.1, on the reverse strand, counting down.
GTTCCGCACCCGGATCCCCGTCCCCGTCGCGCCCAGGAGTTGACCATGGCCGCCTCCGCGCCCGCGTCCGGATCCGCGCACCGCCGGCACCCGAGCAGGCCGCGCAGGCGGCGGCGCGGTCTGATCGCGTGGTGTGCGGCCGTGGCGGCGGGCGTGCTGGTGGGCACCGGGGCGTGTTCGGATCTTCCACACGACTCGGGGTCCGCGGCGCCGAAGAACTCGTCGGGCGGGCACACCTATTACATCAGTGCGAGCGGCGACGACGGGAACAGCGGCACGTCGTCGAAGAACGCGTGGAAGACGCTGGCGCGGGCCGACCAGGCCAAGTACAAGGCGGGCGACTGGCTGCTGCTGCGCGGCGGCGACCGGTTCACCGGGACGCTGTCGCTGGGGCCGGGCGAGGCAGGCAATCCGACGCTGCCGACGGTGGTGGCGTCGTACGGCAAAGACGGCAGGGCGACGATCGCCGCCGCCGGGACGGACGGGATCTCCGTCTACAACACCGCGGGTGTGGTGATCCGCGACCTCGTGCTCGTCGGCGACCCGGCGGCGTACGCGTCGCAGACCGGCATCAGCTTCTTCACCGATCTGCCGGGTGCGGTGAAGCTGGAGCACGCGGCGGTGCAGCACGTCGACGTGTCGAGCTTCAAGACCGCCGTGTCGGCGGGCTCGACGACGACGTCGGGGTTCCGCGACGTGCAGGTGACGAACAGTGTGCTGCACGGCAATCACGAGGCGGGGCTGGTGACGTACGGGATGCCGTACGACGACGCCGCGCCCGCGTACAGCAACGAGCAGGTGGTGGTGACCGGTGTCGAGGTGTACGACAGCGCGGGTGACCCGACGGCGCGCGACCGGCACACCGGTGACGGGATCGTGCTGGGCAGCGTGCGCGGCGGGGTGATCCGTTCGTCGTCGGCGCACGACAACGGGACGCACGCGTCGGCGGATTCGCTGTTCGGGCCGGAGGGGATCTGGACGTACGACTCGACGGGCATGCTGATCGAGCACAACACGTCCTACCGCAACCACACCGGGTCGAACGTCGACGGCGGCGGGTTCGGGATGGACGTGAACGTGTCCGCGTCGACGATGCAGTACAACCTGTCGTTCCAGAACGACGGCCCCGGATTCCTCGTCTACACGAGCCGCAACAACAAAGCGCAGACCGGCGACATCGTGCGGTTCAACATCAGCAGCAACGATGCGCGGAAGCTGCCGTGGGACGCCGGGATCGAGGCGCACGGCACGGCGGTGCACGACCTGCAGATCTACCAGAACACCGTGGTCATGACGTCCCAGGGTGCGCAGCCGGCGCCGGCACTGCGGCTGCGGAAGGGCCTTGCGGGGACGTCGATCCGCAACAACATCCTGATCACGGACGGGACCGCGCCGGCGGTGGTCTCCGATGTGGGGTACGGCCCGGACGCGGTGGCGATGCAGGGCAACAACTACTTCACGGGCACGTCGTCGACCGGTCTGGTGTCGTGGGGCGGGAACACGATGGACACGTTGGACGCGTGGCGGTCGGCGGACAAGCAGGAGCTGCTGAACGGCCGGGCGACGGGTTTGGCCGTGGACCCGTGTCTGGCGGGCGGGTCTGCGCCGGTGGTGTCGGGGCCGAACGACGCGGGTGTGATGGTTCCGATCTGTCCGGCCGTGAACGGCAAGGGCGTCGATCTGAAGGCGCTCGGGGTGGATCCGTCGGTGCTGGTCGACTACTACGGGAAGCCGCTGGCGGTGCCGCCGGTGATCGGCGTGTCGAACCCGGCCGTCAAGAAGTGACGGCCGGGCTCCGGCGCCCGGGGGCGGGTCAGTATTCGCTCGGTGCGATCGGCGGTTGCCGGCGGTCGTCCGGAACGGCGGCGTCGGGGCGGCCGGTGCGGTAGGCACCGGGTTCGATCTCGGCGACGAGCTGCGGACCGGTGTGCCGGAAGCCGAAGGGGCCGAAGTCGCCGTCGTCGTCGTCGAGGCCGGTGGCGGCGATCCGGAACGCGGGGTTGCCGGACACCTCGGGCTCGGCGGCGGTGCCGTGCGCGTCGGGGGTGCCGAGTGCGGCTTGGCGGCCGAGCGCGCGGACGGTCCAGCCGGCGGCACGCCATTCGACCGGGTCGAGGGTGTTGCGGGCGTCGACGACGATCGGGGCGTGGACCAGGCGGACCAGGGTGCGCGGGTCGAGGCCGCGGTACAGGTCCCACTCGGTCAGGTGCAGCACGATGTCGGCGCCGTCGCAGACGTCGTGGACGGTCGCGGCGTAGTCGAGTTCGGGGTGCACCAGGCGGGCGTTGGCGAGCGCTTCGGGGTCGTGGACGCGCACGTGGGCGCCTTCCCGGTGGATCTCGGCGGCGACGGCGAGGGCGGGCGAGTCGCGGACGTCGTCGCTGTCCGGCTTGAACGCGGCGCCGAGGACGGCGACGTTGCGGCCGGCGAACGCGCCGCCGAGGAGCGTGCGGGCGAGGTCGACGGTGCGTTGCCGCTGGCGCAGGTTGATCTCGTCGATCTGGCGCAGGAAGGTGACGGCTTCGCGGACGCCGAGTTCTTCGGCGCGGGCGCTGAGCGCGCGGATGTCCTTCGGCAGGCAGCTTCCGCCGAAACCGAGTCCGGCGGACAGGAACGGGTGGCCGATGCGCGGGTCCTCGCCGAGCGCGTTGGCGAGGGTCACGACGTCGGCGCCGCTGGCTTCGCAGAGTTCGGCCATCGTGTTGATGAACGAGATCTTGGTGGCGAGGAACGCGTTGGAGGCGACCTTGAGGAGTTCGGCGGTGGCCGGGTCGGTGCTGATGAACGGCACGCCGGCGTTGACCATGGGCCGGTAGACCTTGCGCAGGGTGCGGTCGGCGCTCGGGCTGCGGACGCCGACGACCAGCCGGGCGGGGGTGAGGGTGTCCTTGACGGCGAAGCCCTCGCGGAGGAACTCGGGGTTCCAGGCGATTTCCGGGTGTTCGTGGGCCCCGTTGCCGTCGCGGTCCCGGAGCCGGTTGGCGAGGCGTTCGGCGGTGCCGACGGGCACGGTGGACTTGCCGACGACGAGGCAGGGGCCCTCGGCTTCGGCGGTGAGGGCGTCCACGGCGGCGTCGAGGAACCGCAGGTCGGCGGCGAGCGAGCCGGGCTGCTGGGGGGTGCCGACGCACACGAAGTGGGTGTCGGAGAACGCGGCGGCCTCGGCGAACGAGGTGGTGAAGTTGAGGCGCCCGGAGCGGACCGTGCGGTTGAGCAGTTCCGCGAGCCCGGGTTCGTAGAAGGGCGGCCTGCCTTGGGTGAGTTCGGCGATCTTGGCGGCGTCGGTGTCGACGCCCAGGACTTCGTGGCCGATAACGGCCATACAAGCGGCATGCACCGCGCCCACATAGCCGGTGCCGATGACGGAGAGCTTCATGTCTCCTCCTCTTGATCTGGCGGCGTGGCTGTTCGGGTGCGTGCGTGTCATCCGGCGTAGCCGCGGGGGTTGTGCTGCTGGAAGTTCCAGGCGTCGTGGCACATTTCGGCGAGGTCGCGGACGGTGTGCCAGCCCCAGGCGCGGGCGGCCGCGCGGGGGTCGGCGACCAGGGCGGCGACGTCGCCGGGGCGCCGGTCGGTGATGTCGTAGGGGATGGGGCGTCCGCTGGCTTCCCGGAACGCGCCGATGAGGTCGAGGACGGAGCTGCCGGTGCCGGTGCCGATGTTGAGGGCGTGGTAGCCGGGTCCGTCGGGGGCGGATAGGCGGACGAGGGCGATGCGGTGGGCTTCGGCGACGTCCATGACGTGGATGTAGTCGCGGATGCCGGTGCCGTCGGGGGTGGGGTAGTCGTCGCCGAAGACGTGCAGGAGGGGGCGTTCTCCGGCGGCGACCTGGGCGATGTAGGGGACGAGGTTGTCGGGTTCGCCGCGGGGGTCCTCGCCGAGGAGGCCGCCGGGGTGGGCGCCGATCGGATTGAAGTAGCGCAGCGCGAGGACGGCGTATTCGGGCCGGCGGGCGCAGACGTCGCTGAGGATGCTCTCGCACAGGTGCTTGGAGGCCGCGTAGGGGTTGGTGGGCCGCGCGGGGGCGTCTTCGGCGATGGGGACGGATTGCGCGTCGCCGTAGATCGAGCAGGACGACGAGTACACCAGGCGGTGGACGCCGTGCTCTTGCATGACGGCGAGGAGCGTGGTGGTGCCGCCGACGTTGGTGTCGTAGTACTCGACGGGGATGGCCATGGATTCGCCGACGGCCTTGCGGGCGGCGAAGTGGATGACGGCGTCGACGGGGTGCCGGTCGAAGACGGCGGCGAGGGCGTTGTGGTCGCGGATGTCGGTGCCGTGGACGGCGGCGAGCTGCCGTCCGGCGATCTTCTCGACGCGTTCGAGGGCTTCGGTGGTGCCGTGCGAGAAGTCGTCGGCCACCACGACGCGGTAGCCGTGGCACAGGAGTTCCACGCATGTGTGGCTGCCGATGAAGCCGGCGCCGCCGGTCACCAGGACGAGCGGTTCGTCGCGCATGACGGGCCTCCTTTGCGGGTGCGGGCTCACCAGCCGAAGACGGCGGCGGCGTAGGGCGGGAAGATGAGGATCGCGAGGACGAGGGGCGGCAGCACGGCCAGTCCGGCGAGGGCGGGGCCGCGTATGGTGCCGAGGGCTTTGCGGCGTGCCACGCCGGCGGCGTGCGCGGTTTCGGTGATGTGGAGGCCGGCGACGGCGAAGGTGACGAGGGCGTAGGCGGTGGCGCCGACGATGCAGAGGAAGACGTATCCGGCGGCGGGGCCGAGCTGTTCGCCGGCGAGCGCGCACGAGCCGAGGACCAGGGTGATCACCAGGTAGGGGGCGACCAGGCGCAGCGGCAGGCGTTCCAGGCCGGGGCGGCTCTTGGGGGTGATCTTGAAGTCGAGGGTCTTCGGCCGGATCTTGCCGGCCGCGGCGGCCATGACGCCGCAGGCGACGAACGGCCATCGGGACAGGCCGAAGAGCCAGCTTTCCCAGCTGAGGATGGGGGCGGTGGCGGGTCGGAGGAGGCCGCGGCGGCGGAGCAGCATCATGATGGCGAGGAGCCATGCGGTCATCGCCCAGAAGTGTCCGAGGAACGCGAAGTAGTTGACGTTGACCCAGGGTTGGCCGGTGACGGCGGCGACGGCGGGCAGCAGGAGTCCGGCGATGGTGGTCAGGGCGAGCAGCGGATAGTACGAGAGCGCGAAGCCGAAGCGCATGCGCAGGCCGGGGCGCATCCGGGCGAGGTGCCGCGGGACCAGGTCGAAGATCATCGTGGTGAGGCTGCGGGACCACTGGAATTCCTGGGTGACCATGGCGGCGAAGGTGACCGGGCCGTCGCCGTGGGCTTCCGCGTCGATGGCGAAGACGCCCTGCCAGCCTGCGGAGTTGAGCAGGAACGTGGTGGAGAAGTCTTCGGCGAGTTCGGGGCCGAGTCCGCCGATGTCGCGGAGGCCGCGGGTGCGGACGGCGTAGTGGGAGCCGATGCACAGGGGGGCGAAGCCGTCGTCGTGGCCGAGTTGGACCGCGCCGTGGAAGACGGCTTCGCGGTGCAGGCGGCCGCGGGCGGACCAGGAGTGGCGGGCGTCCTTGTCGCAGACGCTGGGGGCGGCGACGTAGCCGATGGCCGGGTCGGCGAAGGGGCGGACCATTTCGGTGAGGTAGTGCGGGCTGGGGATGTGGTCGACGTCGAGTTGCGCGACGACGGTGTAGCAGCCGTAGCCCCAGTGGTCGTAGAAGTAGGCGAGGTTGCCTTCCTTGCAGCGGGTGCGGCGCGGCCATGAGGACCGGTGGTAGCCGGGGGCGTCGCGGCGGCAGGAGACGCGGACGTGGTGCTCGCGGCACCAGTGGCGCACGTCGGGGCCGGGGTCTTCGTCGCACAGCCACACGTCGTACGGGCCGGGGAAGTCCTGGGCGAGCATCGCGGTGAGGGTGGTGCGGGCGACCTCCCAGTCCTCGGAGGGCGCGCGGGTGACGACGAATGCGACGGGGACGCGCGGCACCGGGGTGCTGCGGTCGAGGCGGCGCAGCCGGGCGACGGCGACGAGGAAGTGTGCGGGGAGGCCGGCCAGGTAGAAGACCAGGACGCTGGTGACGGCCATGCCGAACCAGCCGACCTGGTGCACGGGGTTCCACCACCAGATCCAGAACCACAGGAAGCACACGGCCCAGCCGGCGGTCAGCACGCGCACGGCGATGCGGTCGCGGCGGTCGAGCACGGGGGCGAAGGAGTCCGGTGCGGTGGTGCGGGCGGCGGGGTGGGCGCCGAAGAGGGGTCCGTACCCGGTGACGCGGACGACGTTGCCGCTCGACAGTCGCATGATCCGGGCCTGCAGGACCGGGTCGGCCGGTGCGGCGCGGCGCGGTACCGGCCGGGCTCGGGAGTGCCTCATGGGGGCGCGCTCCGGTGTGGTGCGGCGTGTTCGTGCCGCCGTCGCGGGGACGGGGGCGGACACCGTAAGTGCCGTTTTCGCCGGTTGCTTGGACACGCCTGAAGGAGTGGATTTCAGCACTTACGACTTAGTACACTTAATCGGTACATTTACGGCGTATACGTACACACTGGCACTACGGTGTCAGCCCGTCAAGATTTCCGGGAGGCCGGCCATGGCCGCCAAGGATCCGGCCCGGCAACCCCTCAGCAGGCAGCGGATACTCGACGCGGCGCTGGCGATGGTGGACCGCGAAGGCCTTGAAGCGCTGAGCATGCGCAAGCTCGCCGGAGAGCTGCATGTCGAGCCGATGTCGCTGTACCGCTACGCGGACGGCAAAGAGGGCGTGTTCGAGGGCCTCGTGGAACTGGTGTTCGCCGAAGCCCACGCGGTGCTGGACGCCGACCCGGAGGGCGAATCACCGTCGGCGCGGGGCGAAATACACCGCATCGGGCTGGCCCTGTACCGGGTCGCGGTGTCGCACCCGCACATACTGCCGCTGCTGACCGGGCGGCTGATCACCGTGCCGCTGGCCCGCCGACCCACGTCGGTGCTGCGGCTGCCGGAGCGCGTCCTGACCAGGCTGCGCGCGGAAGGCGTCGACGACCGGACGGCGGTGGACACCTACCGGGCGTTCAGCGCCTGGGTGCTCGGCTACGTCATCGTCGACATGCGCGCCGTCGTGGACGAGCCCGACGAGGACGACCCCGCGTACCGGTACGGGCTGCACCAGCTGCACCGCGACTTCCCGATGCTGCGCGAACTCGCCCCGATCCTGGCCGAAGGCGGCGCCGAACGGCAGTTCCTGTCCGGCTTGGACGCGCTGCTGGACGGGCTCGGGATCCCCTGACGCCCCTCCCCCGTGTTCCACCCGCACGGGGGAGGCCGGCCCGGCGGGATGCCGGACCGGCCTCGTTTGCCGTCGTGGTGCGGGTGCCGCGGCCGGTTGCGGGCCGGTGCCGGTGCGGGTCAGCCGGAGACGTCCGCGGGCTCCTTCGCGTCCGCGCCGGGGCGGGAGGCGGCCGGGCGGCCGATCACGCAGACGATCGCGCCGTCCTTGGCGTCCGCGACGATCTCGTCGCCCGGCTGGGCCTCGCCGCCGAGCAGGAGGTTCGCGACCCGGTTGTCGAGTTCGGTCTGCAGCGTGCGGCGCAGCGGGCGGGCGCCGAACTCCGGCTTGTGGCCGAGTGTGACGAGCAGCTTCTTGGCCGCGTCCGTGACCACGAGTTCGAGGCCCTGGGCGCGGACCCGGCGACGGCTCTGGTCGAGCATGAGGTCGACGATCTTCCCGAGGTCGTCTTCGCCGAGGCCGTGGAAGATGATGATCTCGTCGATGCGGTTGAGGAACTCCGGCGGGAACTGGCCGTGCAGGTCGTTCATCAGGTCCTCGCGGATCTCCCCCACGTCGCCGTGGTGGGCGAGGATCCGGCGGGCGCCGATGTTGCTGGTCATGATGACCACGGTGTTGCGGAAGTCGACGGTGCGGCCCTTGGCGTCGGTGAGGCGGCCGTCGTCGAGGACCTGCAGCAGGGCGTTGAACACGTCCCGGTGCGCCTTCTCGACCTCGTCGAAGAGGAGCACGGTGTAGGGGCGGCGGCGGACCTGCTCGGTGAGCTGGCCGGCTTCCTCGTGGCCGACGTAGCCGGGAGGCGCGCCGATGAGCCGGGAGACCGTGTGCTTCTCCTGGAACTCGCTCATGTCGAAGCGGATCATCCGGTCGTCGTCGCCGAACAGCATCTCCGCGAGGGCCTTGGCCAACTCGGTCTTGCCGACGCCGGTGGGGCCGAGGAAGAGGAACGAGCCGACGGGGCGGTTCGGGTCGCCGAGTCCGGCGCGGCTGCGGCGCACGGCCTGGGCGATCGCGGTGACGGCTTCGTCCTGGCCGACGACCCGGTCGTGCAGGGCGTCCTCGAGCTTGAGGAGGCGCTCCTTCTCGCTCTCGGTGAGCTGGGCGACGGGGATGCCGGTCTTGCGGGACAGCACTTCGGCGATGTCGTCGCCGGTGACGGCGGTGACGCCTTCGCGGCGTTCCTCGGTGCCGGCGAGGGCGCCTTGGGTGTCGGCGATCTGCTTCTTGAGGGCGTTCGCGCGTTCGAAGTCCTCGGCGGCGACGGCTTCGTCCTTCTCGCGGCGCAGCTTGGCGAGTTCGTCCTCGCGGTCGGCGACGGCCGTACTCCGGCCGAGAGAGGCGAGGCGGACGCGGGCGCCGGCCTGGTCCATGAGGTCGATGGCCTTGTCGGGCAGGAAGCGGTCGCTGACGTAGCGGTCGGACAGCTCGGCGGCGGCGACGAGCGCCTCGTCGGTGAAGCGGACCTGGTGGTGGGCTTCGTAGGCGTCGCGCAGGCCCTGCAGGATCTCGATGGTCTCGTCGACGGACGGCTCCGGGATCATGACCGGCTGGAACCGGCGTTCGAGCGCGGCGTCCTTCTCGATGTAGCGGCGGTACTCGTCGATCGTGGTGGCGCCGACCGCGTGGAGTTCGCCGCGGGCGAGCGCGGGCTTGAGCATGTTGCCCGCATCCATCGCGCCTTCGCCGCCGGAGCCCGCGCCGACGACGGTGTGGAGTTCGTCGAGGAACAGGATCGTCGAGTGCTCGGCGGCTTTGACCTCGTCGATGACCTTCTTCAGCCGCTCCTCGAATTCGCCCCGGTACTTCGACCCGGCGACCAGGCCGGGCAGGTCCAGCGCGACGACGCGCTTGTCCTTGAGCGTCTGCGGCACGTCCCCGGACACGATGCGCTGGGCGAGGCCCTCGACGATCGCGGTCTTGCCGACGCCTGGCTCGCCGATCAGCACCGGGTTGTTCTTGCTGCGGCGGGAAAGGATCTCGATCGTCTGCTCGATCTCCTCGGCGCGGCCGACGACGGGGTCGAGGCGCCCGGCCTTGGCGTCCTCGGTGAAGTCGCGGCCGTACTCGTCGAGGGTCGGGGTCTCGCTCGGCTTCTGCGGCTCGCCCTGCGGAGCATCCGCGCCGCCGCGTGCCAGGCCGTTGTCGACGGCGCCGAGATCCGCACCGCGGGCCTTGAGGACCTTGGCGGCACCGGTGTCCGGATCGTCGAGCAGAGCGCCGAGGATGTGCTCGGCCCCGATGTACGACCCGCCGGAGGCCTGCGACAGGGCGTGCGACCCGGTCAGCACGCGCTTGGCGGCCGGGGTCAGCCCGGGCTCGGACGACGGGGCGTTGTCCTCGCGCGGCAGGATCCCCTCGAGGTCGCGGCCGAGCGCGTCGGGATCGGCACCCGCCCGGGCGAGCAGCCCGCGCGCGGGCTCGGTCTGGGTGGCGGCCCACAGCAGGTGCTCGGTGTCGAGGTCCGAACTGCCGTCTTCCTGCGCCTTGTTCGATGCTCGCGCGAGCAGCTCGCGGGCCGAGTCCGTCAGCAGCCGCCCGATCGGCACCCGCTGCACCGCGGGCGGGGACGCGGCCGGGGACATGCCGAAGAACCGGTTGAGCAGCTCGCCGAAGGGATCCGACGACCCGAAGGAACCGAACGAGGACACGGACATTGCGGATGCCTCCGTGGATATGGGGTTCCACAAGTCCATCAAAGGTTGCAAAGGGGTGCAAAGGGTGCGGGGGCGGGGTGGGCGAGATGAGTGACGGGGTGGGGTGGCCCGGCTGAAGGCGATCGAAGGCGTCGATGAGCGAGGCGGTGCGGTCAGGGGAAGCGGTGGGGGTTGAAGGCGGTGATGGGATGGGGGGTGGTGCCGGTCGTGGCCAGGTCGGTGGTGATGTCGCCGATGACGGGGGCGAATTTGAAGCCGTGGCCGGAGAAGCCGCCGAGGAGGATCAGGCCGGGGGCGTCGCGGTGGGGGCCGAGGACGAAGTGTTCGTCGGGGGTCAGGTCGTACATGCAGGTCTGCATGCGGGAGGGGGTGGGGTCGATGCCGGTCAGGGCGAGGGGGATCGCCTGGGAGAAGCGCGCGGCGTCGGCGGGGTCGGGTGGGCGGTGCCCGCGGCGGAGGTCGACGGGCTCGGCGATTTCCGGCCAGCGGTGGAGGCCGAGTTTGACGGTTTCACCGTCGAGGGACGGGACGCCGTACCAGCTGCGCTCGCCGGTGTCGTCGCCGCCGGTGAAGACGGGCATGGCGTCGTCGCGGTACGGGGCCGGGTCGTGCGCGATCGGGAACCAGCCGACGACGCGGCGTTCGATCCGCAGGTGACGCCCGACCGCGGGGACCAGTCCGCGGAGCCACGCCCCCGCGGCGACGACGATACGGCGGGCGGTCAGGCGCCGGCCGTCGGCGAGGAGCACGCTCGGGCGGACCGGGTCCGGGGTGAGCGCGACCACGGCCGTGGCGGTCAGGACGCGGGCGCCGTGCGCTCGCGCGGCGGCCACGGCGGCGGCGATGGCGCGTTCGGGGCGGAGGTGGCCGGCGTCCGGGTCGTAGACCGCGGCGTGGTCGTCAGGGACGGCGAACTGCGGGAAGCGGGCTTTGAGTTCGACGGCCGGGAGCAGCTCGCAGGCGAGGTTGTGGGTGCGGGCGGACACGAGCGGAGCGGTGGTTTTCCGTGATCCGGCGGGGCCGATCGACAGGCAGCCGGTTCGGGTGAGGAGTGCGGTGCCGGACGTGTGCTCCAGTTCGCGCCACAGGCGCCAGGCCTCGCGGGCCAGGGGGACGTAGCCCGCGCCTTCGGCGTAAGCCGTGCGGATGATGCGCGACTGGCCGTGGCTCCCGCCGCGGTCGTGGCCGGGCGCGAACTGCTCGACACCGAGGACGTCCACGCCGCGCGCCGCCAGCCGCCACAGGGCGTGGCTGCCCATCGCCCCGAGTCCGAGCACGATCACGTCCGCGGAGGGCGCGGTGGGAAGCGCGATGAGGGCCATGGGGGGATCTTGGCTCGGGGTGGCGGGCGGTAACCCTCGGGTGTGGCAGCGGGAGACCCGGACGGGAGGATGGCTGAAAATCACTGCTCCTGTTTCAGCCGCTCCCCCACCCCACCCCTCGAACACCTTTCCCCCAAAGGGTTGACACCTCCGCTCCGGCGCGCCAATCTCCTCTCACGACGAGGGCGTGAGAGCGCTCTCACGGGGCGTAACACAGACGTACAGCGCAAAACCGCCGAGCGGCCTCGTGCCCACGGTCCCGCGGTGCCGCACGGCGGCCGCGGGGCGCCCGACGGTGCCATGCCCTGCCCGCTCGACGCGCACCACCCGCACCACCACCCGAGTTCCGGCTCGTCCCGGGCGGCGCCGCGTGCCGCCCGCGGGCGGTGCCGTGGACGCACACGACGACGCTCGACCGACGCCGGTCGGCGCCGATACCGGTGCGCCCACACCACGCATGACCCGGCCGGCGCCACAGTCAGGCAGGCAGACGCCGACCGCAGCACACGCACCACCCGGCCGCCCCAACGGCCCGCACCACCCGCACCACCCCGCACCACCGCACCACCGTCCACCCGGCAACCCCGTCCCCACCGACCAGGAGACCCCATGCCCACCCCGCACCCCCGTCGCAGAGCCATAGCCGCGCTCTGCGCCACCCTCCTCGCCGGCTCTCTGCTCGCCGCCTGCGGGTCCGACGACGACAAGACCGACTCGACCGCCAACGGCGGCGCGGGCGACAGCAACGGGCAGATCACCCTCTCCGTGGGCCTCTTCGGCTCGTTCGGGTTCGAGGAGGCCGGGCTCTACGCCGCGTACGAGCAGGCGCACCCGAACATCAAGATCCGCCAGAACTCCGTGCAGAAGGAGGAGGTCTACTGGCCCGCCCTCCAGACCCGGCTCGGCGGGGGCGGCGACCTCGACGACATCCAGGGCATCGAGGTCGGCCGGATCGTGGACGTCGCCACGAACCAGAGCGACAAGTGGCTCGACCTCAACCAGTTCGGCGCGCAGACCCAGACCGGCGACTACCTGCCGTGGAAGACCAAGGCCGCGACCACCAAGGACGGCAAGGTCGTCGGCATGGGCACGGACGTCGGGCCGATGGCGATCTGCTACCGCACCGACCTGTTCCAGCAGGCCGGGCTTCCGACCGACCGCGCCGAGCTGGCGAAGCGCTGGTCGACGTGGGACGGCTACCTCGAGGTCGGCCGCCAGTTCGCCGCGAACGCGCCGAAGGGCAGCGCGTTCATGGACAGCGTCACCGGCATGTACAACGCGATGATCGGCCAGCAGCCGACGTCCTACTACGACGCCGGCGGCAAGCTGATCTACGACACGAACCCGTCCGTCAAGAACGCCTTCGACACCGCCTCGCGTGCCGCGCAGGACAAGTTGAGCGCGAAGCTCGTGCAGTTCCAGACCGACTGGGACCAGGCGTTCGCCAAGGGCGGCTTCGCGACGATCTCGTGCCCGTCGTGGATGATCGGCTACATCAAGGAGAAGTCCGGCGACGGCATGGGCGGCAAGTGGGACGTCGCCCAGGCGCCGGGGGCCACCGGCAACTGGGGTGGCGCGTACCTCGCGATTCCGAAGGGTGCGAAGCACGCGAAGGAAGCGTACGACCTGCTGCAGTGGCTGACCGCGCCCGAGCAGCAGAAGACGCTGTTCGAGAAGCGCGGGTCGTTCCCGTCGCGGACGTCGGCGATCTCGCAGGTGTCGGGCACCACGGACCCGTACTTCAACAACGCGCCGATCGGTCAGATCTTCGGCCAGGCCGCGCAGGCGATGCCGGTGCAGACGCTGGGTGTGCGGGACGGCGACATCAAGGTGAGCATCCAGAACGCGCTCAACTCGGTGGAGGCGCAAGGCGTCAAGCCGGATGACGCGTGGAAGGACGCCAAGGCGTCCGTCAAGGCGGCGTTGGGCTGATCCGCGTGACGACTCCCCGTCTGGCCGCCGCGCCGCTGACCTCGGGTCAGCGGTGGCGGCGGCGCGGCAGCAAGGCCGCGCCGTATTCGTTCATCGCGCCGTTCTTCGTGCTGTTTGCGGCGTTCGGCCTGTTCCCGCTGATCTACACGGGGTACGTGTCGCTGCACCGGGTCCGGCTGCAGAACCCGGACGCCATGTCGTGGGTCGGCTTCGACAACTACACGACGCTCCTGCAGGACGAGTTCTTCTGGAACAGCCTGAAGAACACGTTCACGATCGGCGTCATCTCGACCGTGCCGCAGTTGTGCCTCGCGCTCGGTCTCGCGCACATCCTGAACTACAAGCTGCGCGGCCGGACGTTCTTCCGGGTCGCGATGCTGATGCCGTACGCGACGTCGGTGGCCGCCGCGACCCTGGTGTTCGCCGGCCTCTTCGGCCGGGACTACGGCATGCTCAACTGGTTCCTCGGCTTGTTCGGCGTCGACCCGATCGACTGGTTCAACGAGAAGTGGCCGTCGCAGATTGCCATTTCGTCGATCGTGACGTGGCGGTGGACGGGCTACAACGCGCTGATCTACCTGGCCGCGATGCAGGCGATCCCGCACGACCGCTACGAGTCGGCGATGCTCGACGGCGCGAACCGGTGGCATCAGTTCCGGCACGTGACGCTTCCGGGCCTGCGTCCGACGATCATCTTCACGATCATCGTGTCGACGATCGGGGCGCTGCAGATCTTCGGTGAGCCGCTGCTGCTGCAGGGCGGTACGACGGGGATGAACGGCGGCGCGTCCCGGCAGTACCAGACCACCGGCTTGTACATGTACCAGTCGGGTTGGCAGTACTTCTCGCTGGGGAAGGCGGCCGCGATCGCATGGCTGCTGTTCCTGTTGATCCTGATCGTGATCGGCATCAATGCCGTGATCGCGCGCTATCGGATGAAGTCGGCTGCTGCTGCGTCGAGTTCCGCCAAGGAGACGAGGTGAACGCCGTGGCCGTTCTGTCCGAGGCACCTGCGCCCACCGCCGAGCCGGCGGCGAAGCCGCGGAAGCGCCGGCTCCGGGGCCATGACAAGCCCGGGATTCTGGCGTACACGATCCTGATCTTCGCCACTCTCGTGTCGGCCTTCCCCTTCTATTGGTCGATCGTCGCGGCGACCCACACGAACAGCGAAATCAACGAGGTGCCGCCGCCGTTCCTGCCCGGCACGCACACGGACAGCTTCAAGGAGGCGGCGGACACCGCGCACATCGGCAAGGCGCTGCTGAACTCGACGATCGTGTCGGGAAGTGTCGCCGTGGGCACGGTGCTTGCCTGCACGTTGGCCGGGTTCGCGTTCGCGAAGCTGCGGTTCCGGGGCCGGAACGCGCTGCTGGCGTTCACGGTGGGCACGATGATGATTCCGCCGCAGTTGGGCTTGATCCCCTTGTACATGATGATGGCGAAGCTGCACTGGGCGAACCAGTTGCAGTCGGTGATCCTGCCGACGCTGGTCACCGCGTTCGGGGTGTTCTTCATGCGGCAGTACCTGGCGGAGGCGTTGCCGGACGAGCTGGTGGAGGCGGGCCGGGTCGACGGCGCGTCGTACTTCCGGATCTTCTGGAGCATCGTGCTGCCGGTGGCGCGCCCGGCGATGGCGGTGCTGGCGCTGCTGACGTTCATGACGACCTGGAACGACTTCTTCTGGCCGATCATCGCGCTGAGCCAGGACAACCCGACGGTGCAGGTGGCCATCAATTCGCTCGGCGGCGGGCACGTGCCCGACCAGTCGGTGATCCTGGCCGGCACGGTGCTCGGCACGTTGCCGGTGCTGGTGGTCTTCGGGCTGCTGGGCCGGCAGATCGTCGGCGGCATCATGCAGGGCGCGGTGAAGGGCTGACCCGCGCCGCCCCCTCCCCCTTCGGTTCTCGCCCCCTTTTGCACAGAGAAGGACTACGCGTGCGCTCTACCACTGCTGTCACCGCCGCGGATGCGGACGTCGCCGTCTCGGGATTCCCGCCCGGGTTCCTGTGGGGCGCCGCCACTGCCGCTTACCAGATCGAGGGCGGCGCGTCCGCCGACGGCCGGTCGCCGTCCATATGGGATGTGTTCAGCCGGACGCCCGGCAAGGTGCTGGACGGCGACACCGGCGACGTCGCGGCGGACCACTACACGCGGTGGCGTGAAGACGTCGGCGTGATGCGGTCGATCGGGCTGGGCTCGTACCGGTTCTCGCTGTCCTGGTCGCGGGTGCAGCCGGAGTTGGGCGGCGCACCGCATCCGGCCGGGATCGCGTTCTACGACCGGCTGGTGGACGCGCTGCTGGAGGCCGGTGTGGAGCCTGCGGTGACGCTGTACCACTGGGATCTGCCGCAGTACTTGCAGGACGCGGGCGGATGGACGAACCGCGACACGGCGGCTCGCTTCGCCGAGTACGCGGCGCTCGCCGGAAGCGCGCTCGGCGACCGCGTCCGGCTGTGGACGACGCTCAACGAGCCGTGGTGTGCGGCGTTCCTCGGCTACGGCTCGGGCGTGCACGCGCCCGGCATCACCGATCCGGCGGCGGCGCTGACCGCACACCACCACCTGCTGCTGGCGCACGGCGAAGGCATGGCGGCCCTGCGCTCGGCGATGCCCTCAACGGAGGAGCGGCAGGTGTCGCTGGTCCTGAACCTGGCGGCGGTGCGCGCCGCGTCCGGCAGTCCCGCGGACGTGGACGCGGCCCGGCGGATCGACGGCTTGGCCAACCGGATCTTCCTCGACCCGGTGCTGCGCGGCGAGTATCCGGCGGATGTGCTCGAGGACACGGCGTCGGTGACGGATTGGTCGTTCGTCCGCGACGGCGATCTCGCGGTGATCTCCCGGCCGATCGACGCCATGGGGCTGAACTACTACACGCCGACGGTGGTGGCGGGTGGTGCGGTGGCCGGGCAGCCGCGCAACGACGGGCACGGCGTCAGCGACTTCTCGCCGTGGCCGGCATGCGACGACATCGCGTTCCGGCATGCCCCGGGGCCGCGGACGGCGATGGATTGGCCGGTCGATCCCGACGGGCTGTACGGGCTGATCATGCGCGTGGCGCACGAAGCGCCGGGGCTGCCGCTGATGGTGACGGAGAACGGCGCGGCCTACGCCGACACCGTCGATGCGGACGGGCGGATCAAGGATCCGGAGCGTCGGGCGTACATCGCGGCGCATCTCGGCGCGGTCGGCCGGGCGCTGGCGGACGGGGCCGACGTCCGGGGCTACTTCGTGTGGTCGCTGCTGGACAATTTCGAGTGGGCGTACGGCTACTCGAAGCGCTTCGGCATCGTCCACGTCGACTTCCCGTCCGGGCGTCGTACGCTCAAGGACAGCGCGCACTGGTACGCGTCGGTGATCGCCGCCCACCAGGGTGGGCGGGGGAACGGGGAAGAGCACAGTGCCTGACGAAACGCCTTCCGGCGAGGCGCCGACCCTGGAGACCGTGGCCGCGGTCGCGGGGGTGTCGCGGGCGACGGTATCGCGCGTCATCAACAATTCCCCGAAGGTCAGTCCGCAGGTGCGGGAGGCGGTCGAGGCGGCCATCGCGAGCACCGGTTATGTGCCGAACCGGGCGGCGCGGGCGCTGGTGACGCGGCGGACGGACAGTGTGGCGCTGGTGATCCAGGAGCCGGAGTCGCATCTGTTCGGCGACCCGTATCTGACGGGGATCGTGCGGTCGGTGAGCGAGGAGTTGTCGGACACCGGCATCCAGTTGGTGCTGATGATGGTGCGCACCACGGAGCAGCAGACGCGGTTGGAGCGCTATCTGCACGGCGGCCACGTGGACGGCGCGTTGCTGGTGTCGCTGCACGGCGATGCGACGCTGCCGGCCCGGTTGCGCGAGCAGGGGCTGCCGGCGGTGGTCGGCGGGCGGCCGCTGGGGGCGGATCGCGGTGTGACATACGTGGACGCGGACAACGTGGGCGGGGCGACGTTGGCGACCCGGTACCTGCACGAGCAAGGCCGGCGCCGGATCGCCACCATCGCGGGGCCGCAGGACATGTGCGCGGGCATCGACCGGCTGGCGGGGTATTTGGCGGCGGTGGAGGGCGAGCCGCTGGTCGCGCACGGCGACTTCATGCGCGATTCCGGCGTCGCGGCGATGCGCGAACTGCTGGCCAAGGAACCGGAGTTGGATGCGGTGTTCGCGTCGTCGGACCTGATGGCGGGCGCCGCGGTGAGTGTGCTGCGGGAGTCGGGCCGCCGGGTGCCGGACGATGTGGCGGTGGTCGGGTTCGACGACGTGGAAGCGGCGCTGTGGTCGGATCCGCCGCTCACCACGGTGCACCAACCGGTGCTGGAGCAGGGCCGGTTGATGGCGCGGATGCTGCTGGACGAGGTGGCGAGCGGGCGTCCGGCCGAGTCGGTGGTGCTGCCGACGCGGCTGGTGGTGCGCGCGTCGGCGTGAGCGGGCGGGGCCGGGTGTCCGGCCCCGCCCGCCCCGGCGTGGTTCAGCCGTTCGGCAGGATGACCGCGCGGCCGCGGATCTTGCCTTCGTGGAGGCGCTCGTAGGCCTTGGGTGCTTCGTCGATGCCGTAGGTCTCGACGTGCACCTTGACCGATCCGGCGCGGGCGAGGTCGAGGACTTCGATGAGTTCGGAGCGCGAGCCCCAGTAGGGCGACATGACGGAGACTTCGTAGGGCAGTGCGCCGAAGCCGACGGCGAGGGTGCCGCCGCCGAGGCCGACGATGGTGACGTCGCCTTCGACGCGTACCGAGGCTCCGGCGGTGGCGACGGTGGGCGGGGCGCCGACGAAGTCGAGGACGACTTCGGCGCCTAGGCCGCCGGTCATGTCCTTGATCTTCTTCGCGGCGCCGGCATCCGAGATGACGGTGTCGTGGGCGCCGACTTCGCGGGCCAGGGCGAGCTTGTCCTCGGTGACGTCGAGGGCGATCACCCGGGCGGCGGTCATCGCGCGGAGCAGTTGGATGCCGACGTGGCCGAGGCCGCCGGTGCCGATGACGACCGCGGTGGAGCCGGGCAGGAGTTTCGGCAGGGACTTCTTGATGGCGTGGTACGGCGTGAGGCCCGCGTCGGTGAGCGGCACGGTTTCGACGGGGTCGAGGCCGTCGAGCGGCACGAGGTGCCGTTCGTGGTCGACGAGGAGGTATTCGGCGATGGCGCCGGGCGCGCCGAGGCCGGGCGGCCTGATGCCGAGTTCGTCGGCGCGCAGGCAGTAGTTCTCCTTGCCTTGGGCGCATTCGAGGCACATGCCGCAGCCCCAGGGCCCGTAGACCGCGACGGCGTCGCCGGCCTTGACCGCCCGCACGCCGTCGCCGACTTCGGCGACGATGCCGGCGCCTTCGTGGCCGAGGGTGAGCGGCAGCGGGAAGGGAAGCTGCTCGGCGGTCCAGCTCATCACGGCGATGTCGGAGTGGCAGACGCCGGCGGCGGTGACCTTGAGCAGGACCTGGCCGGGGCCGGGGGTGGGCTTGGGGATGTCGACGACGACGGGGGCGGACCCGACCTCGACGTATTGCACGGCCTTCATCGCGGGATCTCCTCGCTTGGAACGACCCCACGACGTTACCCGCATCCGAGTGTCAAAACGGGCAAATCGCCCGCATGATCCGTACCGTCGTCGGCATGAGCCGCATGACGGGAATGCCCCGGAACTCGTACGCCGACCGGATCTTCACCGGCGGCCCGGTCGTCACCGTCGATCCCGAGCGCCCGTTCGCGCAGGCCGTCGCGGTGGCCGGCGGGCGCATCACCGCGGTCGGCGAGACCGCCGACATGGCCGGCGTGCGAGGGCCGGACACCGAGATCGTCGACCTCGAAGGCCGGTGCCTGATGCCCGGGTTCGTCGAGCCGCACGGGCATCCGACGGAGGACGCGGTGGTGCTCGGCGACCGGATCGCGGACATCCGCCCGGTCACCCTGCGCGACCCGGACGACGTGTTCGCGGCGATCCTCGCCGAGGTCGACCGGCGCGGCCCGGACGGCGCGTGGCTGTACGGCTGGGACCCGCTGCTGCAGCGCGGCCTGCCCGAGCCCACGCTCGACTGGCTGGACGGCCTCGCCCCGCACCACCCGCTGGTGATCATGCACAACTCCGGCCACCAGGCGTACTTCAACACCGCCGCGGCGCGCAGCCTCGGCCTGGACCGGGACACGCCCGATCCCGTCGGCGCGCACTACGGGCGCGACGACGACGGCGGCCTCGACGGCACCGCGTACGAGACCGCCGCCATCGGGCGCGTGCTCGCCCCCGCGCTGCCCGCCGACTTCCCGGCGGCCTTGAACTCCACCTACGCCCGCTTCAACGCCGCGGGCATCACCATGGCGTCCGACATGGCCTTCACCCCCGCGCTGCGCGGCGCCGTCGCGGCGAGCACCCCGACGGTGCGGCTGCGGCTCTACGAGGTGTCGAACCCGCAGCGGGCCAGCGACCTGGTGCCGGACAACGGCGACGACCTGGTCCGGCAGGTCGGTATCAAGATGTGGGCGGACGGCTCGCCGTGGGTCGGCAACATCGCCACCTCGTTCCCCTATCTCGACACCCCGTCGACGCGGGCGATCGGGCTGGACGCGCATCACCGCGGGCACGCCAACTACACGCCGGAGCAGCTCGCCGACCTCGCCGAGGCGTACTTCCCCAAGGGCTGGCAGCTGGCCTGCCACGTGCACGGCGACGACGCGGTGACGATGGTGCTCGACGTCTGGGAGGACCTGCTGCGGCGGCATCCGCGCCCGGACCACCGGCTGCGGCTGGAGCACGTGGGCACGATGCGGCCGGACCAGTACCGGCGCGCGGCCGCGCTCGGGGTGACCTGCTCGATCTTCGTCGACCACCTCTATTACTGGGGCAATGTGATGGTCGACGGGCTGTTCGGGATCGAGCACGGCACGCACTACGCGCTGGCCGGGTCGGCGCTGGAGTCCGGGATGCGGATCTCGTTCCACAACGACGGCCCGGTGACACCGCTGGAGCCGCTGCGCAACATCGCCACGGCGGTGACCCGCGCGACGTCGAGCGGGCGGGTGCTGGCGCCGGAGGAGCGGATCACGCTCGACCGGGCGATCCGGGCGCAGACGCTGGACGCCGCGTGGCAGATGTTCGCGGACGACGTCACCGGGTCGATCGCGCTCGGCAAGTACGCCGATCTGGTGGTCCTCGACGAGGATCCCTACCGCACGCCGGCCGAGGACCTTCCGGGCATCGGCGTGCACGCGACGTATTTGGCCGGACTGCCGGTGTTCCAGGCGGATTGAGCCGGGGCGGCGCGCGTGTGGCACGACTTGTGGGCCCTCGGGGTCCCGTTGGCGGAGAAGGTCATCCGCACGACCGTGGTCTATTTCGTCATCATGCTGCTGCTGCGCCTGGCCGGGAAGCGCGGGCTCGCGCAGATCGACACGGGCGACCTCGTGGTGATGCTGCTGCTGTCGAACGTGGTGCAGAACGCGATCATCGGCCCGGACAACTCGCTGACCGGCGGCATCGTCGGCGCGGCGGTGCTGCTCGCGGTCAACTCGCTGGTGGTGCACACGAACGCGGTCTCGCCCCGGTTCGAGAAGGTGTTCCAGGGCACCGCGTCGGTGCTGGTGCGGGACGGCGCGTACGACCGCGGTGCGCTGCGCCATCTCGGCCTGACCCCCGCGGACGTGGACGTGTCCATCAAGCACCAGGGCGGCGACACCGTGCGGGATGCCGAGTTGGTGACGCTGGAGCCGGGCGGGCTGGTCGTCGTCCGGCTGCGCGAGGACGAGGAGAGCGCCGACAAGGGCGACATCGCGCTGCTGGACGCCCGGCTGGCGCGCATCGAGGCGCGGCTGGCCGCGCTGGGCGGGGAACCTCCGCGCAACCCGGATGGCGGTTCCGGCACGCATCCGTGATCGAATGGGCCTTCTGTCCACTTCTCGGGAGCCCCGCGTGACCACCGCCACCGACGCCTTCATCGACGGCCTGCCCAAGGCCGAGCTGCACGTCCACCTCGAAGGCTCGATGCTGCCGCAGACCCTGCTGAAGCTCGCGCGCAAGCATGGGGTGTCGGGCGTGCCGGACACCGTGGAGGGCATCGAATCCTGGTACGAGTTCCAGGACTTCGGGCACTTCATCCAGGTCTACATGCGGTCGATCGAGGCGCTGCGCGACGAGGAGGACTTCGCGCTGCTCGCCGCCGAGACCGGCCGTACGCTCGCCGCGCAGAACGTGCGCTACGCGGAGGTGACGGTCAGCCTCAACGGCCACATGGTGCGCGGCGTGCCCGCCGAGGCCGTGTTCGCGGGCATCGAGGCGGGGCGGCGGGAGGCGGAGCGGGAGACCGGCGTGCGGATGCGCTGGATCCCGGACTTCGCCGGGCACCTCGGGCCCGACGCGGGCGAGGAGACGCTGGACGCGGTGCTCGCGCACGGCCCGGCGAGCGTGCTGGGGTTCGGCGTGGGCGGGCCGGAGGTGGAGCGCGACCAGTTCGCCGCGGTGTTCGACCGGGCGCGGGCCGCGGGCCTGCGCAGCTTCCCCCACGCGGGCGAGGTCGAGGGCGCCGACCGGGTGTGGTCGTCGATCCGCGCGCTGAAGGCGGACCGGATCGGGCACGGCATCCGCAGCATGGACGACCCGGAGCTGGTCGCCCACCTGCGGGACACGCAGCTGCCGCTGGACGTGTCGCCGACGTCGAACCTGTGCACGCGCGCGGTCGCCCGCCGCGCGGACCACCCGCTGCCGCGGATGATCGAGGCCGGGCTGATGGTGACGCTCAACTCGGACGACCCGCCGATGTTCGGCACCACGCTGCTGGGCGAATACCGGTATGCGCGCGAGCTGGGCCTGTCCGCGGAGGCGCTGACCGAGCTGGCGCGCAACGGCGTGCGGGCGTCGTTCCTGGAGCCGGCCGAGAAGGCGGCGCTGCTCGCGGAGATCGACGCGTACGTGGGCTGACCCGCTCGTTCACTCCGCAAGGGGCCGCGGGTCAAGCGCGGCCGCCGGGCAGGTTCGCGCCGATGTACCCGAGCAGCCCGCTCGGGTTGCGCGACTGGGCCAGGACCCGTCCGGGCCCGGTGAACTCGAAGACGAACCCTTCGCCCGATTTCATGCTCTGGATCGAGCGGCCTTGGACGGCGCGGCGGATGTTGTAGGCGATGGTCGGCGCGTAGGCGACGACGTGGCCGGTGTCGACGACGACCTGTTCGCCGGCCTCCAGGTCGATGACGTCGAGGGCGCCGAAGCAGCTCGCCACCACGACGCCGTGCCCGGTGGCCTCGACGAGGAAGCCGCCTTCGCCGCCGAACAGGTTGCGGGCGCCGCCCCACTTGGTGTCGATGCCGACGCCGACGGAGTTGGCGAGCCAGCAGCCCTTGGTGAGCAGGAAGCGGTCTTGGCCGGGCTCCAGGTCGATGGTGATGGCGTCGCCGGGCAGGTTGGCCGCGACGTCGACCCAGCCGCCGTTGTGCGGGGCGGTGTAGGTGGTCATGAACATCGACTCGCCGCCGAGGACGCTGCGGCGCAGCCCCGCCATCAGGCCGCCTTCCATCTTGGCCTCGATGGAGATGCCGGCGCTGTGCGCGAGCATCGCGCCGCTTTCCGCCTTCATCTGCTCGCCGGGGGCCAGGACGCAGCGGGCGACCGTCCAGGAGGGGTTGTGGCGCAGGTCGACGCGCATCGCTGGGGCTCCGTCCGACGGTGGCAGGGCGTTCGGTGATCTTTACCTCACGGTGACGATCCCCACACCGCGGTGCACCCCTCGTATCCGGCGCGCGGTTGGTATATCCAGGTCACTGACAACACTGACACATCGTCAGGTCGAGGTGCGCCGATGCTCGGATCGCCACGCACCCCGGTACTCAGCGCGGACGGAGGCCAGGTGGCTGACAAGGTACTGCTGGAATACGACGGTCCGATTGCCACGATCACCAACAACAATCCCGAGAAGCACAACGCGTTCGACGACGACATGGACCAGCTGCTGTGGCAGATCCTGGCCGAGTTGCGCGGGCGCAAGGACGTGCGAGCGGTGATCTGGCGCGCCGAGGGCAAGTCGTTCTCGTCCGGGCGCGACGTGGGCTCCATCGGCGGCCACCAGGTGCAGATGACGCACCACGAGCTGATGACGCGGGGGCACCGCGGCGTCCAGCAGATGTTCGAACTCGACGCGCCGATCATCGTCGCGTGCAAGGGCTGGTCGATCGGCGCGTCGTTCCAGCGCGCGCTGCTCGCCGACATCCGGGTGGCCGCGGAGGGCTCGCGGTTCATGCTGCCGGAGACCACCCACGGGGTCATCCCGGACACCGGCGGCGTCGGGCGGCTGTTCCAGATCTGCGGCCACGGCGTCGCGTCCGACCTGGTGCTGACCGGGCGGCCGATGGGCGTGGACGAGGCGTATGCGCACGGCGTGGTGTCCCGCGTCGTGCCCGCCGGGGAACTCGACGCCGTGGTACGCGAGATGGCCGAGAAGATCGCCGCGGTGCCGTTCGCGACCGTGAAGACCGCGCGCCGGGTCATCAAGCACCTCGCGGAGCCCGAGGTGCGCAGCTCGATGGCCGAGGAGCTGATCGCGCAGACGTACCTGAGCCGTTCCGACGACCTGGCCGAGTTCCGCGCCGCGCGCGCCGAGAACCGCCCGCCGCACTACACGGGAAGCTGACGACGCCATGACCCAGAACACTCCCGGCGGCACCCCGGACACCGGTGTCGAGAACATGCAGAACATCGCGCACGGCCGCTACCAGGGCCTGCCCGAGCCCGCCCCGCACGGCGCCAGCGCGCTGCCGCAGGGCACCTACGACGGCACGGTCGTGTTCGTGACCGGCGGCGGCACCGGCCTGGGCAAGGCCATCGCCACCGAGTACGCGCGCCTCGGCGCGGACATCGTCGTCGCGTCCCGCAAGGACGACCACCTCAAGGCCGCGAAGGAAGGCCTGGAGGGCCTCGGCGGCCGGATCGCCACGGTGACCTGCGACATCCGCGACCCCGAGGCCATCGCCGCCGCGTTCGACGCCGCCGAAGCGCACTTCGGCCTGCCGAACGTGCTGATCAACAACGCCGCGGCGAACTTCCCCGTCCCGGCCGAGGACATGTCGCCGAACGCCTGGCGCACCGTCGTCGACATCACCCTCAACGGCACCTACTTCTGCGCCCGCGAGTTCGCCCGCCGGCACATCGCCGCCGAATCCCCCGGGTCGATCGTCAACATCGGCGCGTCCTACGCCTGGACCGGCGGCCCCGGCTTCGCGCACTCCGCCGCGGCCAAGGCCGGCGTCAAGAACATGGTCGAGACGCTCGCCGTCGAGTGGGGGCCGTACGGCATCCAGATCAACGGCCTCGTCCCCGGGCTCTTCCCGCACGAGGACATGACCGCGGACATCCGCAGCAACGTGGACCGCAGCAGCGCCAAGGACCCGCTCCAGCCCGCGCTGCGCACCGGACGGCTGCGCGAGCTGGGCTGGGCGGCCACCTTCCTCACCTCGCCGTACGCCCGCTTCATCTCCGGCCACACCCTGGTCGTGGACGGCGCGAACTGGCAGCGGCGGGCTCTGCTCAACCCGCCGATGGTCGCGGTCCGGGACCAGATGGGACGGGGGCCGTTCGAGGCCTGACCCGGGGCGGAACGAGGGCCCGAGCGGCCCCCGGAATATTTCTTGCCGGAAATCGTTTTCAGCTCATGTCGCCGCGGTCGGCATCGCGGGACACCGAGAAAACGAGGAGGCCCCCATGGCACGCAGCGAGCTGCGCCCGGTCGTGAAACTGCGGTCGACCGCAGGCACCGGAACCACGTACGTCACGCGCAAGAGCCGCCGGAACGACCCGAACCGGCTGGAGCTGCGCAAGTACGACCCGGTCGCCCGCCGGCACGTGCTCTTCCGCGAAGAGCGCTGACCCGCCGCACCCGGCCAGGCGCGACAGCGCCCACCCGTCCGTCCGACGACGCCTTGGAGGCATCCCATGCGCAAGACCATCCACCCCGAGTACCGCCCCGTCGTGTTCCGTGACAAGTCCGCGGACTTCGCGTTCCTGACCCGGTCCACGCTGACCGGCACGCAGACCGTGGAATGGACGGACGGCAAGACCTACCCGGTCTTCGACGTCGACATCTCGTCCGCGAGCCACCCGTTCTGGACCGGCAAGGGCCGCGTCCTGGACACCGCGGGACGCATCGAGCAGTTCAACCGGCGTTACGGCAAGTAAGGCACGCCGGACACCGGAGGGCAGTGGATTCCGGGGCGACAAAAGGGACAATGGCGAGGGCCGGTCGGCATCCGACCGGCCCTCGGCCGTGCCCGCTCCGCCCCACGCTGTTCGCTCCGCTCCGGAGGTCCGATGAACGACCGGCGACGCCCCTCGCTGCGCGGCCGCAGGCACTCCGCCGGGCCCCGGCCGGACACCACCGCGCCGGAGGAGTCCATGGACCCCCGCGCCCCGGACCCGACGCCGCCCGTGGAGCGGTCGCTGATCGACAGCGCGCTATACGTCGACGGGCAGCGGGCGGCCTCGCCGACCACCCTCGCGGACACCTACCGCGACCTGCACGAACGCCCCGGCGCGATGGCGTGGATCGGCCTGTACCGCCCGGCCGCCGCGCAGCTGCTGTCCGCCGCCGAGGAATTCGGCCTGCACGAACTGGCCGTCGAGGACGCCATCGTGGCGCACCAGCGGCCCAAGCTGGAGCGCTACGGCGAGACCCTGTTCGCCGTCCTGCGCGCCGCGCGCTACCTCGACGAGACCGAGGAGGTCGACTTCGGCGAGGTCCACGTCTTCCTCGGCCGCAACTTCGTGCTGACCGTCCGGCACGCCGAATCCCCCGACCTGGCCGCCGTGCGCCGCTGGGTCGAGGACCGCCCCGACCTGCTGAAACGCGGCCCCGAGGCGGTCCTGTACGCGATCCTCGACAGCATCGTCGACGACTACGCCCCCGTCGTGGCCGGCCTCCAGCACGACATCGACGAGATCGAGAACGAGGTCTTCCTCGGCGAGCCCAACGTCTCCCGCCGCATCTACGAACTCGGCCGCGAAGTCATCGAATTCCAACGCGCCGGCCGCCCGCTGCTGGACATGCTCCGCGACCTGTCCGCGGGCTTCGACAAGTACGGCGTCGACGAGGAACTCCGCCGCTACCTCCGCGACGTCGAGGACCACGCCACCACCGTCGTCGAACGCGTCGACGGCTTCCGCCAGATGCTGCAGAACATCATGGCCGTCAACGCCGCCCTCGTGACCCAGGCGCAGAACGAGGAGATGAAGCAGCTCACCCAGGTCAGCCTCGCCCAGAACGAAGAGGTCAAGAAGATCTCCGCGTGGGCGGCCATCCTGTTCGCCCCGACCCTCATCGGCGGCATCTACGGCATGAACTTCGACGAGATGCCGGAACTCCACTGGGTCGCGGGCTACCCGTTCGCCATCGCCCTGATGATCCTGGTGTGCGTGACGCTGTATCTGCTGTTCAAGCGGCGGGGATGGCTGTAAAAGCCTGGTCACGCTCCGCTGATTTCCGATAGCTTGCCGTGGCAACCGGTTCGATGGACGGCAAGCCCTGGGGGACGCATGAGCACAGAGGCCGGCAACCACACCGCACCAACGGTGTCGGTGGCACTCCTCGACGACGACCCGGCTTGCCGACGACGAGCATGCGGTCCGGGCCGAACGCGAGAAATACGCCGGAGAACGCATCCGGCTGTCCGGCGAACTGTCCGAGGCATTGTCGGCCGAGACGCTTGTCCGGGGCGCGGAGCTGATGCGACAGCGGCTCGACACGCTGCAGCGGCGACGCGGAACCCAGCGCAGCCAGCGCAATCTGATGGCCCACATGAAGGGCTGGGCGATCACGACGCATGCGGTGCGACAACTGGTGTTGGAACCGAAGCTCTTCGACTTGGTCGTCATCGACGAGGCGAGCCAGTGTTCGATCGCCGCGGTCGTGCCGCTGCTGTTCCGCGCGCGCCGGGCGTTGATCATCGGCGACCCGATGCAGCTCGGCCATATTCCGGGGATCTCTCCCGAGCAGGAACGCCAGGCGCGCGTTCGGGCCGGCCTGACGGCGGCATGGTTGGAGGACCGTAGGTTCGCGTACCACGTGTACTCGGCGTATCACGCCGCCGCCCAGAACGGTGATGCCGCGCTGCTGCTCGACGAGCACTACCGGTGCCGTCCCGAGATCGCGGATGTCGTCAACGGACATTGCTACGCGGGCCGGTTGGAGGTGTTGACCAACGTCCTCGGGCAGGTCCCGCCGGTCGGCATCGGCGGCGCCGGCGGCCGGGGTCCCGGTCAGGTGCTGGCCTGGTCGGATGTCCCGAACGGGCAGTCGATGCGCGGGCCGGGCGACAAGTCGTGGTGCAATCCGGCGGAGGCCTCCGTGGTGGCCGCCGTGGTGAAGGACCTGCTTCAGGAGCTTCCGGAGACCGCGACGGTCGGCGTCGTCACCCCGTTCCGAGCGCAGAAGGACGCGCTGGAACGGGAGATCGGCGGCGACCGGGTGCGGGTGGGCACCGTGCATGCGTTCCAGGGCGGGCAACGGGACGTCATGGTGCTCAGCCCCGTGGCCACCGGGAACACTCCCCCGGGCACCGCGAAGTGGGTGGCGAACCAGGTCAATTTGTGGAATGTGGCGATCACCCGCGCGAAGTCGCAGTTGACCACGGTGGGCGACCACGGGTTCTGGCGGGACCGGACGGGGCTGCCGCACGTACTCGCGACCCGGTCCGGGCTGGTGTCCGCAGGCGGCGCCGCGCCCGTTCCGGGCTTCGTGCCCGGCATGCCGCGGGATCCCGACCGGGAGCTGCTGGTGGACCGGGTGCAGCAATTCCTGGGAGCCCGCGGCGTGGAACGCGATGCCGTCATCGGCGGTTATCCCGTCGACCTCCTGTTCGCCGGTGCGGAGGGTCCGGTGGCGGTGCTGGTCGACGCGGGCCCGATCCCAGGAGGTGATCCGGCGCGCCACCTGCGGCTGAGCCAGGAACGCGCGCGGCTCCTGGTCGGGTTGCCGGTCGAAGGCCGGGCAGGTGCCGAGGGCGTCGTCGACGTGATCCGGGTGCCCGCGTGGCGGGCCTTGGCCGGGGACGAGGCTCTCATGCCGCTGTTCGGCTGAGCTGCTACGCCTTCCAGTCCGGGTTGCGGCCGGCGGCGCCGAGGACGCGGGCGAATGCGGGGGCGTCGGCGGGGACGGGGAATTCCGGGCCGAAGACCTTGTTGTCGCGGGCCATGGGGGCCATGGCGTCGATGAAGACGCCGATCTCGGCGACGGCTTCGGGAGCGGGCTCGTAGGACTGACCAGTTGCTCGGGCGAGGTCCCAGGCGTGCAGGGTCAGGTCGAGCAGGGCCATGTGGCCGACGGTGCGGGAGGCGATGCCCCAGCCGGGCGAGACGCCTTCCTCGCTGTCCGGTGCGGCCCACGCGGTGACGAGGTTGTCGACCTCGGCGGCGAACTGCTTGCGCCAGTCGCCGTGCAGGTAGTCGGCGGGGACCGTCCAGTCGACGGATCCCTTGGCGGCGAGGACCTGGAAGTTGACCACCACCAGGTAGAGGTGGTTGGCCAGGTCGGCGACGGTGTAGTCGGCGCACGGCGTGGGCTCGGCGAAGCGGTCTTCGGTGATGCCGTCGACGACGGGGAGGGCGCGAGTGCCGGCGGCGGCGAGGAGTTGGGAGATGGGGATGTCCATGAATCCGACGCTAACCGTTCGCACAGATGTTCGTCTTGAAGAAACGCGACACGGCACGTCGGCCGATCGGGTGAGTCAGCCGGGGACGGGGACGGCGCCGGGCACCAGCGCGTGTTCGACGACCGGGCCGAGCGGGCGGAAGCCCGCGGCGCGGTAGACGGACTGGCCGGCCTCGGAGGCCTGGAGGACGACCACGGCCTGGCCGAGGTCCGCGGCGGTGCGGACGGCGGCGTGCGCCATGGCGGTGCCGTGGCCCTGACGGCGGTGCGCGGCGAGGGTCGCGATGTTGTACACGCCGGCGACGCCCATGTGCGCGAACACCTCGGCGGTGGCGACCGGTTCGCCGTCCACGTAACCGACCAGGTAGCGCGCGGCGCTGTCCGGGCCGAGCGCGGTCGGCGCGGTGGCTGCGAAGAACTCGCGGACGGTCGCGGACGGCGGGTCCCAGGTGGCGGCCAGCACGACAGCGAAGTCGGCGAGCGTGCGCACGTCGTCCGCGATCCGGATCTCCAGCGCGGACGGGGCTCCGTCGGGGACGGCGGTGGGGTCGGCCCACATCGCCAGCTCGTGCTCGGCCTCCGGCAGGCCGGCGGCGCTCAGCCGCTCGGACAGGTCGGCCGGCCGGGAGGCGGGCCCCACCCACCACGAGAACGGCCTCCCGCTCCCCCGCAGATGCCGCACGGTGTCGGCGATCCGCAGATCGGCATCCCGCTCGGCGAACCGCGCCGCGGCGACGATGTTGAACGTGTCGTCGGGCAACCCGCTGTCCGCGAACACCAGATCGGCCGTCTCGGTGACGGTCATGTGATGGGTCCGCCGGTGCAGGTGGCACGCGTGCTCGGCGAGGTTGTGCTCCATCCGCAACGCCAGCTGGGCGGCATCGGCAAGATCCGGCGGCAGGCTGAGATCGATCGCGTCCACCCCTTCATGATCCCGCGCCGACACCGAAGACCCCGGACACGGCACGCCGGGCGAGCATGGGAGGGGCGGACTCCGGCGGGCTGCCGAGCGGTGGATTGGCGGGTGGGAGCGATTGAGGCGGAGCCGACGGCGACCGAGGCGGGAGGCAGGGCGCGACCCAGCGCGGAGCGCGGAGCGCGGAGCGCGGAGCGGAGCGGGAGACGGGGGCGAGGCGCGGTGCAGTGCGGCGCAGCGCGAGGCACGAGGCAGCGCGAGGCACGAGCGGCGAGCGGATGCCGACCGGGAACACCTCACCCCGCTCTCTCCCCCTCTCCCTACCGCGCCTGCGGTGACCGCGGAGCGGGCTGACGGGGGAAACGAAAGCCGGGAGCCCGCCGGTCTGGTTTCCTGACTATTTTTGTGGGGTCACCGGGCGGTCCCGTGCGGCCGCATGTCTCGAGGGGGAGCTATGGCCATACCGTCGCTGGGGCTTGCGGGGGTTGATCTGACGGATCTCGACGTGTTCGCCGACGGGTTTCCGCACGACGTGTTCGCGGTGCACCGGGAGGAAGCGCCCGTGTACTGGCACGAGCCCACCGCGCACACCCCCGACGGGGTCGGCTTCTGGTCGGTTGCCACGCATGCCGAGACGCTGGAAGTCCTGCGCGATGCCGACACCTACTCCTCCGAGCACGGCGGCACGATCCTGGCCGACTCCCCCGCGAGCGGCCTGGTGATCAACATGATGGACGACCCGCGGCACAACCGGATCCGCCGCCTCGTCAACAAAGGCCTCACGCCGCGCATGGTCGCGCTGCTCGCCGACGACCTCGCGCGCCGCACGCGCCTGCTCGTCGATCGGATCGAGCCCGGCGTGCCCGTGGACTTCCTGGCCGCCGTCGCGGGCGAGCTGCCGATGCAGACGATCTGTTCGATGCTCGGCGTGCCGGAGGCCGACCGGCACGAGCTGTTCGGCTACATCGAGCACCTGTTCGACCACCGCGAAGGCCGGGAAGCCGAGCAGGTCGCGGCGCAGCGGGCGATGTTCGGCTACGGCACCGCGCTGATCACCGAGAAACGGGAGCGGCCAACCGAGGACATGCTGTCGCTCGTCGTGCACGCCGAGTTGGCGGACGTCGATCCGCCCCGCCTCACCCCCGTCGAACTCCAGATGTTCTTCAACCTGCTGTTCGCCGCCGGCGCCGAGACCACCCGCAACGCCATCGCGGGCGGGCTTCTGGCACTGGCCGATAATCCGGCGCAGTTCGCGGCGCTGCGGGCGGATCCCGAGTACCTCATGGGGACCGCGGTCGAGGAGATCATGCGGTGGACGTCGCCCTCGCCGTCGAAGCGCCGGACCGCGACCCGCGACGCCGTGCTCGGCGGTCGGCGGATCGCCGCGGGCGACAAGGTCCTCGTGTGGGAGGGCTCGGCGAACCGGGACGCGCTGGCGTTCCCCGAGCCGGACCGGTTCGACGTCTCCCGCGACCCGAATCCGCACCTGGCGTTCGGCCAGGGCGTGCACTACTGCCTCGGCGCGAACCTCGCCCGCCTGGAGACCCGGACGGTGCTGGCCGAGCTGCTCACCCGGTTCGGCACGGTGCAGACCGTCGGCGCGCCGGAGTGGACACGCAGCAACCGGCACACCGGGCTGCGCACGCTGCCCTTGGTATTCGGCCGGCCTGTGTAACGCCGCCGCCGCGCCCCGCGCCACGCCCGCCTGCAAACCTGACGCTTCCTGTCAGGTATCCGTCATAGCGTCGCTCTCAGCAGCCCCGGGGAAGCAGCCCCCGAGGGCATCCGCCGAAGGAGCGCATCATGGCCACCATCGTTCTCGTCCCCGGATTCTGGCTCGGCGGGTGGGCGTGGGAGCGGGTCGTCGGCCCGCTCGCCGCGGCCGGCCACGAGGTGATCCCGGTGACCCTGCCCGGACTGGCGGAGCGGTCAGGCGAGGATCTCACCGCCATCGACCTCGACACCCACATCGAGGCGATCGTGGACCTGGTCCGCGAACGCGACCTCCACGAGGTGGTGCTGGTCGGGCACAGCGGCGGCGGCATCGCGGCTTACGGCGCGGCGGACCGGATCCCGGAGCGGCTCGCGAAGATCGTGTTCGTGGACAGCGGGCCGCTCGCGGACGGCACCTCGCAGTTCGACACGCTGGACCCGGACGAGCAGCCGCTGCGCCGCGCCGAGGTCGCCGCGTCGGGCGACGTCTCGGTGCCGCCGCCCGCGTGGGATGCGGCGGCGGACCCGCAGAACCTCGCGGGGCTGACCGAGGAGGACTTGGCGCTGCTGCGCGAGCGGAGCACGCCCGAGCCGTGGGGTGTGGCGAGCCGTCCGCTGCGGCTGGTGAACCCGGCGCGCTACGACGTGCCGAGCCATCTGGTGGTGAGCACCTTCCCGGTGCAGGTGGTCGAGCAGATGGTCGCCGAGGGCCACCCGTTCTTCGCCGAGTTCACCGCCGCCAAGACGCGCACGGTGCGGGCGGTGCCGACCGGGCACTGGCCGATGTTCTCCAAGCCCGCCGAACTCGCGGCGGCGCTGGCCGAGATCGCCGCCACGGACGACCGGGCCTGACGAGGGCCGGGTCCGGCCCGCGACCCGAACCGGAACGCGACCCGGGAAAGGCGCCGGAACACGCAACGGAACGCAAGGAGACCCGGCGCCGTACCCCCGGCGCCGGGTCTCAGACCTTGCTCACGATCCCGCCAAGCGCAGCAGCCGGGCCCGTTCCTCTTCCACGATCTTCTGTGCGCGCTGCACGATCTCCTCGGACAGGCCGTCGGGGACCTCGCCGTAGGCGCGGTAGCGGTGGAGTTCGCGCGGCCGCACACCGGTGATGTCGTACGCCTTCAGCGCGGCCAGGCGTATCGCATACGCGTCGAGTGTGCGGGTCATTGCCACCTCGTCGGGTCGGACGGGCTCGGTACGGGCAGTCCCCGGGACGGCGGCGCCGTCCACGGTTTCCGCGGCGAGGAGGTCCGCCTCCCGGGCGATCCCCGCTGACCCTTGAACGTCGCGAGCGCCCGCGGCGTTGCAGCTTTCGCCGGAAATTTTGCGGGAATCAGCGGCGCCGGCGCTCGTTTCGTCGCGCAAGGGATCCGGCGCGGCACGGTTTTCCCTTTCTTGTCCGGTTTCCCCCCGGACCGAGCGACGCGGCCGCGGGACCCCTGCGGGTTCCGGCTGCGTGCGCCCGGCTCTGCTGTCCTCCAACACCGCCCCCGGTGGTCGCCGCGCGCCACGTGCCGCGGTCGTGGAATTGCACTCCCCATCCTTGTCGACACGGGCTCCGCCCGGGTTCCCCCGTTCGGATGAATCCACGGGCTACTCCGGGAGGACAAGGAGGCTCCGGCTGCTCCGCACGGGGACGACATGCCTACAATCCGCTCCGCCGATCGGCGTACCGTACCCGTGGCCGCACACACTGTCACGATCCCCTGGCGAACGCCAAGTACTAACCGTCAGTAGCTTTTGACGATGCGTCACGTGAGCTGCGCCACAGGAAGTGCGGGTGACCTGGGGCGTGGGGAACAGCACCTCGGGAACACGCCCGTGCGGTGAT
The DNA here is from genome assembly GCF_039542225.1 of Yinghuangia aomiensis. Taxonomy (NCBI): domain Bacteria; kingdom Bacillati; phylum Actinomycetota; class Actinomycetes; order Kitasatosporales; family Streptomycetaceae; genus Yinghuangia; species Yinghuangia aomiensis. The sequence goes on along the minus strand of NZ_BAABHS010000035.1, from coordinate 26,069 downwards.
ACGTTCTAAGACACAAGTTCGTGACCGAACCTTGACGCAATTCCGGCCGAAGGCGGCCGGAATCCACACAGTTTTTCGAGGAGTGTGCGTGTCCGCCCCAGAGACGGACCCCCCTAGTACCGGTCCCTCCCGGACCAGCATGCCATTCGGTGGTGCGCGCGGCGGCGTTCGGGAGGATGTGCGATGAACGCCGCGTCCGCCGCTTTCGGCATACTCGCCGTTGTCGTCCTCACGGTCGGCACCGGCTTCTTCGTCGCCCAGGAGTTCGCGTTCGTCGCGGCCGACCGCGCGTTGCTGCGCCGTCGTGCGGAATCGGGCGACCGCGGCGCGTCCCGTGCACTGACCGTGACCCGTCGTTTGTCCTTCATGCTTTCCGGCGCTCAGCTGGGCATCACCATCACCACGCTGCTGGTCGGCTTCATCGCCGAACCGGCGCTGAGCGCGGTGCTCGGTCCGGTGCTGGAACCCCTCGGGCTGCCGGGCGCGGCCGACAAGGCGCTGACGCTGGTGCTGAGCTTCGCCATCGCGACCGGCGTGCAGATGGTGGTCGGCGAGCTGGTCCCCAAGAACTGGGGCATCGCCGAGCCGGAGCGCGTCGCGGTGCTGCTGGCCCCGCCGACGCTGGTCTACCTGAAGGTCATGGGTCCGGTGATCCGGATGTTCGACACGCTGGCGAACCGCTTGGTGCGCGCGGTCGGCATCGAGCCCGTCGAGGAGATCCACGGCGGTGCCACCACCGAGGAACTGGGCCACATCGTGGCCGAGGCGGACCGCGACGGCGAGTTGGACCACGAGCTGTCCGACATGCTCCAGCGGGCGATCGCGTTCGGTGAGCTGACCGTGGACCAGGTGATGGTGCCGCGGCCGGACGTCATACGCGTCCGCGCCGACGCGACGGCCGCCGAGCTGATCGCGCTGGTGCAGGAATGCGGCCACTCGCACTACCCGGTGGTCGGCGACCGTGTCGACGACATCGTGGGCGTGATAGGCGTCGCCGACCTGCTGGAGGTCGCGCCCGAGCGGGCCGACGCGGTCCGCGTGGGCACGCTCGCCCGGACCCCCCTACTGGTGCCCGACACCGCGGGCCTGCCGTCCCTGCTGGAGCAGCTGCGGGCCGCGGACGAGGAATTCGCGATCGTGCTGGACGAGCACGGCGGCCTCGCTGGCATCGTCACCTACGAAGACGTCGCCGAGGAACTGGTCGGTGAGATCGCCGACGAGACCGACACGGAACCCGTCGTGGACGCGTGCCCCGAGGACGGCTGGTGGCGTCTCGACGCGGTGCTCCGCGTCGACGAGGTCGAGCGGATGATCGGCACGGAACTGCCCGAGGGCCCGTACGACACGCTCGGCGGCCTGGTCATCGCCCGCCTGGGCCGGCTGCCGCAGGTCGGCGACCGGGTGACCATTCCGGATCCCGACGAGGCCGTCGACCCCGAGGCGCCGGTCACCACCGTGGTGGAGATCGAGGTGCTCACCGTCGAGCGGCACGTGCCCGAGCTGGTGCGCGTGCGCACCCGGGTGCCCGTCGTGTCCGAGTCCGACGCGGACACCGCGTCGGTCGGCGCCGGAACCGTGGAGGCGGCCGCATGACCGGGCTTGTCTCCGCTGGTATTGCTTCCACGAGTATTGCTTCCACCGGTGTCGCTTCCGCCGAGCCGGCGTCGATGACGCTTGCCGCGGGCGGCGGCTCGATCGGTGTCGTCCCGGCCGTCATCGCGACGGTCCTGCTGCTCGCCGGGAACGCGTTCTTCGTCGCGGCCGAGTTCGCGCTGCTGGCCGCGCGCCGGCACCGGCTGGAACAGGCCGCCGCGGCCCGCAAGCGCGGCGCGGCGTCGGCGCTGGCCGGAGTCCGCGAGCTGACCCTCATGCTGGCGGGCGCGCAGCTCGGCATCACGATGTGTTCGCTGGGCCTTGGTGTGGTGTCCGAGCCGGCGTTCGCGGCGATGCTCAGCCCGTTGTTCGGGGCCGCGGGCGTGCCGTCGACGGCGGCGCACGCGGTGTCGTTCGCGTTCGCCCTGACCGTCGTGGTGCTGCTGCACATGGTGGTCGGCGAGATGGCGCCGAAGTCGTGGGCGATCGCCGATCCGGAGCGGGCCGCGCTGGTGCTGGCGCCTCCGTTCCGGGCGTTCACCAAGGCGGTGCGGCCGCTGCTGCGCGGCCTGAACGGGGTCAGCAACGGCGTGCTGCGGCTGTTCCGGGTGAAGCCCAAGGACGAGCTGTCGGTACCGAAGGACGCCGAGGGGCTGCGCCGCCTGGTCGGCGAGTCGCGGCGCCTGGGGCTGATCGGCTCGCACGAGCACGACGTGCTGGCCGCCACGCTGCGTACGCACACCGAGGCGCTGGCCCGGCTGGTCGTGCCGGCCGACCGGATCGACGAGGTGCCGTCCGATGCGGGGCCCGAGGAGATCGTCGCGGCGTCGCGGCGCAACGGCCGGAACCGGCTGCTGGTCCGCACGCCGGACGGCCGACTGACCGGTGTACTGCATGTGCGCGAGGTGCTCGCGATACGCGGGGGCGACTCCGCGGGTCCGGCCCCGACCGCGGGCGAGTTGGCCTCGCCGGTGCTGTCGCTGCCGGTCGACACCCCGATCCAGCAGGCCGTGGCCGCGCTCCGGGAGCGCCGCGCCTCGCTGGCCTTGGTGCAGGACGAGCACGGGCAGCTGCTGGGCATGGTCGGTCTCGACGACCTGCTCGGGAGCGTGCTGGGGGCGCGCGCCGCGGCGTAGCGCGGGTACCGGCACGGGATACGACGCGACCGCCGCGTTCCGCCTTCGGGCGGGGCGCGGCGGTCGCGCTTTGTCGGGGGTTGTCGGTCAGCCGAGGATGGCGGCGTTCCACCACGCGGCCGCGCGGGTGACGGCCAACCGGTCGCGCCACAGGTCCTCGGGGTCGTCGGGCATGAGGAATTCGGGCAGTTCGAGGCGGAGTTCGATGGGCACGTCGCGGGCGAGCCCGGCGCCGGCGTCGGCCAAGTCGCGGGCGCTCAGGCCCGCGGCATCGGCGAACGGCTGGGTCATGCCGGGATTCCCGCGCGCCACCATGGGGGCGTTGCGGGGTTCGAAGCCGACGGTCAGGATCGCGGCGCGGGCGACCGACATGTGCGTGGCTTGGGCGAAGGCCGCGACGGACTTCTCCGGCCAGGGGGCGCCGCCGCGTTCGTCGAGGAGCCGGAGCAGCGCGGCGATGCGGTCGGCGCCGCCCCAGCCGGCGCAGATCCGGGCGTCGGTGGTGCTGCCGAAGGGCGGGGGGCCGAAGACGCCGTCGGCGGCGTATTCCAGGGCGGTGACCGGTCCGGAGTTGGCGCGTTGCAGGACGATCAGGCAGCCGCGCGGGGTACGGCAGACGGTGCCTTCCCGAGGGCTGTTCCGCACGTCCAGGCTCAGGGTCATCGTGCGCCAGCGGCCTGCCGGGTCGCTCATCGGCAGGGCACCGCACGAGCGGAGGCCGTCGTTGTTGAGGTCGCCGCCGCGGGAGGTGGTGGCCGTCGAGAGTGCGGCGCGCAGGGCTTGCCCGCCGAGCCGGCCGAGTTTCTGCTCCCAGCCCTGTGCGTTGGCGAGGTCGATGTGCGGGGGCGGGACGGGGATGCCCGGGTCGACGCACAGGTCGGCGACGGTCTGGATGCGCCGGTACATGTCCTGCATCTCGGTGAAGATGCGGGCCCGCAGGTCGCCCGCGTCCGCGCGCGGACAAGGCAGCGGGGTGATGCGCAGCGCGCTCGCGTCGTCGAGGTGCCGGGCCGCCAGGACCCGGGTTTCGAGAGCCGTCCAGAGGGTCCCGGCGATGCCGTCGAGGAGGCGGTCCGCGGTGATCCCGGGGAGTTCGGGCGTCGCGGCCGCGCGGAGGGCGGCGAAAGCTTCGGCGACTTCCCAGGAGTGGTCGCCGACGGGGTGGCGCCTGCCGAGTTCGGTGACGTGGCGGGCGATGTCGCCGTCGGGGCCGGAGGCGGCGTCGAGTACGCGGGCGGCCAAGGCGCGGTCGGCGGTGCGGAGCAGCCGGGAGCCGGCGGTGTCGCGGGCGGGCAGGCGGTGCCAGACCTGCGGAGGCGGGACGAGTTCGCTGCCGGATGCCCAGCGGTGGCGTTGCCGTCCGACGCTGTGGGTGCCGGCGACGCCGTTGGGGCGGGCCGGGCCCTGGTACCAGCGGGCAGTGGCGGTGCCGTGCGCGTCCTGGAGTTCCCAGTACCCGTCGGCGGTGCGGTGGGCGCGGACCGGGGCGGGGGCGCCGGGCAGGGCGACGGCGGTGTCGGGGCTGTCGCCGGGGGCAAGCGGCTCGGCGGTGTACGTGCAGTCGGCGTACCGGAACAGGTCGGTGGTCTGGGCGGAGTTGGGCTGGTGGCGGAAGCGGCCGTAGAGCGGGCCGGCGACGACGCCGCGGGGGCCGAAGACGATGCTGCGGTTCTCGTCGGCGACCACGAAGGTGTCTTCTGCCGCACCGGCCTCGGGGGTGATGCGGAAGACGTCGTCGGTGTGGCTGAACCGGCCGTACGCGTCCAGCCCGGAGTCGCCGAGTTCGTCGACGAGCCCGGTCCGCCAGGTCGCGGCGAGCGCCTCGGCCGGGTCGGCGGCCAGGATGGCGCCGATGGCGTCACGTAGGCCCGGGTCGGCGGACGCGGCGACGAGCCGGGCGGGGCCGAGCAGGTCGAGGTAGTGGACGGCTTCGTGGAGCGCCGGGAGGCTGCCGCCGCGGACCTGCTCGGCCCACGCGGCGACGGCTTCGCCGAGGACGTCGACGATGCCCGCCGCGGCGAGCACGGCTTCGGCCGCGCCCTCCCCGTGGCTCAGCAGCGCGCCGGAGCGGCCGAGCGCGAGGAGGTCGCCGCGCCAGTCCAGCACGGCGTCCCGCAGCAGTGGCCGGAAACGTGCGTCGGCGGCGACCGCGGCGAGTTGTCCGCGGCGGGCGCGGGCGAGCCAGGTGCGCAAGGCGAACACGGTGCCGGCGGCCGGGTCGGTGATCGGGACGCCCGCCTCGAGGGCGGCGTCGAGCAGGTCGAGGTCGAGGTCGTAGACGGCGCCGGACGGGCTCCTCCACGGCCGCTCGGTCGCCGCCCCGACGACGTCGCACGTCTCACCGCGGGCACGGACGACAGCGCCGAGCCGCCGGAGTTCGTCGCGCAACGGCCGGGTGAGGCGCTTGCCCGCGGCCTTGGCGATCACCGCCTCGACGGCGCGCGCGTCGGCCGCATCGAGGTCGAGCGGCGCCGCCGCCTCGCCGGTGTGCGCACCGTCCTCTCCCCGCCCCGCCGAGGCGATCTTGTCATCCATGCTGTCCCCGCTTCCGTACCGTCCACCACCGTCTCCCCCGTGCTCCCGTTCTACCAGCGACCGCCGCCACGGCCGGAACTGTGCGTCGGTGCCGGGCGGTGGTCCGCCCACGGCGGCAACTCCCCCTCGGGCGCCCGCCAACGGGTTGTCGGTGGTGGCTGCCACCATCCCCGGCATGGGCTTCTTCGACGGACTCGTCACCCCGGATCCCGATGCGCAGCCGGAACCCCAGCCGCAGGATCGGTTCTTGACGCGATATCAGCTGCGGGAGGCGGGTGAGGATTTCCCGCCCGAAGACCACTTCGTCCCCGCGTGGCTGGAGCACCATGCCGAGGCGGGCCGCGGCACCGACGTGCGGATCCGGGTCAACGGATGGCGGGTGTGGCGCAATTCGGCGACGCTACGGCTCGATGTCTTCGTCTCGCGTATCCCGGCCGGCGGTGACGGTTCCGCGTCGGCACATGGCCGCAATACCGCAGGTGGCCTGCGTTTCGGGCTCCGGTTCGCCGACGGGCGGCGGATCACCACGTTGGACGGCGCGGCGTGGCCGCAATCGCCCGCCGCGGCCAGGCCCACGCTGAGCGTTCGACCCGGGATGGGCGGCGTGTTCCGGTACACGATGAACTTGCACCTGTCCCACCTGCCGCCCGAAGGCGAACTGCGACTGGTGACCGAGTGGCCGGATCGGAATGTACCTGAGACCTGGACGGAGTTGGACGGTTCGGCGGTGGTGGCGGCCGCCTCGCGGGCCGTCGAGGTGTGGCCGGATATCGCTCCGCCGAACCCGCCGGAGCCCGGGGCGGCACCGCAGAGGTTCAGCATGCTGCGCACCAGTTCCGCGCCGCGGAGGCTGATGGCGCCGCCTCCTCCACCGCAGCCTTACCGGCCTCCCCTTCCGCCCCCGGTCGCGTTCGAGCGCGACGATTGGCAGGGGATGCACCGGCAGAACTTCGGCAACCTCGCCTTGGTGAAATCCCGATTGGCGCACGGCGCCGATCCGGACGCGATTCTGGTCAACGGCGATTCCGTACTGCAGTGGGCCGCGGAGCAGGGATCGGGGCGTGTCGTCACCGAAGTGGCACGGCACGCCCGGGACATCGACCGGGTGAACGAACTGTCGGGCGAGACCCCGCTGTGGGCCGCGGTCTGCCGTGGGCACGCGGAAGCCGCCGAGGCGCTGCTGGCGGCCGGTGCGAAGCCGTGGGCGCCGGTGCTCGGCGGGCGGTCCGCAGGGTCTCTCGCCCTGCGCACCAAGCTCGCGCCGTTGTTCGAAGGCCTGCCCGGCTGTGTGCCGTTGACCGCGACGGAACGTGCCGAGCAGGCCGAAGCCGACGCTCACGCGGCGGTGTTCAAGGGGATCCACACCGAAGGCGTGTCGGTGGCGTTCGTCGGCGGGGTCGACGAGGAGGAGGCCGTTCGGCGTCTCGGCTCCACCCCGGAGAGTTCGCCGGTGCTCGACCTGGCTGCCGAGCCGGGACCGCACGGGACGGGGCCCGGGGGCTTCGATCCGTACGACTGGGACACCGCCCTGCGGTTCCTCGGCGTCACCGGGGTCGACGGCGGGTGCGTGGTCGTCCAGCCGAGCGGCTACAAAGCGAACACCACCCCGCTGTTGACGGCCTTGTCGCCGGGCGGGAAGGCGTTCAGCCTGTACTTCAACCCGAAGGGCGGCACGTTCGGCCACTTCTCGGTCGACGGTGCGGACACGTGCGGCGGAGAGCTGGGGTTGGCCGTGCGCGAAGGCTCGGGCAACCCCGAACTCCAGTGGCTGTACCGGTTCTGGGACTGGGACCTCGAGCCGGGCATGCGGTCGACACCGTACCTCGCCTTCGCCGCGGCGATGGCCGGCCTTCGCATCACCGACGCCACCGCCGTTGCCGGTCCGCCGCGCCGTTGGGTCGAGCTTCCGGAAGGCAGCCCGCCGCTGCGCTGACGACCTCGGCGGCATATTCCGCGGAATGCCCTGCGGCCGACGCTGCGGGGCATTCCGCATCGCGTCGGCATTCGCCGACCGTGGTGGCCGTACCGGTTTACCGACCCGGAATTCCGTGGCCCGTACAGCACTCGACACGTGTCGGGTGGGTGGTGTCGATCTCTTGGCTGCTGCGGGGCAACGCCCTTTCTCCGGACCGGTGTTAGCAGGCATGAGGAAGATCCGCAGGACCTGGCGGGTAAATTCCTCGGGCACCCCGGCGATGAGACATTTGACCGCGCCTTGACCAGTTCCACAAGGGCCGCACGGGATATCGAAGGGGCTTGATCAAGCCGGTTGCGGGATTGCCGCGGAGGGGCGTCGGGACGCGCAAAAGACGGTGCGCAGACGGTCTAGGAATCACCGACTCCGGTTGCTATCTTCCGCCGCATGATTCCCACCGTGGTCTGGGGTACGGGCAACGTGGGCCGCGCGGCGATCCGCGCGGTCGATGCCCACCCGGCGCTCGAACTCACCGCCGTTCTGGTGAGCAACCCCGCGAAGGTCGGCCGGGACGCGGCCGAACTCGCGGATATGGAAGGCACGTTGGGTGTGCCGGCGACCGACGACATCGACGCCGTGCTCGCCGCCGGTCCCAAGGCCGTCGTGTACGCGGCGTCCGGCGACATCCGCCCGGACGACGCGCTCGCCGACATCTGCCGCGCGATCCGCGCGGGCGCGATCGTGGTGAGCCCCGCGCTGTACCCGCTGTACGACCCGCGCAACGCACCCGAGGAGTTCCGCGACCCGGTGCTCGCCGCCATCGCCGAAGGCGGCGGTTCGCTGTTCGTGTCCGGCGTCGACCCCGGCTGGGGCAACGACATCCTGCCGCTGCTGATGAGCGGGCTCGGGTCGGTCGTGGACGCGGTGCGCTGCCAGGAGATCTTCGACTACTCGACGTATGACCAGGAGGACTCGGTCCGCAACCTGGTCGGCATGGGCCAGCCCATGGACTACGGCCCGCCGATGCTGTGGCCGGACATGCCGACGCTCGTCTGGGGCGGGCAAGTCCGGCTGATGGCGCGGGCCTTGGGTGTCGAACTGGACGAAATCCGGGAGACCGTCGAACGGCGGCCGCTGGAGTCGACCGTATCGACCTCCACCATGGGCGACTTCGAGGCCGGCACGCAGGGCGCCGTGCGCTTCGAGGTGCAGGGCATCGTGGGCGGCGAGCCGCGGATCGTCGTGGAGCACGTCACCCGGATCCACCCGACGTGCGCGACCGACTGGCCGATGCCGCCGGACGGTGCGGGCGCGCACCGCGTGATCATCGAAGGCCGCCCGCACATCGAGGTGACCGTCGAGGCCACCGACGAGGGCGGCAACCGCGCGGCCGGCGGCAACGCGACCGCGGTCGGCCGCCTGGTCAACGCGATCGACTGGCTGGCCGAGGCCGAGCCCGGACTGTACGACGCGCTCGACGTCCCGCTGCGCCCGGCAGTCGGGAAGCTCGGGAAGGCGGGAAGGAAGCAACAGTGATCATCGACATCCCCGAGGGCGAGGAGCCCATCCCCTACGTGTGGGCCGAAATGGTGCCGGAGATCGGCACCGCCGCGGCGGCGTACTCCATGTCGGTGTACGACCACAGCAAGCTCGGCCTGCGCGAGTTCGAGGCGGCGCGGCTGCGGATCGCGCAGATCAACGGCTGCGTGTTCTGCCTCGACTGGCGCACCGAGCGCGAGGGGGAGGACACCGTCGAGAGCACCTTCATCGACGCGGTCGCCGAGTGGCGGACGACCGACGCCTTCGACGAACGCACGCGCCTGGCCGCCGAGTACGCCGAGCGCTACGCCGAGGACCACCACAACCTGGACGACGAGTTCTGGGAGCGCATGAAGGCGCAGTACACCCAGGCGGAGATCGTCGAGTTGAGCATGGCCATCGGCTCGTGGCTGGCGTTCGGTCGGCTCAACCACGTGCTGGGGCTGGACAGTGTGTGCGTGATCGCCCCGCACTGAGCCCGGCTTCCCGATAGGCCGCACACCCCGCTCGACCGCAAGCCCGCACGACCGCAAGCCCGTTCACCGCAGGGCCGTTCCACCGCACACCCCGTGACGACCCGCGCCGCCACCCCGGACGGCGGCGCGGGCAACCCCATGCCGGCCCCGGGCGCGCCGACGCCGAGCGCGCGCCCGGGCGCAGCACCACCCGGTACCGCGTCGCACGCCGCGGCTTTGTGCCGCCCGCGTGATTTCACCCTGCCTTCGGTCCCGCGCACGCCGTAACGCGCGGACCGCGGAAACGTCCGTACCCCGGCCCGGATCACGGACACCGCGGCGATCCAACCGGAACTCGACCGTCCGGTAATGCCGCCGTACCCGCACGACCCCGCGCCACCGCACGTGTTCCCCTTTCCCGTCCGTACCAAGGAGAACGCTCCATGAGTGAGAACGTCGAGTCCGGCACCACCCCCGTCGCGGCCGAAGCCGCCCCCCAGTCCGGTTTCTCCCGGCGCCGTTTCGTGCTCGGCACGGGCGCGGCGATCGGTGCCGCGACCCTCATCGGCCGGACCGCGACCTCGGCCGCCGCGCTGCCCGGCGGCACCGTCATCGGCGACGGTGCGCGCGTGCAGGCGCTCATCGTCGGCAGCGGCTACGGCGGTTCGGTCACCGCGCTGCGCCTCGCGCAGGCGGGCGTGAACGTGCACGTGATCGAGCAGGGCATGTCGTGGGACACGCCCGGCTCGGACGGCAAGATCTTCGCGAACACCACGTCGCCGGACTACCGTTCGTACTGGCTGCGGACCCGCACGAAGGCGCCGCTGAGCAACTTCCTGGGCTTCCCGATCGACAAGGACGTGCCGAAGTACACCGGCATCCTGGACGCCGAGGAGTTCTCCGGGATCACCGTGTACCAGGGCCGCGGCGTCGGCGGCGGTTCGCTGGTCAACGGCGGTATGGCGGTCACGCCGAAGCGCGAGAACTTCGGGGCGATTCTGCCATCGGTCAACCCGGACGAGATGTACAACACCTACTACCCGCGGGCGAACGCCGGCCTGGGCGTGACCAACGTCGACCAGCGCTGGTGGGAGAGCACGCAGTACTACCAGTTCGCGCGCGTCGGCCGGAAGCACGCGCAGCGCTCGGGCTTCCCGTTCGTGTTCGTCCCGAACGTGTACGACTGGGACTACATGAAGGCCGAAGAGGCCGGCACCGTCCCGAAGTCGGCGCTGGCCGCGGAGATCCTGTACGGGAACAACGGCGGCAAGAAGTCGCTGGCGAAGACCTACCTCCCGGCCGCGCTCGCGACCGGCCGGGTCACCATCTCGCCGCAGCACCGGGTCACCAACGTCGCCCCGGCGAGCGGCGGCGGCTACACGGTGTCGATGGAGACGATCGACACCTCCGGCAATGTCACCGGCGTCAAGACGGTCGTCGCCGACAAGGTGTTCTTCGCCGCGGGCAGCGTCGGCACCAGCAAGCTGCTGGTGAAGTTCCGCGACACGGGTTCGCTGCCGAACCTGAACGGCGAGGTCGGCACGGGCTGGGGCGACAACGGCAACGTCATGTGCGGCCGCGCCAACCACATGTGGGACCCGACCGGTGCCAAGCAGTCGTCGATCCCGACCGCGGGCATCGACAACTGGGCGGCGGGCGGCGCGTTCGCCGAGGTAGCCCCGCTGCCGACCGGCATCGAGACCTACGCGTCGTTCTACCTGTCGATCACCAAGAACCCGAACCGTGCGCAGTTCAGCTACAACGCGGCGACCGGCAAGGTCGACCTGAACTGGCAGACGGCGTGGAAGCAGCCGGCGATCGACATGGCGAAGTCGATCTTCGACCGGATCAACTCGACCGAGGGCACGATCTACCGGACGGACCTGTTCGGCACGTACAAGATCTGGGGCGACCACCTGACGTACCACCCGCTGGGCGGCGCGATCCTCAACAAGGCGACCGACAACTACGGGCGCCTGAAGGGCTACAACGGCCTGTACGTCATGGACGGTTCGCTGATCCCCGGCAACACGAGCGTGAACCCGTTCGTGACCATCACCGCGCTGGCCGAGCGCAACATCGACAACATCATCACGTACGACGTGTAGCCGCCCGCGTGTTGCCGCCAGCCCCGCCGGTTTCGCACCGGCGGGGCCGGCGCGTATCAACCGACTTGTCGTCGCGACACGCTTTTCGTCATTTCATATGAGCGGCAAGGCATTACGCTGTACAGCGCAACATCGAACTGACGAACCGTCAAGTGACCACAGGAGTACGGGTGTCCGAGACCCACGACCACAATCCGGCCGACGACTGGGCACCGACGGGCATCGACGTCACCGTGCCGAGCGTGGCCCGCATGTACGACTACTACCTCGGCGGCAAAGACAACTTCAAGGTCGACCGCGAGGCCTCCGACCAGCTCGCCCTCGCCGCGCCCGGCACCAAGGCGCTGGCCATCAACAACCGCCGCTACATGCAGCGCGCGGTGCGGGTGCTCGCCGAGCAGTACGGCATCACGCAGTTCATGGACCACGGATCCGGCCTGCCGACGCAGGACAACGTGCACCAGATCGCGCAGTCGGTGAACCCGGACGCGCGCGTCGTCTACATCGACAACGACCCGATCGTGCTCGCGCACGGCCGTGCGCTGCTCGCCGACAACGCCGCCACCACGGTCATCACCGCGGACATGCGCGACACGGACGCGGTCATGGCCGACGCCGACGTGGTGAAGCTGATCGACTTCGACAAGCCGGTCGCCGCCCTGTTCGTGTCCGTCCTGCACTGCATCCCGGACACCGACGACCCGGCGGGCCTGGTCCGCCGCGTCATGGACCGGCTCGCGCCCGGCAGCTTCGTGGTGATCTCGCATCTGGTCGCCGAGGACGACGCGGTCCGGCTGCGGCTCTCCGACTTCATGCTGACCGCGACCCAGGGCAACTGGGGCCGCGTCCGCACCGCCGCCGACGTCACCGGCTACTTCGGCGACCTGGATCTCCTCGACCCGGGCCTGGTGGAGATCTCCACGTGGCGCCCGGACGGCACCGAAGGTCCGGTCCAGGAGACCACCGAGTGGATCGAGTTCGGCGGCGTGGCGCGCAAGCCTCTGTAGGGGCGGCACGGCCCGCGCCGACGCGCCGGACCTCCGCGGGTGGCGGCCCGCGGAGGTCCGGCGTTCGTTTTGCGCGGGTGCGGGCGTCAGGGGCCGGGCGCCCGCGCGCGGCACGCGTGTGGCGCCCGCCGGGATCAGGTGCTTCCGGCGGGCGCTGAGGTGCCGTGCGGGGTGACCGTCAGTTGTTGCTGCCCGCGGGTTCCGCGGTGATCAGTTCGCGGTAGGCGGCGAAGCAGTCGCCGCAGTGCAGGTCGTCTCCGAGGCAGCCGTCCGCGGGCGGCGGACCGCCGACGGGGACGATCGCAGTGCCGCACAGTGCGGTGTGCTCGCCGGGCTCCGTGATGTGCCAGGCGCGCGGCCGGGCGTCGTCGCCGGCGTCGAGTCGCATCTCGTGCACGGCCTCCACCTCCTCCGAGAAGGTCGGCGGGTGGCGCCCCGCCGGACACCAACCTGACACGAGCGCGGCAAGACCGCCTGCGGAGCGCCCGTTCGGCGGAGCGCGCGGACCGGCCCCTCTGCCCCTGTGGCGCGGATCACCGGAACCCGGACAACCGGGGCGGCAGTGCCGGCTGTGGAATCACTCATGAGGAACCGTTTCCGCAGCGGAGAACCCGAGGCCTTGGCGCAGCTCCACGACGAGAACGCCCAGGTGCTCTACCGCTACGCCCTGCGGGTGACGGGCAACGGGGCCGAGGGCGAAGACGTCGTGTCCGCGACATTCCCGGCGGCGTGGCGCGGCCGCGCCGAACTGCGGCCGGACGGGGACAGCCTGCGCCCGTGGCTGCTCGGCATCGCGACGAACATCATGCGGCACGACGCGCGCTCCCGACGGCGCCGGGACATCGCCCTGGCTCGCCTGCCGGAGCGCGGGACCGTTCCGGACTTCGCGGACGACGTCGTCGGCCACGTCGCGGAGACCGAGCAGCTGCGCGCGGCGCACGCCGCACTGTCCGGGCTCCGGCGGCGCGACCGCGAGGTGTTCATGCTCGTCGTCTGGGCGGGCCTGGAGTACACGGCCGCCGCGGAGGCGCGGCATTCCGGTGGGCACCGTACGGTCCCGTCTGTCGCGTGCCCGGGACCGGCTGCGGAACCTCACCGAGGCGGAGGTCGAGGCGCGGCGGGGGGCGGGCGCTCGTGGGCCCCGCCGCAGGTCAGCGCCGCGCTCTACCAGGCGGCGGCCCGGATTCCCGGCGTCACCGTGGTCCCGTCGGCCACCGACGCGGCGGGCCGCGAGGGCGTCGCGGTCGCGCGCTCCGCGCAGGGCCGGGAGACCCAGTGGATCTTCGACCGCGCCACCCACACGTTCCTCGGCGAACGCACGGTCCTGGTGGAGGCCTCGGACACGGGCCCCGCGGGCACGGTCCTCGGTTCCTCGGCCGTGCTCGCCAAGGCCGCCGCCGACCGGGCGGGCGAAGCCCCGAAGGCCAGGACGACGTGAGCCGGACCTGACGCCCGCCGGACATCGGCCCGCTCCCGGACGCACGCGTTCGGGGGCGGGCCGCGGCGTTGGGGTTTCTGGTGCGCGGGGGCGGGCGCGAGCGGGAGCGCGAACCCGACCGGGTCCGCGGGTCGCGTGCGCGTCGTCGCTCGGTGCGGTCGGGCATGCGGATTCCGCGTCACCACGTCCGTCGTCAAGCGCGGGGGCCGGGGCGGCGTCGGGAGCCACGGCTCGTCGAGGCCATCCGCCCGGCGCGCGGGCCCACACGCCCCCTCGAATCAACCCTTTGATTCATGGCCCGCCGCCCGCCTCCCCGTAGCCTGGAGGAAATGGACGTCTCCGCCTTCACCCCCGTTCTGCGTGCGCTGCGTACGTGTCTTCACCTGCTGGTTGCGGTTCTGCTCGTCGTGGCCGTGATCGCCGCCGTCCCGCGTGGGGACGTCGTGCCGGTGGCGGTGGCGGCGGGGGTGTTCGCCGGGGCGTACGCGGTGGGGCCGCGGGTGGCCCGGCTGGCGCGGCCCCGGCACGCCGACCGGTGGTGGCTGCTGGTCCTGGCGGCCTCGTGGCTGGCCTTGCTCGGGCTGTCGCCGGAGGCGACGTGGCTGGCGTTCCCCCTGTTCGTCGTGGAGCTGCACACGCTGCCGCGCGTGGCCGGGATCGCCACGGTCGCCGCGACCACCGCCGCGGCCGTTGCCGGCTACTCCGCGCACCGCGGTGCGCTGAGCCTCGGCACCGTCCTCGGGCCGACGCTCGGCGCCGCGGTGACCGTCGGCATGGTGCTCGGCTATCAGGCGCTGCACCGGGAGAGCGAGGCGCGCCGCCGGCTCATCGCCGAGCTGGTCGACACCCGGGCCGAGCTGGTGGCGAGCGAACGCAGGGCCGGGGTCCTCGCGGAGCGCGAGCGGCTCGCACGCGAAATCCACGACACTCTCGCGCAGGGCCTCTCCAGCATCCAGCTCCTGCTGCGCGCCGCGGAGCGCGTACTCCCCGGCGACCCGGAGGCCGCCGTGCCGCACGTCCGGCAGGCCCGCGTCACCGCGACCGACAACCTCGCGGAGGCGCGCCGCTTCGTCCGCGCGCTGGCGCCGCCGTCGTTGGACGGGGCCTCGTTGGAGTCCGCGTTGGCGCGGTTGTGCGCACGGAGCGCGGAGGAATCCGGGGTGGCGGTGCGCTTCCACCGAACGGGTGACGTTTTCCCGTTGGAGACGGCCTATCAGGCGGCACTGCTGCGGATCGCCCAGTCGGCGCTGGCGAACACCGCCGCGCACGCGAAGGCCGAGCGGGCCGAGGTGACGCTCAGCTACATGGACGCCTCGGTGACCTTGGACATCGTCGACGACGGTGTCGGCTTCGCCCCCGCGGCGCTCGGCGCGCGCCCCGCGGACGGCTCCGGATACGGGCTGATCACGATGCGTGCCCGTGCCGAGGAGCTGGGCGGCCGCGTCGAGGTGGAGTCCGCACCCGGCCAAGGGACCGCGATCGCCGCGGCGTTCCCGCTCGCGGCCGCCCGCGCGGACACCGGCCCCCACGACCACGAGACCCCGGCCCCCGCCCCGATCCCGGAGCAGACCCCGTGACCGCGCCCCTTCGCCTGCTGCTGGCCGACGATCACCCGGTGGTCCGCGCCGGGCTGCGCGCCCTGCTGGCCACCGATCCCGGTGTCGACGTCGTCGGCGAGGCGACGACCGCCGAGGACGCGGTCCGGCTGGCCGGGGAACTCGCGCCGGACGTCGTGCTGATGGACCTTCAGTTCGGGGCCGGCATGAGCGGCATCGATGCGACCGCGGAGATCTGCGCGCGGCCGGGTGCGCCGCGAGTGCTGATCCTGACGACGTACGACACCGAAGCCGACATCCTGGAGGCGGTCGCAGCCGGCGCCGCCGGGTACTTGCTGAAGGACACGCCGCCGGAGGAACTGACCGCCGCGGTACGGAACGCGGCCGCCGGAAAGTCGGTGCTCGCGCCGTCCGTCGCAGGCCGGTTGATGAGCCGCATGCGCGACCCGCTGCCGTCGCTCACCACCCGCGAGGCGGAGGTGCTCGGGCTGGTCGCCGACGGTCTGAGCAACCAGCAGATCAGCAGGAAACTGTTCCTCAGCCAGGCGACGGTGAAGTCCCACCTGGTGCACATCTACGCCAAGCTCGGCGTCGACTCGCGCACGTCGGCGGTGGCCGCGGCCCGCTCGCGGGGGCTGATCCGGCGGGGGTGAACAGGCGGGCGCAGCAGCGAAACCCGCCCGCGGGTCAATCCGGGACACGGCACACGATCCTGTGGCGGTGATCACCGCCCCGTCCGGGATCGATCCCCGCGCCCTGCCGGTTACTGTCATCAACCCCGTTCCCCCGGGGCACCGCCGGCACCGGGACACGGGGCAGGCGGCAAGCCGACAGGAGACAGTGCCATGAGCAACGAAACCGCCTCCACCGCCGCCGCGATCGACACCGCCACCGACGCCGAGCTTGCCGGACAGCCGGTCGGCTACTGGACGGGCCTCGCGCACCGCGACGTGATCGCGTACATCCGCCGACGCCAGGGCGAAATCGGCCTCACGCAGCCGCAGTTCTGGCTGCTGCGCAATCTCTCGACGGACGACCTGTCACCCGACGGCGCGCCGCGCTCGGTCGCCGAGCTGCAGGACGCCATGCGCGACTACCTGCTCCCGACCGACGACCTCGTCGCGGAATCCGATGTGCTGGTGGAACGCGGGTGGCTCACCCGGGAGCCCGACGGCCGTCTGCGGCTCGCCGCGGAAGGCGAGGCCGCGCGCCTGCGTGTCAAGGAGATCGCCCCGTCGGTGCGCGCGCACATCCACGAAGGCATCGGCGACGCCGACTACGCCACCGCCGTGCGCGTCATGCAGCGAATGATCGCCAACGTCGCCCCGGAGCGCGACGGCTCCTGACCGACCCTCCGAACCGGTGGCCGCGCGGAATTCCCCTGTCCGCACGGCCACTTCGGCAACACAGGTCGCATTCCTCCCCTCCGGTGCCATCATGGCCCTGGTGGTTGCGGGACGACGCAACAACGCGGAATCGGTACGGGGGCTGATCAGCGTGTCCGGTGGGCGAACAGCGGTGGGCGCAACCGCCGCGGTGCTGGTGGCGGTAACGGCGGCCGGCTTGGCCGGCTGCTCGAAGGAGGACGCCGAGTCGGCGCGGTCGACCCGGAACGGCGCACCGTCCGCCCCGGCGGCGCCGCCGAGCGCGCCGGGTTCGAGCAGTGCGGCACCGCCGAGCGGCCCTGCGGCGGCCGACGACCTCTGCGGCTATCTGACTCCCGCCGAGGTGTCCGCCGCGCTGGGCAAGGCCGTCGAACGCGCCGAAGTCGCCGACAGTCATCTGGGCACCGACAGCGCCAAGGAATGCCGCTACCAAATCGCGGACGTTCCGCCGCAGTTCGGTGCCGTCGTCGTGCGCGTCGCGCCCTCGGCACAGGCCGCGGCGGGCGGCACTCCCGCGGACGCCGTGCCGGTCTCCGGGGTCGGCGAGCAGGCGCGCTGGTCCCCGGGCAGCCGGCAGCTGGTGTTCGAAAACGGCGGCCGGACCGTGTCGTTGGCGTTCTCGGTGTTCCTGCGGCTGAAGGACGCCGACGCACTGCGCATCGCCACCGCGCTGGGCCGCACCGCGGCCGACCGCGTCCACTGAGGCGGCCCCCCGGCGCCGGGGAATCGTCGTGCGGATCGTGCGGCTCGCCTGATGGCCCTCGTGGTCGGCGCTGCCGGAGATCACTGATCGAGGTAGGCGAGCACCGCGAGGACGCGGCGGTTGTCCGTGTCGGTGGCGTGCAGGCCCAGTTTCGTGAAGATGTTGCCGATGTGCTTGGCGACGGCCTTCTCGGTGATGAACAGGCCTTGGGCGATGCCCGCGTTCGAGCGGCCTTGCGCGATCCAGGCGAGGACTTCGCGTTCGCGGGCGGACAGCCCGGCGACCGCGGTGTCGCGTTCTTTGCGGACCAGGAGTTGGGCGACGACGTCGGGGTCGAGTGCGGTGCCGCCGGCGGCGACGCGGCCGATGGCGTCGAGGAACTGGCGGCCGTTGGTGACGCGGTCCTTGAGCATGTAGCCGACGCCGCGGCCGCCCGCGGCGAGGAGTTCGCGGGCGTACAGCGGTTCGACGTACTGGGACAGCAGCAATACCGGCAGGTCGGGGACGGTGCGGCGGGCTTCGACGACGGCGCGGAGGCCTTCGTCGGTGAAGTCCGGTGGAAGGCGCACATCGACGACGGCCACGTCCGGGCGTTCCGCGGTGAGCGCGGCGAGCAGATCGGGGCCGTTGTCGACAGCGGCGGCGATCTCGTGGCCGTAGGCCTCCAGGAGCCGGATGAGCCCGTCCCTCAGGAGGAAGTGGTCTTCGGCGAGGACAATGCGCACGGGATCTCCATGGTCGCCGTCGTCGGGCCGCCGGCCGGGCTGTCCACGGCGAGGACGCCGTCGAAGGTGGCGAGGCGCCGCTGGATGCCGCGGAGGCCGGTGCCGCGGGCGGCGTCCGCACCGCCGCGCCCGTCGTCGGAGACGACGATCCGCAGGACGCCGTGATCGTAGCCGAGGGTGATCCGGACGTGGTCGGCGGCGGCGTGCTTGGCGATGTTGGCCAGGAGTTCGTTGACCGCGAAGTAGGCGGCGGACTCGACGGGCATGTGCGGGCGGCCGGGCAGGTCGATCTCGACGTCGGTCGGGATGGGGCTGACCAGGGCGAGCGCGCGTACCGCGTCGGCGAGTCCGCGGTCGGCGAGCACCGGCGGGTGGATGCCGCGGACCAGGTTGCGCAGTTCTTCGAGGGCCTTGGACGACGACTCGCGGGCTTCGACGAGCAGGGTGCGCACGGCTTCCGGGTTGGTGTCGAGGAGGTGTTCGGCGGCGTCGAGGGTCATGCCCATGGCGACGAGGCGGGCTTGGGCACCGTCATGCAGGTCGCGTTCGATGCGCTGGATCTCCGCCATCTGCGTGTCGACGGCTTCCGAGCGGGTGGCGGCGAGGTGGCGGATGCGGCTCGCCATGACCTCGCTTTCGCTCGGGGCGAGCATCGACCGGGTGAACTCGGCGTGCCTGCGCACCGTGCGGGGTGCCGCCCAGAGCGCGAGCGGCAGGTGCGCGGCGCCGAGCAGCCCCGCGAGCACGGCGGTGAACGTGCCGTCGATCGGGACGAACTCGAACCAGAGGCCGTCCCATTCACGCGCCAGCCGGGGGCCGAAGAAGCCGAGGAACATGCCCCATACCCCGGCGATCACCAGCGCGATCGGCAGGAACGCGAGGAACGCTCCGACGACGGGTTCGGCGAACACCCAGATGCCTTCGCGGCGCGTCTGCGGATTGCCCGCGAGCCAGCGGTAGCGGGCGATCGTCCCGGACGCGCCCGCGGGAACGGGCGGCAATTCGGCGGGCGGGGGCGGAATGCGGACGCCGGACCAGCGCAACGCCACGTCCCGGTACCGGTCGCCGAGCCTGCGGATGCCCTCCATCGCCCGCTGCATCAGGCCGAGGTTCGGCCACACCATGGCGAGCGCGCAGCTGAGCACGAACGAACGCCAGAGCACGGCCCAGGACATGTGGCACAACGTCAGCGAGCGGCGCAGCGCCGTCCATCCGGCGGCGGCGGAGAAGCCGGTGACCCGGCTTCCCGAAGGCTCGTCGTCGAGCGGTATCGCGCCGGTGGCGGCGTCCATGGCTGCGTTCTCCCTGCGTGTGTGTCCCGGTGGGGGCGGCCGGGGGGGCGGCCGCGCTGTCATTCTGTCGGGTGCCGCGGGTCCGGGGCGGTGGAGAAAACTCCCCTCCTCGGCCGGCTCGGGCGCGTCTCGTACGCGTCCCGAACCAACGGGTCGTCCCCCGAACGAGCGATCATGGTCCGGGTGGGCGTGTGAGGGGCCGAGGCGGGGTGCGAGTACTTCTAGCCTGCCGCCGTGACTATTCCTTCCGAACTCGTCGGCAGCCTTCCGCGTACCACCGAACTCGTCTCCATGTGGGACGGTTCGGAGGGTGCCGCAGTGGTCGTGCAGGCCGTGCGCGACACCGTCCAGATGCTGGAGAAGCTCGGCTCGCGGGTCGTCAGCGATGGGGAACAGACCAAAGCGGACGCGTGGACGTACCCGGTCACGGGCGCCGACAACGTCGCCGTCGGGGACGGGGTCGTGATCCCGTACGCGGACGGCCACCAGCGGCAGCTCCCCCGGCTCACCGCGGGGCCGTTCCGGATCCGGAACCACGCGGCCGACTACCTGCGTGCCGCGCAGAAGCACGCGACGGTCCCGGTGAAGCAGGCCGTGGTGGCGCCTTCGACGCTGAGCCTGCTCTACCCGCCGGACGGGCTGTCGGGCTACCCGCGCGAGGACTTCGTCGACGATGTGCTCAACGAGACGGAGGCCGACATCCGCGCCTGCCTGGCGGCGGGTGCGCACGTCGTGCAGATCGACTTCCCGGAAGCGCGGCTCTCCGTCAAGCTCGACCCGAGCGGCGGCCTGCTCCGGGACTTCGTCGATCTGAACAACCGGCTCCTGTCCCGGTTCGACGACGCCGACCGCGCCCGGATCGGCATCCACTGCGACCCGGGGGCCGACCAGGATGCGACGCACAGCCTCGACGTGGACTACGCCGAGGTGCTCCCCTCGCTCTTCCGTCTCGAAGCCGGCAACTTCTACCTCCAGATGGCGAGCGAGTCCGACCCGGACCGGGTGCTGCGGATCGTCGCCGAGCAGATGCGTTCGGAAGGCCGCATCTTCGTCGGTGTCGTCGATCCGATCGACCCGCGGGTCGAGAGCCCCGAGGAGGTCCGCGACCGGGTGCTGAACGCCGCCCGGCACATCCCCCTCGACCGGCTCGGCACCTGCGACGACGCGGGCTTCGCGCCGTACGCGGACGACCGGTCGAAGTCCCGGGACACCGCGTTCGCCAAGATCCGCGCGCGGATCGAAGGCACCGCGCTGGCCGTGGCGGCGCTCGGCGGCTGATCGGCTACTTGAACTCGATGGGGCCTTGGTCCATCGCGAAGCTGCCGTCCGGGAAGAGCACGGGGCGCTGCTCGGAGCTTCGGTCGCTGTAGGCCTCGACGTGGTGGATGGCCACGCCTTGGTCGGCCGTGAAGTCGACCAGGGCGATGGCCACCCAGTACGACGTGTCGTTGTCGTCGTACAGCGGGGCGGTGACGGTGCTGCCGCGGCCGTCGGTGACGACCGCTTTCGCGCCGTAGCTCTTGAAGCTGCCGATGCCGTTGCCGACCGCGCTGTAGGCGCAGATGAGCACGAAGCCCTGGTCCTGCGGCCGGGTGATGCGGACCGTCTCGATGCCCGGCTTCTTGGCGTCCTTGTCGAGCGCGATGTGAGGGTCGCGCGTCAGGTACCCGAGGTGGTTCCAATAGACCGCGCCCCGCTTGGGCTTGTCGCGGGCTTCGCCGGCCAGTTTCTTGAGCGGGCGCGGCAGTTTGCCGCCGTGCTTGCCGCCGAGCCGGACGCCGATGGTGGCGTCGGACACGTCGACGACGGCGGCCGCGGGGACGAACAGCGCGTACAGGTCGAGGTCGGCGCCCTGCTCACGGCGGCTTTCGCTGCCGCCGTCCCATTCCAGGGTCGCGACGACGGTGGCGGAATCGTCGCGCTTGTCGAAGGAGATGGTGGCCTTCGCGCCCTTGGCCAGGTCGATTTTGCCGAGGGAGACGGGCGGGGTGGGAGCCGGTTCGGCAACGGGTGCCGCTGCCGCGGGCGCGGGTGTCTCCGCGGCGGGCTCCTCGCCGACGTCGACGCCGAAATCGGTGGCGACGCCCGCGAGTCCGGAGGCGTATCCCTGGCCGACCGCACGGATCTTCCAGTCCGCGCCGCGCCGGTACACCTCGGCGAGCACGGCGGCGGTCTCGCCGCGGTCGAGGTCCGGGACGGCGAACGCGAACGTCTCCACTCCGGCGGCCGCGGCCGCGTGGAGGCCGGCGACCTGGGCGAACGTCGTGCCGGGAACGGCGTCGACATCGACCGCGGCGACCAGCGCGACGCGTTCCACGTCCGCGGGCAGCGCCTTGGGGTCGATGTCGATGCGGGCGGCGCCGGGCCGGCCGGTGAACCGCACCGCGCCGCAGGCGGATTCCGGGTTGTTGAAGAACACCATGTCGGCGTCGCCGCGGACTTTGCCGTCCGCTCCGAGCAGCAGCGCGGAAACGTCCACGCCGGTTCCGTCGCGCCACGTCACGTCGATGGCGAGGGATGCGGCGGGAAGCGCCGCATTCGCGCCCGGGAGAAGATCCATGACGCGGACTTTACCTTTGCTTGGCAATCCGGCGATACGCGGGATGGCGCCGGTTTCCGGGCGCGGCGGAGAATCGCCGCATGGTCACCGTCGGCATGCTCACCCCCGAGGACCGCGCCGTATGGCAGCGGCTCTTCGACGGCTACAACACCTTCTACGGGCGCACGATGAGCGCCGGGTTCTTCGACACCGCATGGGGCCGATTCGCGGCGGACGCGGATATCCACGCGCTGGGGGCGCGCGTCGACGGGGTGTTGGTGGGCATCGTCCACTTCCTCACGCACCCGAGCACGACCACGGCCGACTTGTGCTACCTGCAAGACCTGTTCACCGCGCCGGAGGCCCGGGGCGCGGGGGTCGGGCGCGCGCTCATCGCGGCGGTGGCCGACTGGGCGCGCGCACGCGGGTGCGACCGGGTGTATTGGCAGACCCATGAAGACAACACGGCAGCGCGGCGGTTGTACGACGCGGTGGCGGAGCACCACGGTTTCGTGGTGTACCGGCTGGCGTTGTGACCCGGGCGGCGGCTGCGGAACTCTTCCCGCATTTACGCCGGTTCCTGCGCTGATTAAGGGTGGCGATCGGCTGCCTTAACAGTGGCTTATCGCCGGGCCCGGGCCGCTCGGGCCGCCTTAGCATCGGGAGCGCCGGGGACCGCCCGCTCCGGCAAAGTCCTTTTCTCCCCGGGCAGTTCCACCAGCGACTCGAACATTTGGCGGCCGGGTTGAATCAGCGGAATCTCGGAGTGGAAGAAGTGCGGTCCGCGGTGGCCTTGCGGGCCGTCCCGTGGCCGGCGCCGCGTGCGCAGAACACCCGCGGTGGGCCTGGTCCCGGCACACCGGACGGCGTGCGGGCCGATGCGTTGCCGTTTCCGGTATTGCTGGTCAACGGCATCGGCACCATCGTGGACGCGAATACCGCGGCGTCCCACGTCTTCGCGGGATCGGGTCCGGGCCTGATCGGCCTGTGCGTTCTCGATTTGCTGCCGCTCTGGGATCCGGACCGGTTTCCGCCGGATCCGGACACGGCAGGCGATCCGGCGGACGACGTCCCGGAGCGGACGACCGCGCGGCGCACGGACGGGACGGAGTTCCCGGCGGAGATCATCGTGCGGGGCGTGCCGTACCGCGACGCGGGCGTGTTCGGCCGCGGAGCGGCGTGGCCCGGGACGGCGTTCCTGGTGACCGTCCGGGACATCGGCGAGCGGCTTCGCCTGGAGGCCGAACTCCGTTACCAGCGCGGGCAGACCGAGCTGATCCTGCGCGCCGCGTCGGAAGGCGTGGTCGGCGTGGACGCGTTCGGCCGGATCGTCATGGCCAACCCCGCCGCGATCCGGCTGCTCGGCTATCGGGCGGGCGAATTGCGCGGCCGCGACCTGGTGGCGCTCGCCATGCACGCGCGCGAGGACGGCTCCGCGCTGCCGCCGCGGGACACGCCGGTCGCCGACACGCTGCGTTCGGGCCGGCGCCACCACGAGACGAGCGCGGTGCTGTGGTCGAAGGCGGGCCGGGCGGTGCCGGTGCGGATGACCACGCTGCCGCAGCTCGACGGGGAGCACGTCCGGGGCGCGGTGGTCACCTTCCGCGAACAGTCGTCGGCTGCGCGGGTGTCCGCGGACGGCGACCGGGTTCCCGGGTGGATGTCGGTGACGCTGGCGGACGTCCTCGAGCAGGCCGTCGGCACGGCGACGGAACTGCTCGGCGCCCGGCAGGCGGAGTACACGCTGCCGGTCGCGCGCATCGAGCTGCCTGCCGACGTCCCGCAACTGGTGTCGGCGTTGGCGCACTTGATCGCGGGGGAACCCGCGGTCCCGGCGGACGATCCGGCGCCGTGGGGTGCCGCGGACCGGGCGCCGTCGACGGTGACCGCCGTGCCGACGCGGGACGGCGCGCATGTCCGCATCGACATCCGCTCGCCGGGGCCGAGCGACGACGCGCGGGTGCGGATGGCGCACGGGATCGTCGAGCGGCACGGCGGCGTGCTGCGGGTCGCCGACGGGTGGCGGCGGCAGAGCTGCCGCTACCGGATCGACTTGCCGGCCGACGCGGCAGCCGCCGCGGCCGCCGGACCGGACTCGGTCACCGTCCGCCGCTCGGCCCCCGCTCCCGCCGCTCCCCCGCCGCGCGCGGTGCACCGGCAGCCGCCGACGTGGGCGGTGGCCAACACGACCGGGCTGCGGCCGTCGGACGAACCGCCGCTGCCGAACCGGCGGCCGCCCGAGCCGGAGATCGCGGCGTGGCGGAACTACCGGGGCTGAAGCACGGCCCGGGCCTCAGGGCGGCTCGGCCGCGGCCGGACAGGGCCGGGGCCGGGCCGCGTTCCCTTCACCCCTTCACCCCTTCACCAATTCAGCCCTCTCCCGCCCCGCGCGCCCGGGTGACGCTCAGCCCGTCCATGTAGTCGCGGGCCAGCGTGATGAACCCCTCGCGCACATGCAGAACCACCAGCCCCGGCACGGAGAACGTGCCGCCGGCGGAGTGCTCCACGACCACGACGTGCTCGCCGACGACGACACCGGGCTCCTCCGACTGGTGCACGGCGGTCGCCCGAACCTCCCTCACTCGCAGGGGCGTCGCCCCCCAACTCGCGCCGTATCCGGCACGCACTTCCTCGCGCCCCACATATCGCTCCGGGAAGCCCGGGAACGGGAACGGGAATTCGTGGACGCCGTCGGGCGCATAGAGGTCGGCCAGCGCGTCGGCGTCTTTCGTGCGCATCGCGTCGTGGAAGGCGGCGAGCGTCTCGCGGGCGGTTCGGGTGGCGGTGGGCATGGAACGACTCCTCGATTCGCACGGCATTCACTCAACAAGTGTTGAGCGAATCGATGCCGCCACCGTACGACCGTCCCGCCGGTTCGGTCAACAGCTGTAGAGTGAACCGGTGAGCGATACCCCGACCACCCGCGCCGAGCGCCGCCGCGCGACCGAGGCGCGCATCCTCGCGAGCGCCCGCACGCTGTTCGCGGAACGCGGCTTCGACCGGACGACCGTGCGCGCCGTCGCCGCCGCGGCCGAGGTCGATCCGGCACTCGTCATGCAGTACTTCGGATCGAAGCGCGACCTGTTCACGCGCGCCGTCCAAGCCGCGCCGATCCCCGCGGGCGCCGACGGGTCCGAGGCCGCCGGCCCGGACGCCGTGGTCGAGCAGCTCCTCACCACCATGGGCCTCAAACTCGGCGGCCTCCCGGACGGCGCCGTCGCGCTGCTGCGCTCGATGCTGACCGACCCGGCCGCCGCCGACCACGCCCGCGGCACCATCGCCAAGCAGATCGCCGGCATCGCCGCGGCCCTCGGCCCCGGGCCGGACGCCGAGCTCCGCGCCGCGGTGATGATCATGGCGATGATCGGCGTCACGGTCGGCCACCAGCTGCTCGAGGTCGACACGCTGCGCGACGCCTCTCCTGACCGCATCGCGGCGGCCCTGCGCCCCGCGTTCCGGGCGCTGGCCGGGACGACGGACGGCTGATCCCCGCAGACCACCCCGCGACCTGCGCAAACGCCGTTCCGCCGAGACCCCGGCCATTTGCATTGCAGAGTCAAGCAACTGCGCCTAGGCTCCGCCCCGGCGGGACGCGGCCCGGTGCGGGCCTCGCGGACCGCCGGTGTCCCGCCCGCGACCGGCCGCCCGCCGCCGTGGACGGTCCCCGCTACGGAAGGAGCCGCATGGCCACGCGCATTCCCGTCGTCGACCACTTGCTGCTGGAGCCCGAGCCCCGGTTGAAGGCCGTGGTCTGCGCGGCCTGCGGCGCCGACTACCTCGCCCGCCGCAACGCCTGCGCGTCCTGCGGCGGGACCGACTTCACCGCGCGCGAGCTGGGCACCGACGGCGCGGTCGTCGCGTTCACGATCGTGCACCGCGCGGCGCCGGGCATCCCGGTCCCCTTCGTCTCCGCGATCGTGCGGCTGGACGAAGGCGAGACCGTGCAGAGCAACATCGTGGGCGTCGACCCGGACCCGGAGCAGATCACGCTGGGCATGCCGGTGCGGCTGACGACATACGTCGCGGGCACCGACGACAACGGCGTCGAAGCCGTCGCCTACGCCTTCGCCCCGCGCTCCTGAGCCTCCGCCACCCCGCAGAAAGGAATCTCCGCATGGCTTCGGAGCACGTGTGGATCATCGG
>NZ_BAABHS010000034.1:0-81335 GCF_039542225.1 Yinghuangia aomiensis | reverse complement strand
GATTGGCTTCGACACCACCGAGATTCCAAGAGGCCCTGCTTTCATGCGCGTACGGCTCAGACTTCACCCCATCGGGAAACCAAGTCCTATAACCCGACGCCAAGTTCGGTACGACCACAGCTTCTTAGACCTCAGGTCCAGCCCGCACTTCCACTCCAGCCAAGCGCATTCCTGAACCAGTCCACTGCGTACGGCTTCCACCAGCGCCCGCCGCTCCGACGGCAGTACGGGGTGACGCGTCAGGTCGAACTCCAAATCCACCGAGCACCTACTCCTGCCCATAGCTGAATACCGTCCCGAATGACCAACACTGACAGTCAATTCGAGATTGTGCCCCTTGCATGCGACATTGGCTGGATGCCCAGGCCATCGTCCCGGCCTCGACCTCAGCGGCGCTGGTTCCCGTCAACCACTGGACAGACCACCGTGACCTACAACTGCTCGCCTGACCAATGGCCGCCACACGAAGACAGCGTAGAATTGATCACACAGAGCAAACGCCCCTGGGGACCATGCCGGGACCACACGCTATGTCCGACCACGCACAAACCACTCCCAAACGCACGGCAGTTCATGCAGCACAGGGCTCCTGACCTGCGATAATGCCCCATGCACTTGACTGGGGGTCAAGGGGTCGCAGGTTCAAATCCTGTCGTCCCGACGGTAAGCCGAAAGGCCCGTCGGCTTGGGAGAAATCCCAGGTCAACGGGCCTTTCGCTTGTCGACGGAAGGTCGCGGGCATCGACATTTCAGTCGGAGATTCAGCGCCCGGAATATCCGTATTGCCGGAATCCCGGGACCATCTCGGGACATAGCTACCGCTCAGTTAACTTGGCGGCTGTTACGCAGCGTCATTTCCGGCGGTCCGGTGTCGGCTTCGGGAGGCGGGTGGCGTGGCGTACTTCGTGCATGTGGACTGCGTGCCACCGCCGGGCACTGCGCCTCTGGATGCCCTGCAACGCGCAGGCGTCGCGCACATCTTCGGTGGGCTGCTGGAGCGCTTGGACGCCGTCGAAGCCCCGGACGGCTCCGTGATGGAGGTGGCATCGAGCCGGGTCGGCGCCCATCCGGACGGCGCGGTCCTGCTGCTGCTCGTGGACGCTGTGGGTGCCGAAAACTCCATCCATGCAGGTCAGGCCGCATGCTGGTATTCGTGGATGGTGCCGCCGAGTCTGTCGTGGCGGCGTATGCGCAGTTGCTTGAGTTCGTCGGGATCGGTGATCGGTTCAGGCGCCGCGCGTGGCGGCGCCGCCTGGTGGAGTGTGCGGTGCGGCCGACGCCCGTTGTAGTGCTGCTCGAACTGGTGTAGCGCGTGGAGCAGGTGCTGTTGGTTCCAGATGAGCGTGCGGTCGAGGAGTTCGCGGCGGCAGGTGCTGACCCAGCGCTCCATGACCGCGTTCATGCGGGGTGTACGCACGGCGGTGAGCACGGTGCGGATGCCGGCGTCGGCGAGGATCTCGTCGAACAGCGCCGGGAACTTGCCGTCCCGGTCGCGGATCAGGAATGCCGCCCTGGCGCCCTCCTCTTCAAGGTCGGTGACCAGGTTCCGGGCGACTCGGGCCACCCATGCCGCAGTCGGGTGAGGTGTGGCGCCAAGGACGCGGATGCGCCGGGTGGCGTGCTCGATGACCGCGAGGACGTACTGGCGCTGCCCGTTCAGCGTGACCGTCTCGATGAAGTCGCACGCGAGGAGTGCCTCGCCCTGTGAGCGTAGGAAGTCGGCCCAGGTCGTGGTTCCGCGTTCGGGTGCGGGGTCGACGCCCGCGTTCTCGAGGATCTCCCAGACCGTGGACGCGGCGACGCGGATCCCAAGCACGGCGAGTTCGCCGTGGATGCGGCAGTAGCCCCAGGGCGGATTCTCCCGTGCGAGACGCAGTACGAGGACGCGGATGGAGCGGACCGTCCGCGGGCGCCCGGGCCGCTTCGGACGGGACGCGGACGCGTGGCGGCTGCGCACGAGGTCGCGGTGCCACCGCAGCACCGTGTCCGGGCGCACGGTCAGGCGCAGGCGACGCAGCACGCCGCGCGGCAGCGGGTGCAGCAGCACTGCGAGCAGGGCCCGGTCAGACTGGGTGAACCGTACTCGCCGGTCCCCGAGTTGCCGTTCGAGAACGGTGATCTGGTGGCGCAGGGCCAGGATCTCGGCATCCTTGTCGCGGTCGCTCATGGGCAGCAGCCGCAACGCGGCGAATGCGTTCGTCACGGCAAGATAGGCGAATCGGAGCAGCACGGACGGTCATGCTGCCGTAGCCGTGATCACTTCCATGAGCCCAGCAGAACCAGTCATGCGCAACCATACTGGCCGCCACCTGCGCGGATGGGGTTTTCGGCACCCACAAGGCTGACCCCGGTCGAATACGAAACCGTCATGACCACGCCAGCCGCGTGACCGACCCTGTCACCCAACCCTGCATCAGACCCGTCGAATGCGGGAGCAGGAGCTTGAGTGCTTGCCGGGCTGCCCAATGATAGTGGAACTGATCGCCATCCCGGCTGGCGCGCAAGAGGTCCGTGTCAGTCATGGGCACCCCCAGCGAGGCGGTACGGCCTCAAAGCTCGACAAGGCTCTCCTCGGACATCGCTTGCGATCTACACAGCAGAGGTCTGCGCAACGTACTCACAGTCTCCACGACCGGGCAACGCGCCTTGCCGCGACACGTTCGCGCTACTCGTGTGCCGCTCCATTGTCGGTCTGGCCCAGCTGCGACCAGCGATGCGTCCAGGGGCCTGATGTTCTACAGACAGTTCCTGACTCGCGAGCCGTGCTCGCCCCGCCCGCGGCCTGGCGAAGGTGGAGTACTCCCGCTGGGGGTCAAGACGTTGTTCGGACCAACTGCGTTGTCCGCCCGAACGTTCGCACCGCCGTGGGCGCCGCGCCCGGGTTCGCCGCGGGAGTTGCGCACGGCTCGTGGTGGAGGGGCGCCTATGCCGCGTGGTCCGCGGACGTGGTCGCCGCGCGGAGTTGTGCGGTCAGGCAGTCCCGCCGATGGAGGCGGCCCAGGGCATGGAGAGGTACGCGAACGACGAGGGTGCTCCGCTGATGCGGCGGTTCAGGAACATCTGCTCGTACGGGGCCGCGAGGAAGATGAGCTTGGCGCTGGCGGTGTAGCGGGCCTGGGCGTCGACGAAGGACTGGGCGCCGGTGCTGAGGTCGGGTGTGGTGCGGGCCTGGTCGAGCAGGCGGGTCACGTCGGGGTCGTGGTAGTTCGCCCAGTTGAAGGCGCCGTCGGGGTCGGTCAGGGCGCCGAGGTAGGTCAGGGCGTCGGCGCCGACGTAGCCGAAGGTCACGACGAGGTCGAAGCCGCGGCGGATTGCCGGGTCGTAGGACAGTGCCGTCATCTGTGTTGCCGGGATGGTTCTGACGTCGATGGCGACGCCGATCTTGGCCGCCGCCGACTTGAGGAATTCGGCGGTCTGGACCGAGCCCTGGTCGCCTGCTGTGGCGGCGACCACGAGCGGGTGCGACGGGATGCCGACTTCGGACAGGAGTTCCTTGGCCCGCTTGACGCTGGGGCCGGGTGCGTCGGGCAGCAGGTCGTACGCGGTGGTGAGCTGGGGGCCCGCCAGGTCGGCGGTCCACATCGTGCGTGGGATAAGGGTCTTCAGTGGGTCGGCGGCGCCGTCGAACACCTTGTCGATGAGTGCTTCGCGGTCGAGGACGAGCGACAGCGCCTCCAGCAGGCGGCGGTCGGCGGCCGGACTGTCGGAGGTGGCCGGCACGAGGAGCAGGTTCTGCGTCGACGGGCCCTGGTTGACGGTTCCGCTCTTGGCGTCGGCGAGTGCCGCGGCGGTGGCGGGTGGGACTTCGTAGGCGCCGTCCACCTCGCCGGAAGCCAGGGCGCGTGTGAGAGCGCCGCTGTCGGTGATGAAGCGGAAGTCGACCTGTGCGGCTTTAGGAGAGACCTGCGGGTCCCAGTAGCTGTCGTTGCGTTGGAGGGTGATGGCCTGTCCCGCTTGCCAGGATCCGAGTTTGTAGGGGCCGGTGCACATCAGGCCGCCGCCCGGCTTGCCGAATGTCGGCCCCGATGTGCGGGCGTGCGCCTCTTGGACGACCGCGCCGAAGGGGGTGCTCAGGCTTTTGACCAGGACCTGGTCGTAGGCCTTGGTCCGCAGTGTCACCTGGTTCGGTCCGGTGACGTCGATCGACGTCACCGTGGACAGGTAGTCCCCGTACAGTCCCCCGGTCTGCGGGTCGCTCTGCCGCTTGAGGCTGTAGACGACGTCTTGGGGCCGCATCGGCGTGCCGTCCCAGAACCGCACCCCGGGGCGGAGATCGATCACCAGGGAGTGGTCGTCCTTCCAGTCGATCCGTTCCGCCAGACCGGGGACCGTCGAGAAGTCGGGGTTGACCCGCAGGAGTGTCTCGCAGAGGTTCGCTGTGACGGTCTGTTCCGAGTAGTTGACGGTCTTGGCCGGGTCCAGGGTGTCGGGCTCCCCGTAGGGCAGCGCCCAGGTGACACGGTCCACCGACGCGCTTCCGGGCGGGGTCACCACCGGAAGGGTCGCCGCGGACTCGGCACCGCGCCGGCCGTCTGTGTCTGATGCGCATGCGGCGGTCACGAACAGAGTTGCGCTGACGAATGCGACGAGCTTCCGCCGGTGGGCAGCCATGACGAAGCGCCTTTCGGGAGTAGGGGAAGTGCCGAAGAGCGGTGCACGGGGCACCCGATCTGTGGTGCACGTACAGGCCCGGGACACCGGGCACGGCGCCCCCGCGCCGTGCCCGGTGATCCCCTCCGAGCGCGCCCGTTGGCTGCGCCGCCGCCCGGGGGCGGCGTGCGGGCGCGCGGTTTCCCCTCAGGTCAGCGGACTGCCCCTGCAGCCCGAAGTGCGGTCAGTTCCGCCGTGGGGAAGCCGAGGCCGGTGAGGACCTCGTCGGTGTGCTGGCCGAGTTCGGGGGGTGCGGTACGGATGGCGGTGGCCGTGCGGGAGAGCTTCAGCGGCGAACCGACCATGGTGATGGCGCCGGCCGACGGGTGCTCCACCGTTGCGACCATCTCACGGGCCAGGACCTGCGGGTGGGCGAGAGCCTGGCCCACGGTGTTGATCGGCCCGGTCGGCACCCCGGCGTCGGCGAGCATCTTGGCCCAGTCCCGAGCGGCGCGTGCGGCGAGTGCGGCCTCGATGAGCGGCAGCAGTTCGCCGCGGTTGCGGACGCGGTCCGGGTTGGTGGCGAACCGGGGGTCGTCGACCAGGTCGCCGAGGCCGACGACCGGGGCGAAGCGGCGCCACAGGCTGTCATTGCCGACCGCGACCATGAGGTGGCCGTCCCCGGTGGGGAACGCCTGGTACGGGACGATGGTCGGGTGCGCGGAGCCGTAGCGCGGCGGCTCCTCGCCGGAGACGAAGTGGCCGCCTGCGACGTAGCTCAGCCAGGAGATCTGGCCGTCCAGCAGCGAGACGTCGACCCACTGGCCTTCCCCCGTGCGGTCCTTGGCCCGCAGTGCGGCCAGGAGCCCGATGCACGCCCACATGCCGGCCGCGAGGTCCGCCCCTGCGACGCCGAAGCGCACCGGTGGACCGTCGGCTTCGCCGGTGATGCTCATCATTCCCGAGACGGCTTGGGCGATGGCGTCGTAGCCGGGTTCGGTGGCCAGCGGGCCGGTCTGGCCATAGCCGGATATGGAGACGTACACGACGCCGGGGTTGGTCTGCGCCACCTGCTCGTAGCCGAGGCCGAGGCGTGCGGCGGCGCCGGGCCTGAAGTTCTCCACGACGACGTCGGCCTCCCTGGCCAACTCGGCGACCAGGTCCCGGCACTGGGGGTCTTTCAGGTCGACCGCGATGCCGCGCTTGTTGCGGTTGACACTGTGGAAGTACGCGGCGCTATCGCCCTGGAACGGCGGTCCCCAGAATCGGGTGTCGTCACCGCCGCGGACGTTCTCGACCTTGATGACGTCCGCGCCCAGGTCCGCCAGGACCATCGTGCAGAACGGCCCGGACAGAATCCGCGACAGGTCGAGCACGCGGAGGCCGGTGAGCGCCCCGTCGTGCGTCAGCCAGGGCGAGTTCGTTTCGGACAACGTCATGTCTTCTCCGGTGGTTCGGGTCGTTCCGGCTTTCACAGCCACGGAGCGGGGTTGGGCGCCGGCGTCGGCACGGCCGTCTGGAACCCGTGGGCGATACGCAGCAGTTCCAGCTCTCCCGCCGGGCGGCCGACGAGCTGGATGCCAACGGGCAGGCCCTCGGCGGTGAACCCGCAGGGGACCGAGATCGCGGGCAGCCCGGTTGCGCTGATGTAGTAGGCGGCGCGCATCCAGTCCAGATAGGTCGTCTGCGGGATGCCTTCGATGGACTCGGGCCACCGCTGTTCCACCGGGAACGGCGGGACCTGGCTCACCGGCAAGGCGAGCACGTCGACGTCGAAATCGTCGAAGAATCGGATGAGTTCCGCATGGAGCCGGGTTCGCTGCCCGTTGGCCCGGGCAAGGTCCTCCCCCGCGAGTCCTTGTCCGGCCTCGACGTTCCAGCGCGTGTCCGGGTTCAGTGCGTCGGGGTCTTCGTCGCCGAACCACT
Organism: Yinghuangia aomiensis; assembly: GCF_039542225.1. NCBI lineage: Bacteria > Bacillati > Actinomycetota > Actinomycetes > Kitasatosporales > Streptomycetaceae > Yinghuangia > Yinghuangia aomiensis. The sequence goes on along the minus strand of NZ_BAABHS010000034.1, from coordinate 74,819 downwards.
GCGCGTAGTACCAGGCGCGCCAGGTGCGGAAGCTCTCGTCGGCGCCGGCGAAGTCCGGTTCGCGGTCTTCGACGGTCCAGCCGAGCGCTTCGAGGGCCGGGCGGCCCACGGTGTCCAGGACGCCGGTGATGCGGCGGTCCACCGGCAGGCCGCCCAGGTCACGGCTCCAGGCGACCCGCACCTTCGACGGGGCGTCCAGGTCCGCTTCGCGGAAGCGGGTGCCGTCGCCCGGCCAGGACAGCGGGCTCCCCGGGTCGTGTCCGGCGATGACACCGAGCATGAGCGCGACGTCCTGGACGGTGCGGGCCATGGGCCCGTCGACGGCGAGGGTGCACCAGTCGCCGGACGACGGCACCAGGCCCGCGCTGGGCCGCAGGCCGACGACGTTGCAGAATCCCGCCGGGTTGCGGAGGGATCCGCCCATGTCGGTGCCGCCCGCGAGCGGTGTCATGTAGGCGGCCAGCGCGGCGGCGGAGCCGCCGCTGCTGCCTCCGGCCGTCCGCGTCGTGTCGTAGGGGTTGCGGGTGGCCCCGAAGACCTCGTTGTACGTGTGCGAACCCGTCCCGAACTCCGGCGTGTTCGTCTTGCCGAGGCAGATCGCCCCGGCCTCGCGCATGCGCCTGACGATCAGTGCGTCGGCGGTGGGGATGTGGTCGCGGTAGATGGTCGAGCCGTAGGTGGTGCGCACGCCGGCGGTGTCGTGGAGGTCCTTGTGCACCACGGGCACGCCGTGCAGCGGGCCCAGCGCGCGTCCGGCGGCCAGCTCCCGGTCGGCGTGGTCCGCTGCGGCGAGCGCCTGTTCGGCGGTCAGCGTGACGATGGCGTTGATCTCCGGGTTGACCTGGTCGATCCGCGCGAGATGGTCTTCGACGACCTCGCGGGCCGACAGTTCGCGGCGGCGTAGCAGGTCCGCGAGTTCGGCGGCGGTCATCCGGTGCGGGCTGGACACGGTCCTCCCTGGTCGATGGTGCCGCGCAGGCGCATGAGTTCGCGTCGCGCGTCGATGCCGGCCGCGGCGACGAGCCGGCCGTCGCGGACGAACCCGGTCAGTCCGGGCGCCAGCATGCGGGCCTCGTCGCCCGGCCTTCGGAAGCCGAGCGTGTGGATCTTGTGCTCGTACTGGTCGGACCACACGTAGCCGACCGGTGCGAACGGTTCGCGGGCACCGAGCAGGGTCCGGGCGGCGGCCATCCCCTGCTCGACGGCGTTGGCATGATGCTCGGTGCGCATCAGTCCGTGCCGCGGATGACGCCAGCGGGCCACGTCCCCGGCGGCGACGATGCCGGGGACGGCGGTCGCGCAGAACTCGTCGCAGACGACGCCGTCGGCGAGTTCCAGGCCGGAGTCGGCGAGCCAGTCGGTGACCGGCTCGTTCCCCACGCCCACGACGACCACGTCCGCGGCGACGCGGGAGCCGTCCGCGAGCAGCAGGCCGTCCACGCGGCCCGAGCCGGTGGCGCCGACGACGGAGGCGCCGCAGCGGACGTCCACGCCGTTGTCGCGGTGGATGCCCACGGCCACGTCGCCGAGTTCCCGGCCCAGGCCCCGTTCCATCAGGCTGGGCGCGGCTTCGAGCAAGGTGACGTCGAGGCCGAGCTTCCGTGCGGTGGCGGCGACTTCCGCGCCGATGAACCCGCCGCCGAGCACGGCCACCGAAGGCGACCGGGCGAAGTCGGCGGCGAGAGCCCGGGCATCGGCAGCGGTACGCAATGTGTACATGCCGTCCAGCCGGGGCAGCCCGGCCGGCCATCGGGGACGCGACCCCGTGGCGATCACCAGCCCGTCGAACGGCAGCACCTCCCCGTCCGCGGTGCGCACGCGCCGCGAGGCCGCGTCCAGGCCGGCCGCCTGGGCACCGAGCCACAGCTCGATGCCCAGGGCGGCATATGCGTCCGCGGGGCGGAGCGCGAGTTCCGTCTCGCCGAGCCCTCCGGCCAGGAACGCCTTGGACAACGGCGGTCTGTCGTAGGGGATTTCGTTCTCGGCGGACAGCAGGACGAGCTGCCCGAGGAAGCCGCCGGCGCGCAGTTCCTCGGCCGCGTGCACTCCGGCGAGGGAGGCGCCCACGACCACGATGCGCTCAGTCATGGGGCGCCACCGTCAGTTCGATGCCGTCGAGTTCGGCCCGGAAGGTGATCCGGCAGGCGAGCCGGGACCGGGTATCCGACGAGGAGAGTTCGTCGAGCATGTCGAGTTCGTCCTCGGTGACCGCGCCGACGGCGGCCTGCCACGCCTCGTCCACATAGACGTGGCAGGTGCCGCATGCGGCATTGCCGCCGCACATGCCGATCACGCCCACGCGGGCGGCGCGCAGTTCGGGCATCAGGCGCACCCCGAACCGCGCGTCGACCGCGCTGCGTGTCCCGTCCGCCGCGGTCACGTGGACCACGCCGCCGGTCATGCTTCGACGATCTTCAGGTTCCGCGCGACCTCGACGTGGTTGCTGGACACGCTGTAGCCGGTCTTGACGAGGTGCGCGGTCATCTCGTCGAGCGTGGCGATCCACGTGTCGGGCTGCGCCTTGAGGAACTCGAGGTACTGGTCGAAGAAGCGCAGCCGCATCGGACGGCCGATGATCTGCGGGTGCGTGGTGTAGATGCACGCGCCGCCGAGGTCCTTGATGCCGTAGTACTCCTCGGTCCAAATGGAGCGGACCTCTTCGGACGTGCTGATCTTCTTGTCCCACGTCTCGACGTCGAACCACCAGTGCACCGAGTCGTTCGTCGGCCACGAGGTGGGCAGTTCCAGCACGCTGGTGCCCTCGTGCCAGTACGGCCGGACGTCGGCCATCATGTTGGTGCTGTAGTTGTACCCGTGCTTCTCCAGCAACTCCAGGGTGTGGACCGTGAGTTCGAGCGAGGGGGCGCGGTAGCCGGTGATCTCGGCTCCGAACGCGGAGAGGATCTCGTGGCCGCGGACCAGCTCGCGCTCCTCCTGCTCCCGGGTCAGCTTGGTCGGGGAGACGTGCGAGTAGCCGTGGTTGGCCAGTTCGTGGCCGGCGGCGACGATGTCGCGCACGCGGTCCGGCCACACCTCGGCCACCCGGCCGGGGACGAAGAACGTCGCCCGCACCTGGTGCTTGTCGAGCAGCTTGAGCAGTTCGGGGACGGCGACCCGGCCGCCGTAGGTGCCCTGGGAGAGGACTCCGGGCTTTCCGACGTTCTTGCCGCCGGATTCGTGCAGCCACAGTTCCTCGGCGTCGAAGTCGATGGTTATGCCGACGGCTACCTTGGCGTTGTCAGGCCACATGGGGGCTCCTTGGGACAGCGCGCAGCCGGCTCTGGCAGCAGCAGCGTCTGCTAGAGGGCGCGCAGCAGGCTTGTCATGGCGTGGTCGAGGTGCGTGGCGACCGCCGCTCGGGCGGCCGCGACATCGCGTTCGGCGACGGCCTCGGCGATGGCGCGGTGCTCCTCGATGACCTGGGCGGCTCGCCCGGGGTCGGTCCGCATATTGCGGTTGGGAATGCGCAGGGGAACGCTCTTGGCCAGGGCGTAGGCCTTGACCAGGAGCGCGTTGCCGGTCGCCGACACCATTCCGCGGTGGAAGTCGTCGTCGGCGGCGGAGAACTTGTCGTCCTCGCCGCCGGTCAGAAGCTCCGCCTGCCGGTCGACAGCGGCCAGCAGTTGGGATCCGGCGTGTCCGGATTCGCAGGCGTACTCGACCGCGTACGTCTCGATGAGACGCCGTGTGGTGAGCACGTCCTGTATCTCCTTGACGGTCACCGGGAGCACCAGGGCGCCCCGCTTCGCGTAGAGGCGCACATGCCCCTCGAATTCGCAGCGGAGCAGCGCCTCGTGCACGGGCGTACGGCTTACCGCCGCCGCCTCGGCGATCTCTCCTTCGCTGAGCATCATGCCGCCGGCGTAGGTGCCGTCGAACAAGCGTTCACGAATGAAGGCATAGGCGCGCTCGGAAGCGGAGAGCCCGTCGGCCCCCGGTGTTGTTGGCGACATGTATGGAAGCTATATGGAAGTCGCTCGTAAGACAACGGCTACCACCCATTGTCTTGCGGGCAACTTCCATGCAAGATGAGCGGAACTTGCGGACAAGAGAGGTTCCGATGAGTCTCCCCGAAGTTTTGGGCCGATTCGCGCCGGACTGCAGCTCCCTGCCTCAGACGGTTTTCAACGACCCCGAGGTACTGGACGCGGAGCTTGCGCGGATCTTCACCCGGAGCTGGCTGTTCCTCGCACACGAATCCGAGGTGGCTGTCTCCGGGGACTACGTAACCCGCCGAATGGGCCGCGACCAGGTGATCGTCTCGCGCGGCGAGGACGGGCAGATCCGGGTCATGCGAAACGCCTGCACGCACCGCGGCACGCTGCTGTGCAAGGCCACCCTGGGCAACACGTCGCACTTCATGTGCCCGTACCACGCGTGGACGTTCGACAACACCGGGCGGCTGCGCGGCGTACCGGAAGCCCGTCCGGCCTACGGCACCTTCGACAAATCCAGCCGCGATCTGCGCCGCGCGCGCACCGAGGTCTACCAAGGCCTGGTCTTCGCGACCTGGGACGATGACGCCGAGCCGCTGGCGGACTTCCTGGGCGACTTCGCCTGGTACCTGGACGCGCTGGTCGGCGGCGACGGAGCCGCCTGGGAGGTGGCCGGCCCGCCGCAGCGCTACACTATCAAGGCCAACTGGAAGCTCAGCTGCGAGAACTTCGGCGGCGACGGCTACCACGTGCCCTACGCGCACCGCGCCCCGATCGAAGGGGGCCTCTTCGGCACCGAGGACACCGGCACCGGCGGCCCGAGCGGCCGCGTCGTGTGGACGCCGCAGGGGCACACCGCCCGGGTCGGCTACCACCCGGCCGGCTCTGGGATCCCGGCGTACCACGGCTACCCGGACGAACAGCGCGCCGAGTTCGCCGCCAAGGCGAAGCCCGAGGTGTTCGCCGTCCTGGAGAACTCCGACGTGCTGCACGGGAACGTCTTCCCGAACCTGTCGTTCATCCAGACGGTGATCACCTACACCGGCGACGAGGTCGAACCGACCGCGTTCCTGGCCCTGCGCCTGGCGCTGCCCATCAGCCCGACCGAGACCGAGATGCTGAACTTCGCCTTGGTCCCGCGCAATGCGCCGGACGCATGGAAGCAGAAGTCGGTGCTCGCCTGCGTCCGCACGCACGGCGCCGCCGCGGGGCTCTTCGAGAGCGACGACGTCGACAACTTCACCGCCGTCACGTTCACCGGCGACGGCGCCATCGCGGCCCGCACCGACCTGGACTACTCCATGGGCGCAAGGCTGCCCCGCCCGGAGCCGGACGACTGGCCGGGACCGGGCGAATCGGTGCCGCACGACCACAGCGAGTACACCCACCGGGCCTACTACACGACCTGGCTGCGGCATCTGAGGGAGGACGCGTGAGTACGCACGCGGCCGTGACCGAGTTCCTCTTCGAGGAGTCCGCGGCACTTGACGAGACCCGCTACGGCGACTGGCTCGACCTGCTCACCGAGGACTTCCGGTACGAGGTCCCGCAGCCGATCACCCCGCAGTCGCCGGACGAACCGCAGTACACCAGCCGGATGCCCATCTCCAGCGAGTCCAAGGGCTCGCTGCGGATGCGCTTCGACCGGATGTCCTCGGAGTACGCGTGGGCCGACCGGCCCAAGCACTTCCTGCGGCACTTCGTCTCCAACATCCGCGTGCGGCGGATCGGCGACGACGTCTGGGAGGTGCGCAGCAACGTCCTGGTCGCCCGCTCCCGGACCAGCGAGGAGACCGTCCTCGCCACCGCCGGACGCCTCGACGTCCTGCACGGCAACCCCAAGGACGGGTTCCGGCTCGCCGCCCGCACCGTCCATCTCGACGTGGAAGTGCCCAGTGCCGCCCAGCTCGCCCCGATCTACTGACGGGCCGTCCGCGGACCGCCCCGCGGAGCCCGCCGAACTGCGCCTCGCCAACGAGTTCGCCTCGATCGTGCTGCGCAAGGTGCGGCACGGCAACGCGCACCGCATCGAGGTGCGCTCCGAACGCCGGGGGCGGTCCGTCCTCCTGGACCCGACCGCGCTCGACGCGATCACCCGGCTGACCCCCGACCAGGTCTCCCGCCTTCTGACCCTCGTGACGGAGAACGACCGATGACCGTCCGCTTCGTACGGCACGTGGCACTGCGCGTGCCCGACCCGCAGGCGTCCCACACCTACCTCGGCGAGTCCTTCGGGCTCATCCCGGCCGACGGCGGCCTCCGCGGCACCGCGGATTCCCGCCCGCTGATCCGCCTCGCGGAAGGACCCGCGCTCGGCATCGACCACATCGCGTTCGGCGCATCCGACCGCGCCGGCGTCGACGACGTCGCGGCGCGCGCCCGAGCTCTCGGGCTGCCCGTGGTCGAGGAGCCCGGCGAGGACGCCGACGGCGTGTACCGCATGCGCTGCCGCGACAAGAGCGGGCTGCTGTTCGAGGTGGCGCACGCCGCCGCGAGCACGCCCGAGCCGGTGCCGCACGTCCCCTTCCTCGACCGCCCGATGCTGATCAGCCACGTCGTGCTCAACACGCCCGACGTCGAGGCGACCGCCGCGCTGTACTGCGAGCTGTTCGGCTTCACGGTCTCCGACCGCTACGGCGACTACATGGCTTTCCTGCGCTGCAACGAGTACCACCACTCGGTGGCGCTCGGGCACGCCGACCACACCTCGCTCAACCACATCGCCTTCGAGGTCGGCAGCCTCGACGGGGTGATGCGCGATGCCGCGCGGCTGCGGAGCCTTGGTGCCGGCGAACCCCTGTGGGGCCCCGGCCGGCACGGCCCCGGCGACAACGTCTTCGCGTACTTCGCCGACCCCAACGGGGTGGTCATGGAGTACACGTCGGGCTTCGAGATCTTCGACGAGGCCAACCCCCGCGCCGCCATGGTGTGGCCGATGGACGACCCCGAACGCGACAACCTCTGGGGCACCGGCGACCCGACCGACCAGGGCATCGCCCTGATGACCGGGACTCCCGACCCCTACCTGCTGCCCTGACGCACCGTACGCACGGGCGCGGCACCGCACTGCCGTGCCGCGCCCCGCGACGGCCTGAACCAAGGAGTACCTCATGAAGTTCGCACCCGGCCAGGCGCGGGCGTGGGCCATGTCCGACCTGCGAGGGGCCGCCGGCTGCCTCATGCCGACCTTCACCGGCGACCTCACCGGCCTCAACGAGGCGGCCATCCGGCACGACGCCGCCCTCGAACGCGAACTCGGCTTCACCGGCGCCCTGCTGGTCTCGGAATGCGGCACCACCCCCGCCGAGTACCGGCAGTTCATGCGCACCGTCGTCGACGAGGTCGGCGACGACATGGTCACCATCCTCCAGGCCTCCGAGCCCACGCTCGCGGACACCATCGCGCTGGTCCGCGACGCCGAAGCCATCGGGGTCGACCTGGTCCTGCTGTCCTACCCGCTCACCTTCTACCCGCAGACGCCCGACGAGGTCGTGGCCTTCACCAAGGCCGTCGCCGACGCCACGAACATGGGCCTGGTCGTCTTCGCCCTGGACATGTGGAACTTCGGGCGGCTGCACCCCTCGGGCTTCGCACCGGCCTGGCTGGAGGAGATGGTCGACACCATCCCCAACGTCGTGGCGATCAAGAACGAGATCGGCGACCCCGGCATCTCCGGAACGTCCCAGATCTTCCGGCAGTTCCGCGACCGCGTGCTGGTGACGGACCCCATGGAGATGAACTGCGCCGCGTGGACCACCACGTTCGGCATGCCGTGGATGGGCACCTCGAACTACGAGTACTTCGGCCCCGAGATCCCCCGGATGTTCCGGCTGCTCCAAGACCCGGCGACGGTCGACGAGGCGATGGAGATCTACTGGCGGCTCCACCCGGCCCGCCAGGTGGTCTCCGCGGTCGGCGGCAAGGCCGTGGCCGGCGCCAACCTTGTGCACCGCATGCAGTGGAAGTACCAGGGCTGGCTCAACGGCTTCAACGGCGGCCCGCTCCGCTTCCCGCAGATGCGCATCGACGAGGAGCAGATGCGCGCCCTGCGCAAGGGCCTGGAGAAGTCCGGGCTGCCGACGACGTCCGACGACGACGACGCCTTCTTCCTCGGGAGGAACCCGAAGTGATGCGCATGATCGATGCGGCCGACCTGCCGGACCTGGTCACCCAGGAGGACGCCCTGGCCGCCGCGCGCGACGCGGCGTCCGCCCGGGCGGCCGGCGAAGTCATTGACGGGCGGGTGCAGTTCGACTGGGCGAACGGTGAGTCCGGGGTCCGGATCATGGGCGCGGCCATGCCGTCGCTGGGCATCTTCGGCTACAAGCAGTTCCACTGGATCGACGGCGGCGTCTGGTACGCGTGCCACATCTTCCGCGCCTCCGACGGTGCGCCCCTCGGTGTCGTGGACGCCGCGTCGATCACCACGCTCCGCACCGCGGCGACCGCCGCCGTGGGCGTGGAAGCCCTCTACGGCTCCGACCGCAAGGCCGTCGTCGCCGTCATCGGTTCGGGCGCCGAAGCCCAGGCCGGGCTGCGGGCCCTCGCCCGCGTCGTCCCGATCCGGGCGGCGCGCGTCTACAGCCGCAACACGGTCAACCGCGAGATCTTCGCGACCCGCATGAACGACGAACTCGCGCTCCCGGTCATCCCCGTGGACACGCTGCGCAAGGCCACCGACGGCGTCGACATCGTGTACTCGGCCACCCAATCCAACGGCAGCGTGGTCTACCACGCCGACGATGTGGCCGGCGCCGCGGTGGTGGCCACGATCGGATCGACCTCGCCCGACCAGCGCGAGGCCGCCGGCGACGTGTTCGCCCGCGCGTCCCGCATTCTCATCGACACCGAGGACGCCATCGCCGAATCCGGCGACCTCATCGAAGCCGCCCTCGCCCCGGAGTCCTTCGAACTCCTCGGTACCGCCCTCGCCGCTCCGGCCCGGCGCACCGAGCCGTACAGCGTCTTCAAGTCCATCGGCAGCCCCGAGCAGGACCTCGTCCTGGCCGCGCACATTCTGCGCCGCGCCGAGGAGCACGGCGTGGGCCGCACGGTGGCACCGGCAATGAGCCGCAAGCAGAACCTCTGACGTTCCGCGTCCGGCGCCCGATGTCCGTTTCCGGGCATCGGGCGCCGGACCCGGGGACCGGACGCCGGTCCCGTCCCTCCTCCTATCCTCCGGAGCCAGCACGTGACACCCACCGATCTGTTCATCGCGGGCCGCTGGACTCCCGCCGCCTCCGGGCGGCGGATCCCGGTGCTCAATCCCGCCGACGGCACCGAGATCGCCTCGGTCGCCGCCGGGGACACCGCGGACGGCCTCGCCGCCGTGGCCGCCGCGCACGACGCAGCCCGCGACTGGGCCGCCACCGCGCCGCGCACCCGCGGCGAGATCCTCCGCCGCGCTTTCACGCTGATGACCGAGCGCGCCGACGAGATCGCCGACCTCATCGTCGCCGAGAACGGCAAGTCGCGCGCCGACGCCCTGTCCGAAGTCGCCTACGCGGCCGAGTTCTTCCGCTGGTACTCGGAAGAGGCCGTGCGCATCGACGGCGACCTGCGCACCGCCCCCGCGGGCGGCAACAAGATCCTGGTGATGCGGCAGCCCGTCGGCGTCGCCGTCCTGGTCACGCCGTGGAACTTCCCCGCGGCCATGGCAACGCGCAAGATCGGCCCGGCGCTCGCGGCGGGCTGCACCGTCGTCCTCAAGCCGGCGTTGGAAACCCCGCTGACCGCGCTGGTCGTCGCCGAGATCCTGGCCGAGGCCGGGGTTCCGGCGGGCGTGGTCAACGTGGTGGTCGCCGAGCGCAGCGGCCCGGTCGTCTCGGCCATGCTGCACGACCCGCGGGTCGCCAAGCTCTCGTTCACCGGATCCACCGAGGTCGGCGCCATCCTGCTGCGCGAGGCCGCGGACGGCATCATCAGTTGCTCGATGGAACTCGGCGGCAACGCGCCGTTCATCGTCTTCGCCGACGCCGACCTCGACGCCGCGATCGAAGGAGCGCTCATCGCCAAGATGCGCGGCGGCGGGCAGGCCTGCACCGCGGCCAACCGGTTCTACGTCGAGTCGGCGGTCGCCGACGAGTTCGCGACCCGTTTGGCGGCCGCGCTCAAGGACCAGGAGACGGTGCTCATCAGCGGCTCCGCACGCGACCGCGTGCACGGCCTGGTCACCGGAGGCACCGGCAAGGTCCTCGCCGGCGGGCAGCTGCCGGACGGCCCCGGGTTCGCGTACCCGGCCACGGTGCTGGCGGACGTGCCCGCGGAGGCCCCGATCCTCCGCGAGGAGATCTTCGGACCCGTGGCGCCCATCGTGCGCTTCGACGGCGAAGCCGCGGCGATCGAAGCGGCCAACGACACCCCGCACGGGCTCGCCGCCTACGTGTACACGCGGGACCTGGCGCGCGGCCTGCGCGTCGGCGAACGACTCGACTTCGGCATGGTCGCCCTCAACCGCGGCCTGGTGTCGGACCCCGCGGCCCCGTTCGGCGGGGTCAAGCAAAGCGGCGTGGGACGCGAAGGCGGCCACGACGGACTTCTGGAGTTCCTCGAAACGAAGTACATAGCCACGTCCTGGTGAAACGGAGTCCCACATGAGACGTCTGCGCACATGCGCGGTCTTGGCAGCCGTCTGCATCACAGCCACGGCAGCCTGCTCCACCAATGACACGAACAAGTCCGGGGGACAGAACCCGTCCGGAGCCACCGGCACCGACATCCTCACCCCCAAGCCGTCCAAAGACATCGACAAGGTCACCTGGAACCTCCCCTACGGTGAACCGGCGTCGCTCGACTGGACGAAGGCCTACAGCTACTCCGAGAACTCGGTCGTGGCGAACCTGTGCGAGGGCCTGTACCGCCTGACGCCCGACCTCAAGGTGGAGCCCGCGCTCGCCGAGTCGAGCAGCAACCCGGACCCGACCACCTACGTCTACAAGATCCGCAAGGGCGTCACCTTCTGGGACGGCTCGCCCCTCACCGCCGAGGACGTGGCCTACAGCCTCAACCGGCACCTCGACCCCGCGGTCGCGTCGTTCTGGGCGGTGTTCTACGAGAAGGTCGACTCGGTCAAGGCGACCGGGCCCGACGAGGTCACCGTCAAGCTCAAGCAGCCCGACGCGATGTTCGACCGCTGGCTGGCCACTCCCGCAGGTGTGGTCGGCAGTGCCGCCTACACCAAGTCCAAGGGCGAAGCCCTGGGCACCCCCGACGGCGGCCTGATGTGCACCGGCCCGTTCAAGGTGCAGTCGTGGGTCCGCGGCCAGTCCCTGACCCTGGCTCGCAACGACGGCTACTGGGACGCCGCGCACCGCGCCAAGGCCAAGAGCTTCCAGTTCTCCTTCGTCACCGACGAGGCGGCGACCACGAACGCGCTGCAGACCGGTGAGATCGACGGCACGTACGACGCGCCGCTGTCCGGTCTCGCCCAGCTGGCCGGCAGCGGCACCCTGTACCAGGGCAAGACGCAGGCCACGCTCGACCTGCTGCCCACCGAGAAGAAGTCGCCGCTCCAGGACGTCCGGATCCGCCGCGCACTCGCGCTGGCGATCGACTACCAGGGCATCGTCCAGCAGATCTACAAGGGCACCGCGGCCCCGGTGCGCACATACGTCGCCACCGGCTCGTGGGGCTACGCCGCCGACGCGTACAAGGCCGCGTACGACCAACTGCCCGCGCCGCGCACCGACATCGAGGCGGCCAAGAAGCTGGTCCAGGAAGCCGGTTCCCCCAAGGACGAGATCGTCATCGCGTCCGTGTCCGACTTCCCGCTGTACGCCCAGCTCGCCACGGTCGTCCAGGACGCCGGCAAGAAGATCGGGCTGAACATCCGGCTCCAGGGCTTCCCGACCTCGACCTACACGACGTTCTTCTTCGACAAGGACGCGCGCAACCAGACCGACGCGTTCTTCACCACCAACTACACCGACGTCCCCGAGCCGCTGCAGCTGTACCGCAGCTTCCGACCCGGTGACTTCTACAACTACAGCGGCTACGACAACGCCGAGGTCACCCGGCAGCTGAACGAAGCAGTGGCGACCAAGGACGACGCCGCCCGTGCCGCGCTGATCATCGCCGCGCAGAAGCAGATCACGTCCGACGTGGCCGTGCTGCCGCTCGTGGAGCCCGCCAACCGGCTCTTCATGAACAAGAAGATCACCGGCGCGCCGGCGTCCTTCGTCTACCTCTACTACCCGTGGGCCGCAGATGTCGGCGCTCGGTAGTTTCCTGGCGCGGCGCCTCCTCGGGCTGGTGCTGACCCTGCTGGCGGCGAGCTTCGTGGTGTTCGGCGCCACGACGCTCGCCCCCGGCGACCCGATCGCGGTGCTGACGGGCGGGCACGCGGTCGACCCTGAGGCGATGGCACGGCTGCGCGACCACTACCACCTGGACGACCCGTTCCTGACCCGGTACTGGTATTGGCTCACCGACGTGCTGCACGGCGACTTCGGCCAGTCGATCATCGCCAAACAGGACGTCGCCGGACTCATCACGGCACGCCTGCCGACCACGCTGTTCCTGGTGGCCTATGCGGCGCTGCTGATCCTGGTGGCCGGCATCACGCTGGGCGTCGTCGCGGCGCTGCGCAAGGGACCGGTGGACACCACGATCATGCTGGCCACCACGGCGGGCATGGCGGTGCCGAGCTTCCTCACCGGAATCGTGCTGATCATCGTCTTCGCCACCGGGCTCGGCTGGTTCCCCGTGTTCGGGCCGGGCGAGGGGTTCGGTGACCAGTTGTGGCACCTGACCCTGCCGGCGTTCGCACTGGCGCTCTCCTCGACGGCAACGGTCGCCCGGCTCACCCGGGCGGCCGTCCGGGAGGAGATGGGCAAGGAGCACGTGCAGACCGCGGTCAGCCGCGGCATCCCGCGCAGCCTCGTCGTCCGGCGCCACGTCCTGCGCAACGCGATGGTGCCCATCACCACCGTGGCGGGCCTGACGATCGCCGGGCTGGTGGTGGGGTCGTTGGTCATCGAACGCGCCTTCAGCCTCAACGGGGTCGGTGCCTTCCTGATCGAGTCGGTGACCAAGTCGGACTACCCGGTGGTGCAGGCGATCGTGCTGCTGCTCGTCGCGGCGTTCGTCGTCCTGAACACGCTGATCGACGTGCTGTACACGCTGGCGGACGCCCGCATGGCTCCAGGAGGTGGGAAATGACCACGGCGACCGTGTCGCTGACGCGGAGCACGGGCAGGTCGGGTGTCGTCGCACTTTCCGTTGTCGCCGTGCTGGCGGTGATCGGCGTGCTCGCCCCTTGGCTGGCTCCGGACGATCCCGACGCCATCAGCCTGATGGACGCCCACCAGGGCTCGTCCGCCGAGCACCTGCTCGGCACCGACGCGTCGGGGCGCGACCTGGCGTCGCGCCTCATCTGGGGAGCCCGGTCGAGCCTGACCGGGCCCCTGCTGGTGGTGCTGCTGGCCACCGTGCTCGGGGTCGCCGTCGCGGTGGTGTCGGCGTGGCGGGGCGGCTGGTTCGACGCCGCGGTGTCACGTGTCGTCGATGTGCTGTTCGCCTTCCCGGGCGTGCTGCTGGCCATCCTGGTGGTCGCGCTGTTCGGTGCCGGGCTCGGCATGGCGGTGACGGCGCTCGCGATTTCGTATGTGCCGTACATCGCGCGGCTGGTGCGCGGGGCGGCGCTGCGGGAGCGGGCGCAGCCGTACATCACCGCGCTCACCATCCAGGGCGTCAGCGGGTTCTCGATCTGCGTGCGGCACCTGCTGCCGAACCTGATGCCGCTGATCCTCGCGCAGGCGACGCTGACGTTCGGCTACGCGATGGTCGACCTGGCCGCGCTGTCGTTCCTCGGCCTCGGCGTGCAGCCGCCGACCGCGGACTGGGGCGTGATGGTGTCGACCGGGCAGCCGTCGATCATCGAGGGCTTCCCGCAGGAGTGCTTGTACGCCGGTGCGTTGATCGTCGTCGTGGTGGCCGCGTTCAACCTGCTGGGCGACCGGTTGGAGGAGCGGATCCGCTGATGTTGGAGATCACGAACCTGCGGGTGAGGCTCCCCGTGGAAGGGCAGCCGCGGACCGTCATCCACGACGTGTCCTTCGCCATCGGCGCCGGCGAGGCGTTCGGGCTGATCGGCGAATCGGGGTCGGGCAAGTCCATGACCGCGAAAGCGGTCGCTAGGCTGCTCCCGGAAGGCGCCGCATGCGAAGGCGCCATCGTCTTCGACGATCGGCCGGTGCTCGAACTCGGCGGGGAGGACCTGCGGCGCTACCGCAGCCATGACGTCGCGATGATCTTCCAGGATCCCCGCGCGTCGATCAATCCGGTCCGCACCGTCGGCGACTTCCTCACCGAGGCCGCACGCACCAACCTCGGCATGCGGCGGCCCGCCGCGGAGGAGAAAGCCGTCGCGCTGCTGGCCGAGGTCGGCATCGCGGACGGCGGCCGGCGACTGCGGCAGTACCCCCACCAGCTGTCCGGGGGCCTTCTGCAGCGCGTCATGATCGCTTCCGCGCTGATGGGTGATCCGCGGCTGCTGCTCGCGGACGAGCCGACCACGGCCTTGGACGTCACCACGCAGTCGGAGGTGATGGCCATCCTCGGCAGGCTGCGCGCGGAGCACGGGGTGGCGATGCTGTTCATCACTCACGACTTGGAGCTGGCGGGTGCCGTGTGCGACCGGATCGGGGTCATGTACGCCGGGTCGCTCGTGGAGCAGCTGCCGTCCACGGCGCTCCATGAGGACGCCGTGCATCCGTACACGCGTGGGCTGCTGACGTCGCGGCCGAGTGTCACCGAGACGGTGCGACGGCTGCCGGTCATCCCTGGCAAGCCGCTGTCCGCCTTCGAGGCACCGGACGGCTGCGCGTTCGCCCCGCGATGCCCGCATGCCATCGACACGTGCCGGGATGAGGAACCCGCGCTGGTCGACGACGTCCGCTGCCACCGGGTGGGAGATATCTGATGGCACCCATTCTTGAGGCCGAGGGCCTGCGCAAGGTGTTCGGTACGAACACCGCCGTCTCCGAGGTGTCCTTCGCCCTGCGGCGCGGGGGTTCCCTGGGCATCGTCGGAGAGTCCGGTTCGGGCAAGACGACGACCGCGCGCATGCTCGTCGGGCTGGAAGCCCCCACATCCGGGCGGATCCTCATCGACGGGGAGCCGGTCGGGCGGGTGCGGTCCACGGCGCGCCGCCGCGCGCGGGCCCGGCAGATCCAGATGGTGTTCCAGGACCCGTACAGCTCGCTCGACCCGCGCCAGACGATCTCCTCCTGTCTGGAGGAGGTCCTGAAGGTGCACTTCCGCCACACGGCGGAGGAGCGCCGCCGCCGGGTCACCGAACTGGCGGACCTGGTCGGCCTGGACGAGCGCATGCTCCGCGGCCGCCCCGGTGCCTTGTCCGGCGGGCAGCGCCAGCGTGTCGCCATCGCCCGTGCGCTCGCCGCCGAACCCGAGGTGCTCATCCTCGACGAGGCGGTGGCCGCGCTCGACGTTTCCATCCAGGCGCAGGTCCTCAACCTGCTCGCCGACATCCGGGAACGCACCGACGTCAGCTACATCCTCATCTCGCACGACCTCGCCGTGGTCCGCCAGATCACCGAAGACGTCGTCGTCATGTACCAGGGCGCCATCGTCGAAGCCGGGCCCACCGCCCAGGTGCTCGACGACCCGCAGCACGACTACACCCGCAGGCTGCGGGCAAGCGTCCCCGGCCCCGGCTGGGTGCCGGGCAAGGCTCTCGCAACCAAGGACGCCTCATGATCGGTCAATCCGTGCCGCACGTGGACTGGGCGGCGAAAACCGACGGGACCGCGCAGTACGCGGCCGACCTGTCCCTTCCCGGCATGTTGGTCGGCGGAGTGCTCCGCAGCCCGCATCCGCACGCGCGGATCCTGCGGATCGACGTCTCCGCGGCCGCGGCGCTGCCGGGCGTGGTGTGCGTGCTGACCTCGGCCGATCTGCCCGATCGGCGCTACCTCGATTACGGAGAGCCGTACACGGACCGCCGGGTGCTGGCGTCCAATGTCGTGCGGCATATCGGCGAGCCCGTCGCCGTCGTGGCCGCGGAGACCAGCGAACAGGCGGACCGCGCGCTGGCCTTGATCAAGGTGAAGTACCGGCGGACGAAGGCCGCCTTCACGGTCGCCGACGCGCTCGCGCCCGGGGCGCCCGCGATCCATCCGGGCGGCAACGTGGCTTCGGAGACCCGGCAGACGCATGGCGACATCGCAGCCGGGCGGCGCGCCGCGGTGCACGTCGTCCGCGGGCGGTACGTGTCGCCCAAGCAGGCACACGCGATCATGGAACCGCACACGGTCGTCGCGCACTGGACCGGCGGACGGCTGGAGATGTGGGCGCCGTCCCAGGGCCCGCGGGCGGTGCACACCGACGTCGCCCAGGTCCTGGACCTCGCACCGGAACAGGTCCACCTCAACGAGATCACCGTCGGCGGCGACTTCGGCTCCCGCGTGGACATCTCCCATCTGGAGGCCTTGGCCGGCGCGCTCAGCATGAAGTGCGGGCGGCCGGTCCGCCTCCAGCACGACCGCGCCGACGAGTTCGCGTTCACCAAGTCGCGCCAGTCGTGGGACATGGAGCTGGAGTTCGGCGCGGATGCCGACGGCAAGGTCACCCACTTGGCCGCCGAGTTCCTGAGCGACAACGGCGCCTACAACATGGCCGGGCCGAGCGAGACGTACTACGGCGCCAGCGCGCTGGGGTCGGCGTACCGCGTCCTCGGCTACGAGGCGCACGGGCGGTGCGTGTACACGAACACGCAGCCGCCGTCGTCGTTCCGCGGCGCGGGCGGCTATCCGCCGAACTTCGGTCTCGAGATCATCGCGGACGAACTCGCGGACGCGGTGGGCATGGACCCGATCGACTTCCGGCTCGCCAACGCGGTCGGCGACGCCGGCGAAACCGCCGTCACCGGCTGGCAGGTCAAGTCCTCGCGCTTGGCCGCGTGCCTGGAGACGGTCCGCCGCGAGATCGGCTGGGACGAGAAACGCCGGCTCGGCGGATCGGGGCGGGGTGTGGGCGTCGCCGTCACCATCCACGTCACCGGTCTGCGCCGGGCGGGCATGGTCGAGTCCGGTGCCTCCGTGGACGTGGGCCGCGACGGGCGCGTCCGGCTGCGTACCGGAGCCGCGGACCCGGGCACCGGGCAGAAGACCATGCTCGCGCAGGTCGTCGCCCACGAACTCGGCCTGCCGCTCGACCGTGTCGACGTGCTGACGACGGACACCGACCGGACCCTCCACGACACGGGCGCGGGCGCGTCCCGCGGCACGTTCATTTCCGCGCACGCGGTCGGCATGACCGCCCGCGCGGCCGCCGACGAGCTGCGCGGGCGGGCCGCCGCCAAGCTCGGCTGCGCCGCGGACGACGTGTCCCTCCGCGACGGCCAAGCCCTCGGCGGCGGCGGAGCCGTCGACCTCGGCGACCTGGTCGACCTGGCGGACGGGGACCTGAGCGTCGACGCGGAGTACGTGGGCGACTTCGAAGAAGACGACTACACGGGCGCCGGAGATATCTCGGCCACCTACTCTTTCGCCGCCCAAGCGGTCGAGGTCGACGTCGATCGCGACACCGGTGCGTTGCGTGTGGTCAAGGTCGTCGCGGCACACGATTCCGGGCACATCCTCAACCCGTTGACCGCCCGGGGCCAGGTCGAGGGCGGCGTCGTCATCGGGCTCGGCGCCGCGCTGGGCGAAGAACTGCTCTTCGAGGGCGGCCGTGTAGTCAACACCGGCTACGCCGACTACGCGATGCCGCGGGCCGGCGCCGTGCCCGACATCGACGTGCACTTCCTGGAGTCCGACGACCCCGTCGGCCCGTACGGTGCCAAGGGCCTCGCCGAGATCGCGTTGCTGCCGACCGGGGCCGCGCTGGTCAACGCGGTCAGCCACGCGCTCGGCACCCGGGTCCGTGAAGCGCCGCTCACCCCGGACCGGATCCTGCGCGCGCTCGGCAAAGAGACGCCGGTGCGCCCGTTGTGGCGGCGGCCGGACCGTTGGTGGGTTGCCGCCATCCGATGGGGATACCCCCGGGGCATCCACGCGGCACTGGCCCGCTTCGGCACACCCTGGGGCCGCGGGCCGCGGGTCGGGCCGGTGTCCGAGTTCCGTTCCCCGGCCACCCCCGCCGAGGCCACCGCGGTGTTGGCGGCGAACCCCGGTGCCAAGGTGCTTGCGGGCGGCACCGATCTTCTGGTGGCCCGCAAGCAACGCCTGGTCGCGCCCTCCACGCTGGTCGACCTGACCGGATGCCGCGGCATGGGCCGCATCGAACCGGGCGCGGACGGCGGGCTGCTGATCGGCGCCGGGGTCACCCTCGCCGAACTCGCCGCCTCCGACGAGGCGGGACCTGCGCTGCGCGACACGGCCGCGGGGATCGCCTCCACCCAGATCCGCAACATGGCGACGGTCGCCGGAAACCTCCTGCAGGACAAGCGCTGCTGGTTCTACCGACAAGGCTTCGACTGCTACAAGCGCAACGGCGTCGCGTCGCCGTGCTACGCGATCCTGGGCGACCACCGCTTCTACCACGCGGTCATCGACGGCCACCGGTGCCAAGCGGTCACCCCGTCCGACCTGGCCACCACGTTCACCGCGTTGGACGCGGTGGTACGCACCGGGCGCCGGGACATCGCGATGGCCGATCTGTACACCGGCCCGGGCGAGACGGTGATCGGCCACGACGAAGTCGTCACCGGCGTCCGGGTGCCCGCCGCCGCCCGGGCGCGGCGGACCTCGTTCGCGAAACTGCGGCTCTGGGAGGGCGGGTTCGCCACGGTGTCGGCGGCGGTCTCGCTCTCCTCCGACACCGGTGAATGCCGCGTCGTCCTCGGGGGCGTCGCGCCTGTGCCGTACCGCGCCCGCGAGGTCGAACGCCTGGTCCTCGCCGGGGCCGCTCCGGACGTCGCAGCCGCGGCGTGGACACGCGACGCGCACCCGCTGCGCGACAACGGCTGGAAGCTCACCGCGGGCACGGGCCTGCTCAAGCGCCTTCTGGAGGAAGCATGCTCCTGACCGTCAACGGATCGCCGCACGATGTGCCCGTCGAGCCGGGGGACCGGCTCCTCGACGTGCTGCGCGGCCCGCTGGGGCTGACCGGCACCAAGGAGGCGTGCGGCGTCGGCGAATGCGGCGCGTGCACTGTGCTGCTGGACGGACGCCCGGTCATGTCCTGCCTCACCCCCGCGTTCCGGGTCACCGGAGAGGTGACCACGGTCGAAGGCGTCGCCGCGGCCGCACCGGGCCTGTGCCGTGCCTTTGCCGATGAGGGCGGGTTCCAGTGCGGGTTCTGCACGCCCGGCCAACTGGTCGCGGCGTACGGCGGGGCCGACCCGGCCGGCACCCTGTGCCGCTGCACCGGCTACGCCGGCATCATGCGCGCCCGGAGGTCGGCATGCTCCTGACCCCGACCGAGCGCGATCGGCTCCTGCTGTTCAGCGCCGCCGAACTGGCCCGCACCCGGCGGGCCCGCGGGCTGCGCCTCAACGCGCCGGAGGCCACCGCGCTGATCGCCGACACGGTCACCGAAGCGGCCCGTGACGGGCTGCGGCTCGCCGAGGCCATCGCCGCGGGCCGCGCGGTGCTGGGCGCCGATGACGTGCTGCCCGGCGTCCCGGACATCGTCACCGAAGTGCAGGTCGAGGCGGTGTTCGAGGACGGCACCCGGCTGGCCGTGGTGACCGACCCGTTCGGCGTCGAGGGTGCGCCGTGGGTGACGGAGCGGCATGCGCTGCCCGCGGCGCCCGAGCCCGCGGCGACCCTCACGGTGACCAACAGCGCGACCGTGCCGATCAGTGTGACCTCGCACTTCCACTTCTTCGAAGTCAACCCGCGGCTGCGGTTCGACCGTGCCGCGGCGTACGGCATGCGGCTCGCCATCCCGGCAGGCGCCACCGTGCGGTTCGACCCGGGCGCGTCGGTCGAGGTCGGCCTGTTCCCGATCGGCGGGCACCGCGTGGTCATCGGCTTCGCCGGACTGGTCGACGGCCCCCTCGACGCACCCGGCGCACGCGAACGCGCCCTGGAGAAAGCCCGCGCCTGCGGATACTGGGAGAACGCATGATCCACGGACCACGCCGCGGCGACCACGTCCGGCTCGGAGATTCCGGGCTGGTCGTCGAGGTGGAGCACGACTCGCAGCAGCCCGGCGATGAGTTCCTCGCCGGCTTTGGCAAGACCGCCCGTGACGGCCTGCACCTGCGGGCCGCGGGGCCGTCCTGCGATCTGGTGGTCAGCAACGTCCTGGTCATCGACCCGGTGCAGGGCATCCGGAGCGCGTCGATCGGCATCACCGACGGGCGGATCACCGCGATCGGCCGCGCCGGGAACCCGGACACCCTGGACGGGGTGGACGTGGTCACCGGCACCGGGACGACGATCATCTCCGGAGAAGGCCTCATCGCCACCGCCGGCGCGATCGACACCCACGTGCACCTGATGTCGCCGCGCATCATGGAGGCGTCGCTAGCCTCCGGGGTCACCACCATCATCGGCCAGGAGTTCGGGCCCGTCTGGGGCGTCGGGGTGAACTCGCCGTGGGCGCTGCGGCACGCGTTCGGCGCGTTCGACGCGTGGCCGGTCAACATCGGCTTCCTCGCGCGCGGTTCGGCGTCCGACCCGGAGTCCCTGGTACGCGCGCTGCGGGACGGCGGCGCCTGCGGGTTCAAGGTCCACGAGGACATGGGCGCGCACTCCCGCGCCCTGGACACGGCCCTGACCGTTGCCGAGGAGTACGACGTCCAGGTCGCCCTGCACACCGACGGCCTCAACGAGGCCCTGTCGGTCGAGGACACCCTGGCCGTGCTGGACGGCCGCACCATCCACGCCTTCCACATCGAAGGCTGCGGTGGCGGACACGTCCCCGACGTGCTGCGGCTCGCCGGCGAGCCGAACGTCATCGGATCGTCGACGAACCCGACACTCCCCTTCGGACGCGACGCCCTCGCCGAGCACTTCGACATGATCGTCTCGTGCCACGGACTCAAGACCGACCTGCCGTCCGACGTCGTCATCGCCCGCGACCGCATCCGGGCCGGGACGATGGGCGCCGAGGACATGCTCCACGAACTCGGCGTCATCCCCATCACCTCCTCCGACGCGCAGGGCATGGGGCGAGCCGGCGAAACCGTCCGCCGCACCTTCCAGCTCGCCGCCAAGATGCGCGGCGACGCCATCGGCCCGCACGACAACGACCGGGTGCTGCGCTACCTCGCCAAGCTCACCATCAACCCGGCGATCGCCCACGGGCTCGCCCACGAGGTCGGGTCGATCGAGGTCGGGAAGATGGCCGACATCGTGCTGTGGGACCCGGCGTACTTCGGGGCCAAGCCCAACCTTGTGCTGAAGGCCGGGTTCCCGGCTTACGGCGTCACCGGCGACCCGAACGCGGCCGTGGAGTCCGCGGAACCCCGGATCCTCGGCGCGCAGTTCGGCGCCCACGGCGCCACCCCCGCGGAGATATCCGTCGCCTTCGTCTCGGCCGGCTTCCTCGGCGCCGCCGACACCCTGCCTACCCGCAGGCGCCGCGTCCCGGTCCGCGGCACGCGCGGCATCGGTCTGACCGACATGGTGCTCAACCGCCGCACCGGCGCGGTCCGGGTCGACGCGTCGACCGGCCGGGTCACCCTAGACGGCAAACCCGTCGAGTCCGGGGCAGCCGACTCCGTTCCCCTCAGCCGCCTCTACTTCCTGTGAGTTGCGTACCGTGAGTTCGACAATCAGCAAGCGTGTGGCGCTGGTGACCGGCGGATCGTCCGGCATCGGCCGCGCCGTCGTCGCCGACCTGCTGGCCCACGACCACGAGGTCGTCGTGCTGGACCGGCGGGCACCGGACGACGGCGCCGACGCCCTCGGCGGCGCCACCCTGGTACTCGGCGACGTCACCAGCCCCGACGACAACCGGCGCGCGGTGGAAACCGCCGTCGAACGCCACGGAGCCCTGCACCTCCTGGTCGCCAACGCGGGGATCCACGACGGAGGTGCGCGGCTCGCGGACCGGTCCGCGGAGGACTTGGCCGCGCTGACGCGGCGCGTGCTCGACGTCGACGTCGTCGGCTACGTCCTCGCCGCCAAGGCCGCGTCCGAGGCCCTGACCGCCTCGCATGGCGCGATGGTCTTCACCCTGTCCGACGCTTCGTTCCACGTCTCGCCGGAGATGGGCGCCGGGATCGCCTACGCGGCCGCCAAGCACGCGGCGCTCGGCGTCGTCCGGCATCTCGCGGGCGACCTGGCCCCGCACGTCCGGGTCAACGCCGTGGCCCCCGGCGGGATCCTGACCGACCTGCGCGAAGCCGACGGGACGGGGGTGTTCGCCGAGGACCCCGACGGAATCCGCGAGGCCACCCGCGACCTGAATCCGCTCCGGGTCGTCCTCACACCGGAGCAAATCGCGCCCCTGTACCGCTTCCTCGCCTCGGACGCCGCCTGCGGCATGACCGGCGAGATCCTCCGGCCGGACGGCGGGCTGTCCGTCCGCTGACCGGCCGCTCCGACGACCCGCATCGGCCACGCACATCGGCTGCTTGCACACCACTTCGATCACACCACTCCGAACCACACCACTCCGATCACGCAAGGACCGCAGATGCCCGAGCGTCTGACCGCGCACGCCCTCATCGCCGCCATCGCCGATCCCGGCTCGTGGACGTCCTGGGATGTCCCGCACCCCGTCGACACAGAGGACCCCGCCTATCGCGAGGCGCTCACGAACGCGCGCGCGGCCACCGGGATCGACGGCTCGGTGCTGACGGGTGAAGCACGTGTCCACAGCCAGCGGATCGTCCTGCTGGTCAGCGAGTTCGGCTTCCTCGGGGGCTCGCTCGGCGTCCACGAGGCGGAGCGGATCGTGACTGCGCTCGACCGGGCGACCGCCGAAGGTCTTCCCGTGCTGGCGTGCCCGGCCTCCGGCGGCACCCGCATGCAGGAAGGCACCCCCGCGTTCGTCCGCATGGCCGACATCTGCGCCGCTGTCGTACGGCACCGGCAGGCCGGCCTCCCCTACCTGGTCCACCTGCGCCACCCGACCACCGGCGGCGCCATGGCCTCCTGGGGATCCCTCGGGCAGGTCACCACCGCCGAACCCGAGGCGCTGCTGGGCTTCCTCGGCCCGCGCGTCTACCGGGTCCTCACCGGCGAGCCGTTCCCGCCCGGCGTCCAGACCGCCGAAAACCTCTTCGCCCACGGCCTCGTCGACGCCCTCATACCCGCCGCCGGACTACGCGAGCACACGGCACGCATCCTGCGGCTTGTCGACCCGCCGGCCTGCCCCAGCCGCGACGCGGCCCGACTTGTCCCACACGAAGCCCCGCCCGTCGACCCGTGGGAGGCCGTCGAACGCACGCGGCGCGCCAGGCGCCCCGGCCTACGGCAGCTCCTCGACGAAGCCGACGACGTCCTGCCGCTGAACGGCACCGGACACGGCGAGCGCGACCACGCCATGTTCCTCGGCGTGCTGCGCTTCGGCGCCGCCTCGTGCGTGGTCGTCGGCCACGACCGCGAAGCCGAAGCCGCAGCAGGTCCCCCCGGACCCGCGGGCCTGCGCACCGCCCGCCGCGGCATGCGCCTCGCCGAAGAACTGGGCCTGCCGCTGCTCACGGTCGTGGACACGGCCGGCGCCGCGCTCTCCACCGCCGCTGAAGAAGGGGGTCTGGCCCGCGAGATCGCCGCTTGTCTCGCCGACTTGGCCGCCCTGCGCACCCCGACGATCTCCCTCCTCCTCGGCCGCGGCACGGGGGGCGGCGCTCTCGCCCTGCTCCCGGCCGACCGCGTCCTAGCCGCCCAGAACGCCTGGCTCGCGCCCTTGCCGCCGGAGGGCGCCAGCGCCATCGTCCACGGCGACGCGCTTCACGCCGCAGAGATGAGCCGCGCACAGAAAGTCGGCGCCGAACACCTCCTCGCCGCGGGCACGGTCGACCGGATCATCCCCGAGAACGCCGACGCGTCGGACGACCCGGACACGTTCATGGCCAACCTCCACGAAGCATTGGAAACCGAGCTTGCCACCGCCCAAGCGAGGGGCCACGAACCCCGGGGACGCACGCGCGTGTTCCGCGCCGACGCAGCGGCCCACGCGGCCGCACGCGGCTGATCCGGCCGTCGGCCGACCGAGCCCGCCGTAGCCCGAGCATCCATACCGACGAGGAGGACCGACCCGTGCGCGAACTGAGCGGCGAACTGGCGGCGTGGTACCGCACCGGGAGAACCTTCGCCCTCGCTACGGTGACCGCGACCCACCGCAGCGCACCCCGCGAGATCGGCGCCGTCATGGCGGTCTCGTCCGACGGTACGGTCCTCGGCAGCGTCTCGGGCGGCTGCGTGGAGGGCGCGGTCTACGAACTCGCCCGCGACGTGATCGCCACCGGCCGCGCGCAGGCCGCCGCGTACGGCGTCAGCGATGAAGACGCGCTGATGGCCGGACTGACGTGCGGCGGCACGCTGGAGGTGTTCGTCGAACCCGTGGACGCCCGGCATTACCCGGAGTTCCCCGCCGTTCTCACCGCACTACAGGACGGCACACCGATCGCGGTCGCCACCGTCGTCGCCAGCCCCGACCGCGAACGCGTCGGCCACCACGGGCTCTCCGGCCAATCCGGCCCGCTGGCTGCGCTGGCCGACCGCAGTCTCACCGACGGACACTCCGGCGTCAGCCATCCGCACGACGACGCCGAGGCGGTGTTCGTGCGCAGCCACC
Organism: Yinghuangia aomiensis; assembly: GCF_039542225.1. Lineage (NCBI taxonomy): Bacteria > Bacillati > Actinomycetota > Actinomycetes > Kitasatosporales > Streptomycetaceae > Yinghuangia > Yinghuangia aomiensis. The sequence goes on along the minus strand of NZ_BAABHS010000034.1, from coordinate 50,223 downwards.
TGCCGCGCCCGCGCCTGCTCGTCTTCGGCTCGAACGACTACGCCGCCGCCGTCGCCGACCTCGGACACTTCACCGGCTACCACGTCACCGTCTGCGACGCCCGCCCCGTCTTCACCACCCCGGAACGCTTCCCCCACGCCGACGAACTCGTCGTCGACTGGCCCGACCGCTACCTCGCCCGCACCCACGTCGACACACGCACCGCCATCTGCGTCCTCACCCACGACCCCAAGTTCGACGTACCCGTCCTCACCCGCGCCCTACGCCTCCCCGTCGCCTACGTCGGAGCCATGGGCAGCCGCCGCGCCCACGAGGACCGCCTCACACGCCTCCACAGCGCCGGCGTCACACCAGCCGAACTCGCCCGCCTCCACTCCCCCATCGGCCTCGACCTCGGCGCCCGATCACCCCAACAGACCGCCGTCTCGATCCTCGCCGAAATCGTCAAGATCACCCACGGCGGCACGGGCACCCACCTGAGCCACACCACCAACCGCATCCACCCCGATCCCGTCCCAGCCGACTGACCTGCCGAAGAGCGGCCGCGAGGCACGGCGCCCCAACTAGGGGAAATCTTCGACGCACAGGCACCGGTTACACAGCGCCACACGACCCGCCGATGCGCAACGCCGTACGATTCGGCTTCGCACGAAACGCCTGACGATGTCGACGGCGACGGTCCCTCAGGAATCAGACCGAGACACCGTCACTCACTGGACCTCTCACCGAAGCTCTCACAGGAGCTCTCACGGACCTGTCATGACAGCGGATCAGCCCCCGTAATGACGAGGTCATTTGCCCGCTGGGGGTCAAGGGGTCGCAGGTTCAAATCCTGTCGTCCCGACCAGCGTTTACGCAGGTCGGAGGCCGTTCTCTCCATACGGAGGGGGCGGCCTTTCCGGTACCCGGGAGTGTGGGGTCGCAGGGTGGTCGCATTCCGGCGCAGGCGACCGAAACCCGTTCGCCAACTCACCGTCGAACAAGGTGAGATCAGCCGCTCCGACTCCCGTGCCTGCGTCTTTTGGTGGTCGCAGGGTGGTCGCGGGCTCGAACGGCGGCCGAGCAGCAGCGCGGGTGGGGTTCATCAGATCGGTGACTTGCCGTAGCCAGCCGCGAGGCTCCGGCGGCATCGCGCCACGCGCACTCGACAACAGACCGCCCGTCGTGAGGTGCTCCTCGGCCTGCGCGAGGACCCGCTGAATGGTGACGACTGCGGCGCGCGCGGCCGGCCGAGTGAGATGGGCCTAGATGTTCGCCGTCGTCGACAACGTCGAATGCCGCAGCGTCTTCGACACCACCACCAGCGGCACCCCCGCAGCGATGGTGATCGTCGCAGCCAGGTGCCGCAGATCGTGCATCGTGATCCGCGGCAACCCCGCTTCCGCAGACAGATGCCGGAAGCGGTCCAGCAACGTCTGCGGCCGCAACGGACGCCCGTCAGCGCGAGTGAACACCAAGCCGGCGAACGGCCCGGTCCGCGGGTCGGCCGCGTCGCGGCGCTGCTGAGCCGCACGGCGCTGCAAGGCCTCGCCGAGACGGCCCGAAATGGCCACCCAGTTCCGGCTGTTCCGGGTCTTCGGCGAGGTTATGACCAGGCGATTGTTGTCCACACACGACAGGGTGTAGCGCACGTAGAGCACGCCCGCGTCCAAGTGCACGTCGTCCCAATGCAGGCCCAGCGCCTCGCCCTTACGCATCCCGGTCCCGATCAATACCTCGCACAGATCCGCCAGCAACGGGTCGTGCACATGTGCGCACTCCAGGAACCGGGCCGCCTCATCGGCAGTCCACACCACCCGTTCCGGACTCGGCGGCCGGCGCATCACCGGCGGGCTCGCGGGATTCGACGCCAGCCGGTGATGACGCACGGCATCGCCCAACGCGCTGGAAAGGGTCGCCATGCACCGGTAGATCGTCGTGCGGCCACGACCTGCCCCGAGCTGTCGGCGCACCAAAGCAAGGATCTGCCGGTGTCCGAGGTCGTCCAACCGCAACGTGCCCAGACCCGGGATCAGGTCCTTCGTCACGTAGTCCCGGTAGCGAGCGTACGTCGTCGGCTTCAGCGTCAGCTCTTTCGCCGCCAGCCAGCCCTCGAGGTACTCCGCGGCCGTCTGATTCGGATCCGCGTCGTAACCCCCCTCACCATCCAACACACGCCGCAACGCCATCCGGGCCGCCGACTCGCTACCGAACCCACTCCGACGCACCGTCGTCCGGACACCACGCGGCGCCGGAACATCAACCGCAAACGCCCACGTCCCATGCCGGTATTCCGCTGCCAGCCTGGGGCAGCGGGCACCGAGCTGACGCCGATTGCTGTCGCGACAGCCACAACGCCGGTAAGCCCGGCCGCGAGTGGACGAACGCATGGTGATCGCCTCCGGTGAAGCAGGTTCCCCGGGCACTCCCAGTGTCTACCCGCCGCGACCACCGAGCCGCAGACCTACCACCTGACCTGTGCATTTCCCCTTGTCGTAGCGTCAAGTGGCTCAGACCAACATCGCCGCGACGGACGCTGGAGCGGCGCCGCGCATAGTCAACTGTCGTGTCGCTGGCCCCAGCAGGTGGCCTGTGTGTGGCCTGACTACCTGCACGAGCCCTGGCGTCACGCCGCCCGCGAATCCACCAACGCCGACGCACCGCCGTCGCACGCACGCAATTCCGATCCGCACGCCGCAACGTCCGTTGGGGGGCAGTCGTGGTGTTCCCCTGCGCGTGCGGCCGACTCACCGGTCCGAGTCCCGTGGATCACGGCAAGCCCGGTTCCAAGCTGCATATCCCGTCCGATCGTGTCGGACTGCCGCTCATCGTCGGCGTCTCCGCCGCGAACTGCCATGACAGCAATGGCTTGAGGCCGCTCATCGAAGCGCTCCCGGACAAGCACGATCCGCACCGCGGCCGGCTTTGGAAACCGGGCAAAGTGCACGCGGACAAGGCCTACGACCAGCCGCCGTTGCGGCGCTGGCTGCGTGGGCGGCGTATCGGCGTGCGGATCGCCCGCAAGGGTGTTGAGACCTCGCTGCGGCTGGGCCGGCACCGCTGGGTCGTCGAACGCACCATGTCTGGGCTCACCGGCTACCGCCGCCTCATCATCCGCTACGAACGCAGATCCGACCTCTTCCTTGCCTTCACCACCCTCGCCGCAGCACTCGTCTGCTTCAGACGACTCCGCGGCGGCACCACGTAGGACACGGTCCAAGTGGGAGCAGCGGTGTGGGCTGCTGCGGGCCCGTCGGGCAGGGGTTCGGACGGCTCGGGTCTACGCTTGCCGACGCCGGATGACGATGGCCATGGGGCTCGCCGAGTGCCGGGTCAGCTGGAGCTGTCGCTGGTGGCTGCGAGGGCGTCCGCGATGTCGCGAAGGCCGTCGGCCGTGATGGCGCCACCGGACATCGCGGCGATTTCGAACACGGACGAGTGCCCCATCATGCGGATGATGCCGCCGTCGAGCAGGCGTCCGAAGCCTGCCGCACGCAGGACGGCCTCGGCCGCCGGGTCCGCGACGAGGTCGCGGACGGGGGTGTGCACGCTGCGCGGACCGGAGGGGTAGTCGTCGGGAGCGATGGGGCCGCGGGCAGCTGCGGCCACGAGCTCGGCGTGCTGTGTCCGGGCCAGGAGGTGCGCGGCGGTGACCGGGCCGTCCGCCGGCAGGCCCAGACGCTCGTACTGCTCGACGGGGGCGTCGGCGGTGCGCATCACGTCGACGAGCAGTGTCGCCATGTGCAGTTCGAGTTGGTCGTCCAAGAGCGGGGTTTCCTGACCGGGGTCGGTGGCCAGGTCGAACAGCAGTGTGCCGTACTTGGCCGGGGACAACGCGAACCCTGCCGTCCTGAGCACCGGCACACCCTTGGTGAACGTGAAGGTGTCGCCCGGGACCAGTGCGGCGCCGCGCAGTTGGTCGACGGGGAACATGGCCCGCATGGTCGTGGGCATGAGGGTGTATTCGAATAGCGGTTCGTTGGTTCGGTGTGCACACGCGCGCATGTACACGTAGCGGCCGTCGGTGACGCTGACGTGGCCGCCGAACGTGCCGAAGATGCCGGCCTCGCGGACGGGGGTGTCGTCGGCGACGGTCGCACGCAGCGGTTGGCCGAGCATGTCGGGTGTGCGTTCGACGCCGAAATACTCCAGCAGGGTGGGGGCGATGTCGATGGTCTGGACGAGGGAGCGGCGGTGTTCACCTTGCTTGCGGCTGCGTGGGTCCCAGACGAACAGCGGCGTGTGGATGGTCTCGTCGTACCACGGCATGACCGCCTTGCCCCACCACCCGTGCTCGCCAAGCAGGTAGCCGTGGTCGGTGCAGACGATGAGCATCGTGTCGTCCCACAGGCCGTGTTCGTCCATGGCGTCGAGGACGCGGCCGAGGTTGCGGTCGCACATGGACAGGAGGGCGGCGTACTCGGCGCGCAGATGCTCGACCTGTTCGGGAGTCTCCTGGACCACGCTGTAGTCGGGCCAATCGAAGTGCGGGCCGTCGTAGGCATGCTTGTACAGGTCCTTGTAGTGCTGCTGGGAGAAGAACGGCTCGTGCGGGTCGAACGTCTCGATCTGCACGAACCAGTCGTCCTCGTCGCGATTGGTAGCGATGAACTCCAGCCCGGCGTCGAACGTCTTGGTCTGCGGCTGGTCCTCTTCACGGGTCATGTACAGGCGATTGACCCAGTCCTGGCGCCAGTTGTTGGCTCGTTGCCGGGTGAGGCTCTCGGGGACTTCCGGGTCGGCGACGTGGCCCTTCCACAAGTCGCCTTCCTGGCCGCGGAAGAACTCATAGGTGCGGTACCGGTTGTGGTAGGTCGCGCCGCCGTCCTCCCAGTAGTGCTGGTGGTCGGTCGTCAGGTGGGTGTAAACCCCGGCGTCGGAAAGCATTTGCGGGCACGAGTCGTCGAACGGCTCCAGTGGCCCCCATCCCCGGTGCAGGAAGTTGTAGCGCCCGGTGTGCATTTCCCGGCGCGCCGGCATGCACGGCATGCTCCCCGCGTAGCAGTTGTCGAACGTCACCGTGCGCTCCGCAAGCCGCGCGAAGTTGGGGGCGTGGATCCACTCGGCTGCCCCGTACGGCGGCAGATACCGCCGGTTGAGGCTGTCGAACATCACCATGACGGCCTTCATCGCGTCCTCCTGGGAGTGGGTCATGGACTCCAAGACCACCGAAATCTATTATTCACGCTCGTGAAATACAAGACCCGCGGTACGCACACCTCATCCGGCGACCGGACGGATCGAAGAAATGACCCCCAAGCGCAGACCCGGCCGCCCCGCTCGCACCAACCGCGACCAGATCGTTCGGGCAGCCCTCGACGTCGACGCACAGGGTGGGGCAGTGAGCATGCAGGCGGTCGCCGACCGCCTCGGCGTGACCCCGGCCGCGCTCTGCCACCACGTCGCCGACCGCGACGAACTGGTCGCGGGGGTTGCGGTGGCGCGCCTGGACGCCGCACTGGACGACAGCTGGATGCCGGGTGCGCGACGCAGGTGTCGTTCGTCCCCGATCAACGTGCGGTCGAGGAGTTCGTGGCGGCAGGTCTGGACCATAGCTCCATGATGGAATTCATGCGTGGTATCCGAACGCCGGTGTGTACGGCCTGGATTCCGGCGTCGCGCACGATCCGGTCGAAGAGACCAGGGAACTTCGGGCCCCGATCGCGGATCAGGTGCCTGACGCAGGCCCCGACGCCCTCGAGGTCCATGACGAGGTCGCGGGCGGCCTGGGCAACCCAGTTCGCGGTGGGGTGCGCCCGGTCGTGCCGAGGATCCGTACCCTGCGGGAGGTGCGCTCGATGACCGCGAGGATGTACCGGCGTCGGCCGGACAGGGTGGCGGTCTCGATGACGGATGGAGCGGACGGTGGGCGGACGTCCGCGCCGCTTCGGCCGACAGGTGCGCGCGCGCCGGCGCTTGACGAGGCCGCGGCGCCATCGCAGCACCCGTGTCCGGCTGGACCAGCAACCGCAGCCGGCGCAGGACTTCCCGCAGCAGCGACACCAACAGCGCGGCGAAGAACGCCCGGTCTTCCGGTCTGAACCTCACCTTGTCTCCGCCGACCTGCCGCACCGTGCGGGTTGGCGGAGCACTGCCGCTTGCCGAAACGCCGCGGTGCGGCAAGGTCTTTCCGTGTCGCTGCCCGCCCTGGGAAGGCGGCCTTCGGGTGTAGCTTGGAAAGCGGGTAGCGCACTCTCACGTGTAGCGCCTGAAAGGGCGGCCCCGGCGAAGTCACCGGGGCCGTTGGAAGTCCACCCGCCGCCCCAATTCGGGAGTCGGCACGCGCCCACGGCCGGGTGAGAAGCAACCGGGACCGCGACCGCGAGCGGGTTGCCGATCCAGCCACCGGGCCTGCGACAAACACGGCACGCCGATGCGACGGGACAGACCCTGGCAACCATGCCAGCACCCCCGGAACGGTGCCCGACGAACCCATCGGGCCGCCGCCTGTCCCCCGCGCTCCCCCATTTGATCGTCCGCGGCGGCCCCGCCCATTTCGGGAGGGACGGCCCGGGGCGCGGGTGGTGGCAGCAGAAGCCCGGAGGCAAGCCGGAAGGGGCACCAGGCCACCTGCCGACCGAGCCCGGTAACCCTCCGGACCTTTGTGGAAAGGGGCTGCACGTGATGATTGAGGTGGCGGATATCCGCGAGTGGCGCCGCTGCGACGTCGTCGACGCACGCGGGCACAAGATCGGCTCGTTCGAAGCCGTCTACGTCGACACCTCGACGGATCAGCCGGCCATGGCGACGGTGCAGGTGGGGTTGCCGTCCCGGCACCGCCTGGTGTTCGTGCCGCTGGACGGCGCGGTCGTCGGCCCCGGATACGTCAGGGTGGCGTTCGGCAAAGCCCTGGTGAAGAAGGGCCCCGCGATCGGCACCGACGACGTGCTGCCCGCCGAGGACGAACAGGCCGTCTTCGCGCACTTCGGCCTCGACTATCGACCGGGCACCGCCGGCGAACGGCAACTCGCCCGCCGCTGAACCCCGCTTCACGACCTGGGAGGCGACAGACTATGGCGCTCGTCCTCGCTTTGCTCCTCGTTGCCGTCATCCTCGGCATCATCGGCGCGGTCGCCCACGGTCTCGGGTACCTGCTGGTCATCGGCATCGCCGTCGCGGTCCTCGCCCTCGTCTACCTCGCCGTGCGGTGGCGCCGGTCCGGCAGACGCCCCACACGCTGACCCGTCCGCACCCGGAAGCGAGCCACACCTTTGCTCCTTCCGCACCCGGCGTGGGTCGCCATGGGCCCGGGTGGTTCCTGGCCGGAGTAGCCTGGCAGTACCGGGGACACCTCGTACGCCGACCCATATCGGCCTCGTCCCCGGCGTACGGCTACGCCGGATCGGTTTGCGCCCGTCCGGAGACGGGTTCGCGTCATGACCGCGACCGACGATCGTCCGGCGACGATCCCGCCCATGACCACCGCGGCGCGCGTCGCACTGACGCGAGCCGGGCATCCGGCGGGCCGCCTCGACGGTGCGTGGTGGCCCCGCTCTCGGGATCTTGTCCGTGAACTCCCCGCCCTCGTCGAGGCGATGCAGTCTGTGGGGCCCATCGTGCGGGTCACCGTGAACCCCACGCTGTGGGACAGCGTCCCCAAGCACATCCCCGCGGGCGACCGCTTGATCAAGGTCGGCTGGTTCACCGACGAACAGGACGTCCACGGCATCATGCTGCTGTCCCGCCGCGCCCAACGCTGGGACCTGCTGGTCGTGCCGCCGGACACCGCCCCCGACACCGCCGGGTTGCTGATGGCGGCCGCCGGGAAATCGTCCGACCCGCGCGGCGCCGACGAGTTGGCCGGCACCGTGCACGCACCGGCCGGACGACCTGGTGCCGGGGACGCTGACGACGAGCCGGAGAACGACTGGGAGTCCGAGGGCGGGCACTTGCGCGGCGTCCGGGACGTCCCTGCCGGCTCGGGAGCCGTGGTCGGCTGAACATGTGACGACACCTCGGCGGGTACGGCGCGCCCGTTGCCGAGGTTCGCATGCGAGGTAGAGGGCATCGGAGCAGCACACAGATGACCACACTGCCGCGGTCGTGATGCTCCATGAGCCCGGTCGGACGAGTCGGTCACACGCCACACAACCACCTCCGCCGCCGCACGGAGGTGGTTCTCGGCGTCCGCGGCCCGGCTGTCCCGTGGTCCTGCCGGGCCGGCCGTTGCCGCGGCGCGGAAGGTGCCCGGCGTCCAGGCCGGCGGCGAACTCCAGATGCCCGGTGATCTTCGGGGCGGCCCCGCTGTTGCCAACCCGGCGTGTGCGGCGCCTGTCTCCCGTTGCTCTAAAGGCTCGACACCATGTCACTCACCCGCTCGGTGTCCGGTGGGGTCGGGGACCGGGCAGGGCGGCTGAGCCCCGATTCCGGTCCCCGACCCCGCATATCTCCTGCCAGGACCCCCACGTCTGGAGTCTCGCGGCGAAGTCAGCGGGCTGATACCGGTGTTCGGGCGGCCACCTCGGCGAGGAGACGGGTGCGGGTTGCCGGGTCCTCGGCAAGGGTGACGGCGGTCCATGCCATGGCGAGGCCGCCGTCGAGGAGCGCCTTGTCGGCGCCCGGAGTGGTTCCGAAGCGGGTGAAGTCGGGGTTGTGCATCATGGCGTCGCCGCAGTCGTAGCCGACCAGGGGGTGGATGGTCGGCATGACGTGGGAGATGTTGCCCATGTCGGTGGAGCCGCCCCGGGTGGACGCGTCGGCGACGACGACCGTGCGTCCGAGGGCTTCGGCGGATGCCCTATACGCGTCGGTGAGGGTCGCGTCCTGACGCAGGTCCGCGAAGTCGCGGCCGTGGTCGTCGAGGGTGAGGGTGGCTCCGGTGGCCAGCGCGCCGGCCTCGAAGCAGGCGCGTACGCGGTCCTTGTGGGCGGTCAGGGCTTCGAGCGACTCGGCGCGGCATTCGTAGTGCGCGGTCGCCCGGCCGGGGATCACGTTCGGGGCTTGCCCCCCGTCGGTGACGATGCCGGACACGATCGTGCCGGGAGGCATCTGCTGGCGGTACGCGCCGATCGCCACCTGGGCGATCATCATCGCGTCGGCCGCGTTGACGCCCATGTGGGGAGCCAGAGCGGCGTGGGCCTCGCGGCCGGTGTACGCGACGTTCCAGGCGCTGATCGCCAGCGAGGACATGCCCACCATGTCGAACGGTGCGGCGTGCACCATCATCGCGGCGGCGACGTCGTCGAAGGCGCCGCGTTCGAGCATGTAGACCTTGCCGCCGCCGCCTTCCTCGGCGGGGGTGCCGAGCAGTTTCACGGTGATGCCGAGTTCGTCGGCGACCGGCGCGAGCGCCAGGGCCGCGGCGGCGGCCGAAGCGCCGTTGACGTTGTGGCCGCAGGCATGGCCGATGCCGGGCAGCGCGTCGTATTCGGCGGTGATGCCGATGACGAGGTCGCCGGTGCCGTACGTGGCGGTGAAGGCGGTCGGCAGGTCGCAGACCGCGCGGTCCACGTCGAAGCCGGAGCCGTCCATCAGGTCGGCGATCTTGGCCGCGGACTTGTGTTCCTCGAAGGCGAGTTCGGGTTCGGCGTGCAGGCTGTGGCTGAGCGCGACGAGGTCGTCCCGGCGGGATTCCAGTTGCTTGCGGGCGCGTTCGCGCGGCGTCATCGGGAGTCTTCCTTCGCGTGCGGGGCGCGGTAGGCGAGCGCGACCAGTGCGGCGGCGGCGGGGACGCCGGCGGCGATCCACCACGACAGGGTGAAGCCGGCCTCGTCGGGTACGTACGCGCCCTCGGCCGTGTGTGCGGTGAAGACCGCTCCGACGACGGCGGCGCCGAGCGATCCGCCGACGGTGATGACGAGTTCGTTGACGCCGGACCCGACCGCCGTCTCCTCCTTGGGGACCGCTTCGACGGCGATGGTGCGGGTGACCTGCTGAAGCATGCCGACCCCGAAGCCGGCAACGGCCTGGCCGACGAGGAATTCGGCGAGCGATGCGTGGAAGAGCGCCGTCCAGGCGTAGGCGGCAGCGATCAGGGTGCACCCGATGACCAGCGCCGAACGGTCACCGAGGGCTTTGGCGATGAACCGGGCGCAGAACGAGCCGACGGCTGCGACACCGATGGCGACCAGCATCGCGAAGCTGACGTTGAGTGCGGAGAGCCCGAGGCCGAAGCCGAACGTGTCCGCGGGCAGGGACAGGAAGATCGCGTTCGCCACGAGCAGTCCGAACACCGAGAACGGGAACGCCAGGGCGACGCACGAGATCACGTTGACCTGACGGTCGGCGAACATGCGCACGTTCACCATCGGTTCCGGGTGCCGCAGTTCGACGGCGACGAATGCGGCCAGCAGGACGAGGCCGCCGATCAGTGCGGTGAGCGTGCCCGCCTGCGTCCATCCCCAGTCCGGGCCCTGGCTCAGCGCCAGCAGGACGCCGACCAGGCCCGCGCCCAGCAGCCCGCCTCCGGCCCAGTCCACGCGGCCGCCGGGGCGGTCGTCGGTTTCCGGGAGGACGAACTGCGCCAGGCCTACCGCCACGCCGACCATGAACACGGGCACCCACAGCGCGGCGGTCGGGCTGCTCGCGTACTCGACGATGAGACCGCTTGCCACCAGGCCTAGGCCCGCGCCGAGGCCGAGGGCTGCGGCCATGATGCCGATGCCGTGCCGGTTGTCGTCCGCGCTGCTGTGGTTGCGGAGGATGCCGACGAGCAGCGGGAACAGCCCGGTGAGCGAGCCTTGCAGCGCTTGGCCTGCCAGGAGCAGTTCGAAGCTGCGGCCGAGCGCGACGAGCAGCGACCCGAGCATCATGATCGCCAGGTTCCAGCGCAGCACGCGGCGGTGCCCGTACAGGTCGCCGAGGCGCGACAGGACCGGCGCGAAGGCGGCGCCGGCGAGCAGGTTGGCGATGCTCACCCAGTTCAGTTGTGCCGCGGTCACGTTGAGCGAGTCGGACAGGCTGCTGAAGATGGGGCCGAGGAACGTCTGCAACGAACCGCTGACGATTTCGACGACAGCGACGGAGGCGAGCACGGCCCCCATCGGGGTCCGGCGCACCGCGGCGGCGTCCGGTCTGTCGGGCGCCGCCGGAGAGGGCGTGGAGGAAAGCGTCCCGGTCATGCAGGCTCCAGGGGGCGTGAGGGCTGCCGCTGAACGTACACGGCGACCGCGCGGCAGAGATTGTGTGGCAGAACTGTGCGCGCGGAGGAGCAAAGTGACTACTGTCTGCGGCTGGTCTGCAGGAAAGAAAAATGATCTGCTCTGTTCATGCAGGATTCACCGTCGGGTGCGCCCCCGGAACCACTCGACCACGTCGACCGCGCGTTGATCGAGACCCTCCAGATCAACCCGCGGGCGAGCTGGACCGCCGTGGGCTCGGTCCTGCGCATCGACCCGGTGACCGCGGCGCGGCGCTGGCAGCGGCTGGAGCAGGAGGGTCTCGCGTGGGTGAGCGTGTATCCCGTCGTCGACCAGCAGATGACCTGCGCGCTCGTGGACATCGGGACGAAGCCCGCCGACCGGCGGTCCGTGGCCCGGGCCATCGCCGACGACCCGCATGTGTACACGCTCGAACGTACGACCGGCAGTCCCGGGCTCCGGGCGATCGTCGTGGCGGCCAGTCTCGAGGAACTCACCGAGCGCTCGCTGGACCGCATGGAGGGCATCCCCGGAGTCCGGCTCGTGGAGGCCCACCTCGTCACGCACATGTACTCGGAAGGTGCGCGGTGGCGCATGCGCGAACTGACCGCGGCCCAGGTCGCCGAAGTGCACGAGACCGTCCCGCGGCCGCCTACCGGGGTGGGACTGCCCGAGGAGACGGTCGACACGGCACTCCTCGCCGCGCTGGTCCGCAACGGGCGCGCGACCGGCACCGAACTGGCGGACGTGCTCGGCACCACCCCGCCCACCGCGCGGCGCCGGCTGGAGCGGGCGGTCGCCGGAGGCCGGATCATCTTCCGATGCGACGTCGCGCAGTCGTTCACGGAATGGCCGGTCTGCACGACGTTCCGGGCCGCCGTCCGCCCGGAGCGGCTGCGCGCCACGGCGCAGACGCTCACGTCCCTGCCCGAAATCCGCATGTGCCTGGCCGTCACGGGGCGGTACAACCTCGCTTTCTCGGTGTGGCTCAAGGGCTTGGACGACGCACACCGCCTGGAGTCGCTGCTCGGTGAGCGGCTTCCGGACCTGGAGATCGGAGAGCGCACCGTGGTGCTGCGCCCGTACAAGTCGGGTGGGCGCGCCGTCGACCGCAGCGGGCGGGCTGTGGGTGCCGGGAACCTCGTTCCTGCAGGTCCGTTCCCTTCCGCGGGTGGGCATTGACGGCGGCGGCCCGGGCACGGGCCGCCGGGTCCGAAGTGCGCGGTCGGTCAGTTCAGGCGCCCGGTGACAGCTTCGGCGGCGGCCAGCGCACGCCCCGAGGCGACGTACGCCACCGCTGCCTCGATCTCGGGCGCCAAGTAGCGGTCCGGTCCGGGGCCCTCGACCTCGCCGCGCAGCCCGGCCAGGACTGCGGCGGTCGCCGGGGCGGGGGCCAGCGGGGCGCGCAGGTCGAGTGCGCGCGCGGCGGTGAGCAGCTCGACGGCGATCACCCGGGTCAGGCCGTCGACGGCGCGGCGCAGCTTGCGCCCGGCGGCCCAGCCCATGGAGACGTGGTCCTCCTGCATGGCGCTGGACGGGATCGAGTCGACCGAGGCGGGAGCGGCCAGGCGCTTGAGTTCGGAGACGACGGCGGCCTGCGTGTACTGGGCGATCATGTGCCCGGAGTCGACGCCGGGGTCGTCGGCCAGGAAGGCGTTGAGGCCGCGGTTGCGTGCCACGTCGAGCATCCGGTCGGTGCGCCGCTCGGCGATGGAGGCGACGTCGGCCACCGAGATGGCCAGGAAGTCCAGGACGCAGGCGACGGGCGCGCCGTGGAAGTTGCCGTTGCTCTCCAATCGGCCGTCCAACGTCACCACCGGGTTGTCGACGGCGGCGGCCAGTTCCCGGTCCGCGACGGTCTCGGCGTGGGCGAGGGTGTCCCTCGCCGCGCCGTGGACCTGCGGCGAGCAGCGCAGCGAGTAGGCGTCCTGGACGCGGTCGCACCCGGGGCCGCGGTGGCTGGCCGCGATCTCCGAACCGGCAAGGACACGACGTAGGTTGGCTGCGCTTGCGGCCTGGCCGGGGTGCGGTCGCAGCGCCTGGAGGTCGGCGGCGAACACCGCGTCGGTGCCGAGCTGGGCCTCGACGCTCATCGCGGCGGTGACGTCCGCGGTCGCCAGCAGGCGGCGCAGGTCGTGGGCGGCCAGCACCAGCATCCCGAGCATGCCGTCGGTGCCGTTGATGAGGGCAAGTCCCTCCTTCTCGCGCAGGACGACGGGCGCGAGGCCGGCGGCGGCGAGCGCCTCTCCGGCCGGGCGCAGGACACCGCTTCCGTCGCGGACCTCGCCCTCGCCCATGACGGCGAGCGCGCAGTGCGCCAGGGGTGCGAGATCGCCGGAGCAGCCGAGCGAGCCGTACTCGTGGACGACCGGCGTGATGCCGGCATTGAGCAAGTCTGCGTAGGCCTGCGCCGTCTCCGGCCGCACTCCGGTGCGGCCGGTCGCCAACGTGCGCAGGCGCAGCAGCATGAGCGCCCGGACCACCTCGGGCTCGACCTCGGGGCCGGATCCCGCCGCGTGCGAGCGGACTAGGCTGCGCTGCAACCGCACCCGCGACTCGGCGGGGATGTGACGGGTCGCCAGGGCCCCGAAGCCCGTCGAGACGCCGTAGTGCGGCTTGGCATCGTCCGCAAGGTCTTCGATCACCTTGCGGCTGCGGCCGATCTCGTCCAGGACCTCAGGCGACAAGACCACCGGCGCGCCGGCGCGGGCGACGGACACGACATCGTCGGGTGAGAGCGGACCGATGCCGACATGCGTTTCGTTCATAGGCTCAATGAAGCACCAGGTCAGGAGGGCCACTCCAGGGGTTGCGCGGCTCTTCTGTCTGGTATCCCAGACATCATCGCTCGGACTGTCTGGGATACCAGACAGTGATACAGGTACGCTCCGCCCTGTGTCCTCCGTGCCCGCGGCCGCCCAAGTGCTGGCCATCCTGCGCTATCTCGCCGGTCAAGCAGCCCCCGTCCACGCCGCCGCCATCAGCCGCGACGTCGGCCTGCCGCGCTCGACCACGTACCACCTGCTCGACACCCTCGCCCGCGCCGGATTCGTCGTCCACCTGCCCGAGGAACGCCGCTACGCGCTCGGTGTCAGCGCCTTCGAACTGGGCTCGGGATACTCCCGGCAGGCCCCCTTCCAGCGGCTGGCCCGCGTGCCGCTGGCCCGGCTGGTCGACCGCACCGGGCACAACGCCCACCTGGCCGTCCCGCACGGGCGCGAGGTGCTCTACGTCATCGAGGAACGGGCGCCGGGCCGCGCGCCCCTGGTCACCGACGTCGGGGTCCGACTCCCCGCACACCTGACCGCCAGCGGCCAGGCCATGCTCGCGCGACTGCCCACGGCACAGGTGCGAGCCCTGTTCCCCGACGCCACCGCGTTCGTCCAGCGCACCGACGCCGGCGGGCCGCGGTCGCTCACCGCCCTGCGCACCCGCCTGGTCGAGGTCCGACGCCGCGGCTACGCGACCGAGAACGGGGAGGTCACCCTGGGCTTCTCCTCGGTCGCCACGGCCGTGACCGACCACGCGGACCACCCGGTCGCAGGCGTCGCCGTCACCTTCGAGACAGGATCCCTCGACCCTCGGCAATACGAGCGCCTGGCCGAGGAGGTGGCCCGCACCGCCCGGGAACTCACCCGGCGGATGGGCGGGCACGTCGCCGAACCGGCATCATCCGGCTGAAGTCCGGAACCGGATCGACCACCGCCTTGCTGTGGGGGCCTGTGTTCCTTGGCTCCCATGCGGTCGGCGAGTTCCTCGGTGCGCCGACTGCTCTCACCGCGGTCACGCGCACTTTCCTCAAGATGCTCTTCTTACAGCCGTTCCGGTCTCGGTCCTGATCCACAACGCATGGCACACTCTCCTGTCCCACGGCCGAGGCGCGCAGCCCACCGACGAACCAGCGCAGTTGGCGGACGAGGGCGCGTCGGCGCGCGGTGTCAGTGGTGGCCGTGTGCCGAGTCCGAGGCGCCCCCGAACAACCTGGCCACCGCGCGGAACGGCAGCGTGACCACGGTGGCAATAGCACTGCCGATCTTCCCGATGACGTCTCCGATCGCCCTGAGCATCACGGTCCTCCTTGGTTCTCAGGGGCACGCGCCACCGCAGTACGGATACCCGCTCGCCGTCCTTCGGTTCGGGGCCGACGATCCTTTCGATCATCGCTTCGCGTTCCTGCGGCCAACGACACCCCGCACCCATGACGCGGCTCCGTCCGTGTGCCGGCCCGGCGCACACGCCGTGGACCTCGGTCGGCCACGGATGCCCCTCCTGGCGCACCTACCCGAGGCGGCGATGTGCATGCGTCCCCGGACTCCGCGGGTGCCGCCGCGGCGTCCGAAGGTCGGCGAAGGTCGCGGCGGAATCCCCTGGCTCGCGAACCCGGCGGGCGGACATCAGCACGGGCGGCGCCGCCGTATGCAGTACGCAGCGACCGGTCGGCTCCATGGCGTCGATCAGGCGCCGCTCCTCGCCCACCGGAACCGTCGCCGAGGAAGCCGAGGTTCGCGCCGTGCACACACCTTGCCGGCCGCCCCCCGGGACACCGGGAGCACGACCGTTCACCTCGGCAATGATTCTCGGCACGCCGGCACGGCCTCCGCCGGCCTCACCATGGCCGGACCCGTGACTTCCGGCCAGACGACCGCCGCGACGGATCGGGTTCATCGTGCTGTGGTGCGGGTGGAGCGGTGGCGGTGTTGCTCGACACGCCATACGGATTCCAGGAGAACGTCGCGGACATATCCGCGCGGGCGCAGGCCTACTTCGCGCGCAGTGTCGGCGTGCGGGCGGACGTCGCGCTTGGGCTCCGGGCGCCGATGCGGCGTCCGGGCTGGAGCGGGTCCAGGCCGCCGACTGGGTGTTTTCGGGGCCCGGGAGCCCGACGTACGCGCTGTCGGTGTGGCGTCCGGGTCATATGGGTCAGGCGCTGCGGGGCCGCGTGGGAGCGGCCGGATCCGGCGTGACCGTGTTCGCCGCTGCTCCGGCTGCGTCAGCCGGTCCGCACCGGCGATGCCATTCGAGCGGACTGACTGCCGGCACACCGCAAGTGGTGCGTAGGTGTGGCCTACCTCGGTGAAAGCCGGGGAGTGCGCGGTGCGGCGCCGCGCAAACGGTACATACAGCGCTGCGTTGGCGCCGCTTCCGTCGGCTGCCGAGGTCCACGGCCCGGTGTGGGCGCGTGGCCGTGCTTGTGCGCGTCCTTATGTGCGGCGCAGAGAAGTGAAGGCGCGTCCGCTGTGGTCCCATGCCTCATGGACGATGAAACCCTGCGCGGGCGCGAGCAGGGCCAGGGCCGCGGCGCCGACCGTTGCCCAACGGAACGCGGCTCCTCGTCGGCCGTGGGTGTCTTCGACGCGGACGGCGAATCTCTCGTGTGCCTGCGGGTCGTCTGGGTTGGTTTCGACCAGCAGGACTCCTCCTGTGCGGAGAAGTGCGGCGGAGCGGCCGAGTAGTGCCGCAGGGTCGCCGCCGATGCCGATGTTGCCGTCGGCGAGCAGCGCTGTGCCCCAACGGCCCTCGCGGGGCAGGGGGTCGAACACGGACTTCCGTAGGCAGGCCGCGCCCGCGCGGGTGGTCGCCCGCACCGCTTCGCGGGCCAGGTCGATGCCGAGTGTCGGGAGTCCGCGCCGGACGAGGGCCGCGGTGAGGCGGCCGGGCCCGCAGCCGATGTCGAGTGTCGGTCCGGTGCAGCGAGCCACCAGCGACAGATCCGCGGCGTCCGCAGGCGCCTTCCACCGGGCGAGGTCGAGAGCCTGCCGACGGCCGTCCGCCCGGCGCATATACAGGACGCCGCCCTCACGCAGAGCGGTTTCGTAGGGCCCGAGCGGAGTCCTGGCTTCCGTGCCGGGGCGGGGGGCGTCGATGCGATCGCCGTCGGCGGGCGACGGCCACGGAGCCTGGCGCCGAGTGGCCGGCAGCTCGCGGGTTCGAATGAGGTGGTCGGCGCTTGTCATAGGGGTGCCGGATGGGTCGCTCCCGAGGGGACACAAGGGATTCAGGATTCGCCTCCGCTGCGGCGAAGATGAACTCGGGTTCGGCCGTGCCGTCGTCTGCGCCGCAGGGTCTGCGACCGGCGGCGGTGGGTGTGGACGACCGCGTAGGCGAGAGCGGATGCCGCGAACAGTCCCGCGGTGATCAGGAGCCAGTGGGGCATGAACCTGGCCGGGTCCAGCGCGGTGGTTGCCTTGTAGGTGTCGGGGCGTTGCAGGATGAGGGGGAACCACACCAGGAACAGGACCGCGGACACGAATGCCGGGAACCTCACGTAGTTGATCCCCGGTCTGGCCGGTTCCGCTTTGGGGTTGTCCCGCGGGTGTGAGGCGGCTGCCTGGACGGCCGTGTCTGCGGTGCTGTAGAGGGGAAAGAGGACGAGGTCGTGGACTACGGCCGCGCCGATGAACCACACGATGACGCGGGCCGGTTCGTAGGTGAGCAGGCGGGTGGCGGCGTAGCCGGCCAGGGCGAAGCAGGCGGCGAGGGCGAGCAGGTTGAGTGGTCCGGCGCCGTACCAGTGGCGGAGTCGTCGCACAGGTCACGTCCTGAAGGTGAGGCGGCCGACCCACTTGGTGTTGAGCACTCCAGGTGCGGCGGGGACGATGACCCGGGCAGGGTAGCCGTGGTCAAGGGACAGGTCCGCACCGTTGACGCGCAAGGCGAGAAGGGAGCGGGGGTCGCGGATCTGGTTGCGGGCGAGGATCGCCGCTGCGAACGGGCCCGCTGGCTGGACGGATTGGACGAGGACGGACCCGGCGTCGGGTGCACCCGCAAGTGCGGCAAGGTCGCGCAGCGGGATCCCGGTCCATTCCTGGTCGTCGGTGGACCAGCCCTCGACGCAGGCGATCGGCAGCGCATGCGTGGCCGTGGCCAGGCCCAGGAGGTCGTCTCGTGTGAGGGTCATGGTTGCTGGGCCGCCGGATAGGGTCAACCGCCATGCGGGGCCGACCAGTTCAGGGGTGACGCCGACGAATGCGGCGGTTTTGTTGATCTGGAAGCCGTTCGGGCCGCTTCCGGGGTTCTGCCCGCGGGGGGCGAGCAGCGCCGTCGGGCGCCACACCCCGCCGATACTCTGCCCTGCCGTGACCGCCAAGAGGGCGAGCGAGCCTGCACCGACAAGCGCAACGGCGCCGCGTCGGGACACCGTCGCGGCAGCGGGTTCCGCAGCCACCAGGCCGTCGGGATCTGCGGGTTCGGCGAGGGTGTGGGAGGTGCCCGTCCGTAGTTCGGTGCGCAGCCGGCGCGACCGCAGCGATGCGAGCATGCGTGGCGTCTTCAGACCGACGTGGACGACGAACGCGCCGATGAACACCCAGGCGCCGTAGAAGTGCAGCCGGTAGAACGAGCCCGGGAAGACGTACCACAGCTGGATGTTGAAGATCCCGGTGACGAACTCGAAGATCACGCCGCCGACCAGCAGAAGCAGGGAGAGCCTCTCCAACGCCTGGGCGACGGTCCGGGCGGGCGGCCAGACGAACAGCCGCGGCATGACCGACCACAGCTTCGCCAGCAATACCGGAACCAAGGCGATGCCGAGGGTGACGTGTACGCCTTGGGTCAGCCGGTACAGCCAGTACGGCCGGGTCGGCCAGGTAAACAGGTAGAACCCGAGGATCCCGTGGTCCGGTGTCAAGTCGTTGACCGCGCCCAGCCGGGGGTTGTACGCGGCGTACGAGAGCAGGCCGGTGACGAACAGGGTGGTGATCCCGAAGAGGAGGATCAACCCGAACACGGAGGTCAGCCACGGCCCGCGGATCGGGCTGCGCCAGAAGCCGGGACGGAACGGCCCGGGCGGCGGGTGCCGAGCGACGGTGTCCCGGGCGAGCGCGAGCCTGTGCGTGGCCGCGTCGGCGCGGCGCCGCAGCCACCCGGGGCGGGATTCGGCTTCCTCCGCCGGGCTGGAGTCCGGCCCCGAAGGGCTGGGGTTTTCGGGCATGGGAGTCCTGTTCCGAGTCAGTTGGGCAGCGGGTTTTGCAAGACCACGTAGGGACGCCGGCTCTCGCCACTCCCGGTGGCGGCAACGGAGGAGCCTGCGCCGAAGCGCTGTGACGATTGGCCGGGATCTATACCAGGGGTCCTGCGGCGCGTAGCGCCAGCGCCAGTCCGACGCACAGGACGAGGGTTGCGGTGAGGTAGGGGCTGATCCGGCTCCATCCCGCCAGACGGCTCCGCCAGTTCGCGAGCCGGTGGTGATCGAGCCGGTCGCGCAAGCGGACCAGGAGGAGCCCGGCGGCGGTGAGGGTGGCGGCCATGCCGAGTCCGTAGCCGATGACGAGGAGGACGCCGAACCAGGTGCGTCCGAGACCGATCGCGCCCAGCAGCACGATCAGCGCGGAAGGGCTGGGGACGAGGCCCCCGGCGACGCCGATGCCGACGAGCGAGACCCTGCGGCCGCGACGCCCTGCGCCAGACGGTGCGTGGCGTTCGTTTCCGGGGTGGTTTGCGTGGAGGTGCGTGTGGTCCTGTGGTCGCTTGCGCAGGTCGGCGGACGCGGGGACTGTCATCGTGGCCGTGGAGTTGTTTGCGAGAACCGCGGCTTCCGCAGGCGCCTCGGGGCCGGCAGGAGCGGGGATCGCCATCGGCGCGGTGTCGACGGGCCGGTGGTGCTCGGAAGGTTCGCCGTGGTGGTGATGCGCGTGCGCGGTCAGGGGGGCGTGGGCTGATTCGTCGTGGCTATCGTGCGTGTGGTGGTCGTGCGTGTGGTGCTGGTGGCTGTGATGGCCTTCGCCACTGTGCTCGTGGGAATCGGTGCCGTGTGTGTGCCCATGCCCATGGCTGTGGCTGTGGCTGTGGCTGTGGCCATGCTTGTGCCGGTGTCCGTGGGTATGGCCGAGGTCGAGGGTCCGGCCGCGTGCCGTGCCGATCAGCAGTCCGGTCCCGACGGCCGCGATGAGCAGACCGCTGGCGATGCCGAGCCATGCGAGGAGGGATTCGCCGGCGAGGGACGCGGAGGCGGTGAGGAGCAGGCCGAGGAGCAGCACTCCGGCGGTATGGGTGAGGGTGACGGTGGCGCCGACGGTGACCGCGTCGCGTGTGGTGCCGCGGCGTCCGGCGAGGTAGGCGGCCATGACCGTCTTTCCGTGGCCGGGCATGGCGGCGTGGGACGCCCCGAGGACCAGCGACAGCAGGACGGCGAGCAGCCCGGCGGTCAGCGTGAGGTGGCGGGTGCCCACGAGGTCGTTGAACACGGCGTCGACGCGGCTGATCGCGGTGGCGGCGAACCCGCTCGTCGGGAGTCCGGGACCGGCCGCCGGCGGCTGCGCCGCGGCACCGGGTGCCACGTGGAGGAGGACGTGGCGTTGGTCGGGCGGTGAGGCGAGCATGTCGTCGGGGTAGCGACGCAGTTCGTCGCTGATCGACTTCGCGGGCACGGGCGGGTTGTCGAGGTGGAGGCCCGGGCCGGTGGTGGCGGTGATCTCGTGCCAGCCGATGCGTTCGGACTGGAAGTCGTCGGTGAAGTCGACGCGGACACCGCCGCCGAGGTCGGCGGGGGCAGTGAGGTCGCAGGTGAGGCGCCCGGTGTCGAGGCCCGCGTTGCCCGGGAGGTAGGTGAACGCGGCGGCGGTGACGTGCCATTGCAGGGTGCGGCCGTCGACGGCCGCACGGAGTGTCGCGGCGAGGTCGGCGCATTGGGTGCGGGCGTAGGTCGCGCTTTCGGTCGTGCTTGCGGTGCCGTCGCGGTCGGTGTCCACGTCGCCGCGGCGTTGCAGGGTGGCGATTTCCGCGGTATCGACGACGGCGTGGTCGTCGATCCGGTCCGGGTGCAGGATCAGGCCGTCGTAGTGGTTGACCGTGAAGTTGCCCAGCGGGTGCGCGGCGGCCGGAAGGGCGCCGCCGAGGGCGCACCCGGCGGCCGCGGCGGCGATGACGGCGAACCTGAGGCGGTGTCGTGCGCGAATGGTCATGCCGGGGCTCCGAGCGCGGTCAGCGCCGCCCGCGCGGCGGGGGCGTGCAGGGGATGGAAGGCCGGATTGGCGGCCAGAGCGCGGGTGAACAGCTCACGGGCCTGGTCCACATCGCCGAGGGCTTGGCGAATCACGCCTTGGTGGTAGGCGTAGAGGGGGTTGCGGCTGCCCAGCGCCGTGGCTTTGAGCGACCATGCGAGGGCTTCGCGGTCGCGGCCGTTGACGTGCAGCGCCCACGCGTACGCGTCGTCCATGTCGAGGAACGGACGCGTCTGGATGCCCTCAGTCGCCAGTGCGAGGGCCTTGGCCGGGCTGCCGTGGTCGGCTTCGAACAGCGTGGCGTCGGAGTCGGCGGCGACGCCGTTGGCGGCGAAGAGCTTCTGTTCCGCGCCGAAGACGTCGTATTGCTCGCGGGCCTTCGTGGTGTCGCCGAGGGACTGATACAACTCCCCGAGCTCCAGGACGTATTCGGGTTGCGGGACGCGGGCGATCGCGGTGCGGTAGTCGGCAACGGCGTCTTGGGTGCGGCCGAGGGCGAGTTCGGCACGTGCCTTGGCCTGGTACAGCGCGCAGTAGCCCGGGTCGGCCCGCAGTCCCTGTTCGGCGTGCGTGAGCGCCTGCGCCGGATCGCCGCTGTTCAGGGCGAGTTCGGACAGGTAGTAACGGGTGAACGCGACGTCGGCGGGCGTGGGTTCCATGGCGAGGGCGCGTCCCATCTGCGCCTGTGCGGTCGCGGTGTCGCCGCGCAGTTCCCAGGTGTAGGAGGCTCGTGCGAGCGACGGGGTACCGGGCTGGAGGTCGACCATACGCTGCACGGCATCGAACGCCTCGTCGTAGCGCCCCAGTTGGGTCAGTGCGTCGGCGAGAGTGCCGTACAGGGTCGCGTTGTAGGGGTTGACGGCGACGGCGCGCTGGGCCCAGTCCAGTGCGGTGGTGAAGTCGTGCCGGGCCGCGGCGAGTGCGGCCTGTCCGGCCATCGCGGCGAAGTTGTCGGCCTGCTCGATGTCCAGCGACTTCCGCAGGACTTCTTCGGCCTTGGGGTAGTACGACGGGTCGGCGGTGACTTTGGCCTGCTGGACGTAGGCGAGCCCGAGCGTCGCCCAACCCGACGCGTCCGACGGGAGGATCCGCAGTCGCTGCTGGAGCGCGGTGATCTGCGCGGCGAGCGCGTCCGTTCCCGTGGCTGCCTGGCGGACACCGGGCAGGGGGCGTCCGGCGGGCGACGGGCCGTCGCCGTCGGCGAACTGCGGCGACAGTCCGACCGCCCCGGCGACGAACAGGGCGACGCCGAGGCCTGTGGCGGTGGCGGCGGACAGCAGCCGTCCGCGGGAGAACACGCGCCCGGCGAGGAAGTTCACGAGCGGCTCCGAGACTCGGGGGAGGGTGGCGCGGGCGCGGACCCGTCTGTGGTCCGCGGGGGGTCCTGGCCGCGGACAACCGGCTGTGCTACGGCTTCGGAAGTCGGCGGAGTCGGGTCGGCGAAGACCACCACGTTGTCGGTATAGGCGTGGCGGCGTTTGTCGTAGCTCCCGCCGCATGTGACCAGCCGGAGCGTCGGTCCGGCGGAGGCGCCGTAGACCGCGTCGCTGGGGAAATCGCTCTTCGCGTAGCTGTGGACTTGGGAGACGCTGAACGCCGCGGTGGTGCCGTCGGCGCGCAGGACCTCGATCCGGTCGCCCGGGCGCAGTGAGCCGAGCCGGTAGAACACCGCCGGGCCGGTCCGGGAATCGAGGTGGCCGACCACGACGGAGGCGCCGGGGCTGCCGGGGTTGGGGCCGTCGGCCCACCAGCCGGCCCGGTCCGGGTCGAGTGGCGTGCCCAACTGGCCGTCCGCCCCGATTTCCAGCGGTTCCAGTCCGCTGTCGACGCCGATCGCGGAGATCCGGACCCGGACCGGCGCAGCGGAGAGGTCCGGGCCGGTCGCGGATGCTGCCGACTGGTCGGCTGTCGCTCCGGCGGACGGCGTCGGGGCGGACGCGGGTTCCTGCGGCGTCGCGGCCGGGGCAGGTGGTGATGCTTGCGCCGGGCTGTGCGGCGGGATGTCGGTGCGGCCGAACAGGGAACTCCCGGCGGAGCCCGGCTTGCCGGGGCTTTGCATGGCCGAGGTGCCCGTCACGATCAGCGCCGCTCCCACCACGACCGCGGTGAGTGCCGCGGCCGGCCATCGCCGCGATCCGGCCCGGTGCTTGTCCGGGCAGGCGGACCGCCCGTACGCCTGGTCGGTGTACGGGCGGTCCGGTCGGGGTGTTGGTGTCACGGTCAGGCGTTGCCGCGCCGCCGGCGCAACGCCAGGAACCCGCCTGCGGCCAGCAGCGCGCCGCCGGTGACGGCAGAGGCGGGCGCCCACGGGAAGGCGTCGTCGGTGTCGTCGGCCTTTGCGGCGTTGGACATGCCGCCCATGCCCGCGCCGATGCCGCCGTCCGGGACGCCCGTGTGGTCGCCCTTGCCGCCCTGGTTGACCGCTGCGGTGTGCGGCAGGCCGACGTACGGGAAGGTGGGGGTGAACTTCACGTCGTTGGTGTCGACCGAGTCGACCGTGGCCAGCGCCGGGACGAGCTTCCCGGTCAGGGCGGCGCCTTCGAGGGCCTGCACGTCGATGTCGAGGACGTCGTCCGCGAGGCGGCGGCCGTTGGGGAAGCCCGCGAGGTCGCCGGCCAGCACACCGAGCCGGTTCGGATTCGCGGCCGGTGCCACGCCCATGTTCAGGCGCAGTTCCTCGGACGGGACAAAGGCGCCCTTGCCGACGTCCTTGTTCAGCTTCTGCGAGTTCAGGTCCGCCTGAATGGGCCCGCAGTCCTTGCAGATCCCGGTCAGGAAGATCTCCACCAGGTCGGTGCGCGGCGTCGCCGGCGCGGGGACCTTGTAGATCTTCTCGATCAGCTTCGGCACGATCGGGTCCGTGACCTTGTCGACGACCGGGGTGATCGTGTGGTCGAGGTCCGGGGTCAGGGCGTTGAAGGCGTCCTTGAACTTCAGCGGCACCACGACCTCGTTCACCAGCGGGTTCCCGAGCCGCGACACCTGCTTCCACCCGCCGCCCGGCTCACCACCGGTGGGGGCGCTCTTGCCCATCGAGGACGACACCTGGACGCCCTTGCGGTCGGTCGTCGACCACACGCCGATCACCGGGTTCCGCGACGGATCGCCCTTGAGCGCGAGATCCTTCTTGGGGACCTGGATGGCGATGGTGTTGACGTTGTACCCGGCGAGGGTGTCGTGGCCGACCTCGGACAGGTTGCCGCCGTACAGCAGGTCGAACACCCGCAGGTCGGCGAAGAACGGGTCGTCGGCCTGGCCCGCGTACGTCTGCCCGCCCCCGGGGAAGTCGATCGTGGCCTGCTTGCGCAGCGACGGATAGTTCGGCATCGACGCCTTGCCCACGTTCGACGGCGCCGCCGGGACGTCCTTGAGCAGGGTCTTGGTCTCGCCCGCCGCGTTCGTCACGGTCAGCGTGTAGGTCTGGAAGAAGTTCAGCGTCGGGTCGTCGAGCTTGTTCACCACACCCGTGTTGTAAAGGAACTGGTTCGCGTCGTCGCGGATGTGGTTGGTGAACGCCCACGTGTAGGTGGTGTCCGGCTTGCCGTCCCCGTCCGCGTCGACCCGGATGTGGTAGCGGGCATCGTCGGCGAACGGGTAGAAGTTCGGGCCGCCGTTGGGCTCTTCGAACGGGATCCAGTTCGCCACCAGGGTGACCGTGTCGGGCTTGTCGGGGCTGACAAACGCGTACACGTCCGTGTTGTCCGCCCGCGGATCACCCGCGATCAGCGGCGCCTCGCGATGGCTGGACGCATAGCCGGTGCCCGGGACGAGGCCGGCCAGCGCGGCGGAGGCGACCAGCGCGGTGACACCGGCACCGGCCAGGACACGCTCGGACCGACCCGGCGCACCCGCGCACCGGAACAGACGGGGTTTGGACATCGAATTCCCTAGGGACGGGGCGCGATCCCGGTGCGTCGGAACCACGCGACGATCAAGCAGCCCACGGCACGTCCCACCCAGCCCCGCCCGGAGGACGCCCCCGCGTCACGGGGACGCCGCGGACTCAACTCGGAACAGCCACCCCATGTCCCGGCCGATGACGCACGACACCTTCCCCGTCCGCCGCCCGGAGCCGAAATCCGGCGCCGCGCCACTTGCGACCACCGACGAAACAGCAGTTCACAGGTCCGGAAGCCGACGGCGAGCCCGGCCGCGCGTCATGGGCAAGAACCACTCGAACGCCGTGATCCGCCCACACGGACGGCGCAGACCGACCGCCGCACCGGACACCCGTGGCGGCGCCGGACGCCCCCAGCGTCGCAAGCGCCCTCACGGCCCCGTATGCAGCCTCCGGGCAACGTCGGGCTCGAAGCTCGGCATGACAGCCGTAAGCCCCGAGACCCGCGCCACCGCGTCACGCACGACCGGATCAGAAGCTTCCAAGAACGCCAAGTGCCGCAACGCGTGCGCGGCGACCTCGCCCGCTGCAACCCTCTCCGGCGCAGGACAGGCCGCGCTGTCACCGCGGGCGATCCCCACGCCCTCGACCAGGCGGGACGGCCGCGTCGGATCAGGGTCCGGCGCCACGACGTACGTCAACACCACCCGTGGTTCTCCTCGCTCGTAACGCCAGCTCGTCGAATGCACCACCAGTTCCGCGCGCCGCGCCGCGTCCTCCGGAAGCCCGGCCAGCCGCAACGCCGCCGAGTCCGGCACCTCTCCCGGCAGTGGCATCCCCCGCGCCATCCGATAGGCGAGCTGCGGCACCGCACGCAGCAGCACGACCTCGACGACGACCGGCAACCGACCGACAGGCTCCATTCCACCGGACCGGCGCCGCGAGAGCGACCTTGCGTACACGAACCCACCGCCTACCCGACAGACAAGAAGGCTCCCGAATGCACTAAGTACGCAAATGCCCATAATGCGCATTGAGCAACACTCAGGCCCAAAAGCCACCTGTACGGTCCACGAGAACCGGGCCCGCCGCGCCCGCCGCACACGCCATCAGCGGGCGCGGGCACCCGCTGGTGAGCCGTCGAGTCCTGTCGTGGTCCGCGGCCAGCGTGGGTCGTGGCGTGCAGCGTCCCGGACGATGAGACTGCAAAACGACGTTGGGGCTTGGTGCTCGCGAGAGACGACCGTGACCACATTCTGTGTGTCCTTGCTGCGGAACTTCCGGTTACGGCCGGTGTGTTTCGCTGCCCGCCAATGGTCACACTCGTCGTCTTGGCCGTGGTCGTCATGGCACCGGACAAGCTGCCGCGCATGGGCGCCAAGGCCGCGAAGACCCTGCGCGAATTTCGCCGGTCCGCGACGAGGCCCGCGAAGAGCTACTCGACGCCCTTGGGCCGAGTTCGAGAACGTTGAGGTGGACGGCCTTCAACCCGCCACCGTCGTCCGCAAAGCCCTCCTGGGCGACGAAACGGACCCGCTCGGCCTCCACGAGCTCAAGACCCTGGCACGGGATCTGCCGGATGAGCCCGCGCACTGACCGCCCGCAGCACAGGGCACAGACGGGGAACTGCGGGCGCTGATCGCGCAGGTCGACGAGGCGCACCGGGCGACGCTGCCGCACATGTCGATGGCGGCGGCCGTGCTGGGCAAGCATGTCCGGGAACGGGAGGCCAGGCTGCCGTCAGGCGGGCTGGACCGGCGCCGGTTCCTGGCGGGCCTCGGCGCCGCCGGGCTCGCCGCGTTCACCCTCGCCGCGTGCAGCGACGACAGCAATTCCCCATCCGGCAAACGCGTCCCCGTCCGCGCCTGCCCATATGCGCAGGCGCGCCCACGACTCGGCCCTTAGGTTCGGGGGTAGGCGATGCGTCGAACCAGGAGAAGGAGAAGTCATGCCTGCCGGTTCGAACAAGAAGCGTGAACGCCAGTACGAACACATCAAGGACAGCGCATTGGCCCGCGGCGAGAGCCGGAAACGGGCGGAGGAGATCGCAGCCCGCACGGTGAACAAGGAACGGGCCCGGCACGGCGAGTCGAAGACCGCCAGCCGCTCTTCCGTCCACGACACCTCGTCCTCCCGGCGCGGCGGCCGGCGCTCGCACTCCGGCTCGCAGGGGCCGACGAGGGAGCAGCTGTACAACGAGGCCAGGCAGCGCAACATCCACGGCCGCTCGAAGATGACCAAGAAGGAACTCGCCGACGCCCTTGGCCACTGACCAGGGCTCCGGCCTACGCGCCCACGCGGCCTACGCCCGCCATGGGCACGGCCGGCCCACCGAGTCCACCACGCGATACGACGAGAAGGACGATGCCATGAGCACGGACAACAACGACACCCCCGGGGAGAACGACGCCTCGCAGGGGAACCGCACCGCAGCCCGGAAACGGTCCGCAGAGCAACGCAACATCACGGCGCCCACCCCGAAGGACGTCCGCGCCAAAGCCGACGGCGTCGACGACGACGCCGAGCCGCCTGCGGACGATACCCAGGCCGCCTGACCAGCGACCTTCTCCCGGCGGCCCCACGTCGGCCCATACGACGCGGACCTGCGCGGTAGGGCGCGGGTCCGCCGCAGACCGAGCGCCTGCTGCTGGAGGATCACCCCGGTTCCGGGCGGGGCACACTTGGACCGAGAAGGTGATCGGTCGTGGTTGTGCTGCTTTTGATCCTGCTCGGGATCCTGGTGCTGTTCGGCGTGGGATTCGCTGTTCACGTCCTGTGGTGGGTGGCTGTGGCCGCTTTGGTGCTGTGGCTGCTCGGGTTCCTCGTTCGTGGTGCTTCCGGCTCCGGCCGCGGCCGCCGGCATCGCCGGTGACGCGGCCGCGGGATCAAGATGCTTCATCTCCGGCAGCAAGACAGCCACCGCCGATTCGGCCACCACCACCACCAGATCCGGGGCTCCGAGCCGTTCGCGGCCCGAGCGGAGCCGCGCGCAGGTCTCCGTAGCTCCTGGCTTCGCCGCGTCCGCAGGCTTGGTTCGCGCGCCCGGACGCACGTCCATCACCATCGACCGGCGCCATGTCCGGCTGCTCACCCCATGCAAGACCGAGACCGACGATGACATCTGCATCAGCGTCAATGTGGCCTGAACACAGGCCCTGTCACCCTCGGCGCTCCGCCTCTCCGCCTGACACCGCGCTGCTTTGCGCTTGGGCGCCTCTATCCCCGCCCGATGAGTTGAAGGGGGTCCGAGACGACTCCGACCCGGATCTCCTCGAGGCGCCGGGCCTGGTCTTCGGCGCGGTCGACGAGTTCGTCCAGCCCCCGTGCGGACCAGCCAGTGAAACCGGGGCCGCTGAGCGTCCACGGCGTCGGCTGCCGACCCATAGCGGTGTCGGAGCGCCATCGGGATGCTTCGTATCCCGGGCCGTTGCCGGTCCCCGCGGGGGTTTCGGGGACGGATAGCGCGCCAGCGCACCGGTAGGCCCCAAATGCAGCGGCTGTTTGGTCGTCGGGAGCGGGGGAGGAACGCGACGTCGACGGCCACTGCGTCACGATGACAGCCCGCTGGGCGGGCGCCGGTAACGACCACGTCTCGTCATCACGGCACCGGCGTAACCCGGGGTGGCGTCAGCCCCGCCGTCGGGAGAAGCGCCGGACCACCGTCGTAGCAGACATGGCGAAGGCCTGCGGGTGGAGACGGACGCCGGTGACGGATTCGACGAGCGCCATCGTCATCGAGCCCCAGTGACCGATGGGCGCGCAGCGGCTGACGCCAGGGTCTTCGTACTCGTCGTCGTAGTCGTCCAGGTCGTGGTCGTCGGGGGCTGGGGTGAGGCTGATGCGGCGCATGTCCGCGGCGAGCCGGTCCGGATGGAGGCCGTGGCGTTCGTCGGGGGCCACCGCGTCGAAGTACGTCCACAGCACACCGTCGACGAAGTGCCGGAACCGGCAGTGGGCCAGGATGTTCCGGTTGAACATGACGACCTCGGTGTCGGCGGACAGCGGACGCACGGGCTCCTCCACGAACGCATCGGCGCCGCCCGGCTCGAACGCCAACGCCCAACCCCCGCCCAGGTCGCGGACACTCAGCAAATCCACGGCATCATCCTGGTTCGTGCGCTCCTCGTCGGTCATCCGCCGCGCCGAGGCAGGATCCGCCCCCAGACGCCGGATCACCTCGTCGGGTGCGAGCGCTTTGACGAACACCAGGCTCCCGTACGGCACCGGGTTGCCGCCGCCGTCAAGCCAGGAATACACCGGGCAACTCGTGGATGTCAGCCATGCCGAGAGAATATGCCGCACCGCTCCGACACTCCCCCCGCCCATTGCTCACGAACAGCGCCGGTCCACCCAGCCACCTTCCGCGGCCCAGTCGGCGAACACGCTGAGGAACGAGGACCCGAACCCGGGACCGACCAGCGCCAGCCAGGCCGACGCTGGCCGGCGGGGCGACCCCAGGTGAGACCCATCCATCCCCCAGTCGGCAACCGAGACTTGCCTACACAGAGCAACACCCACGGGGACCACACCGGGACCACACGGCATGCACAGAGACGGACGAACCGCTGGGGGTCAAGGGGTCGCAGGTTCAAATCCTGTCGTCCCGACCAGCGTTTACGCAGGTCGGAGGCCGTTCTCTCCGTACGGAGAGGGCGGCCTTTCCGGTGTCCGCGGGCGTGGTGGTCGCAGGGTGGTCGCATTCCGGCACCGGCCAGCGAGACCCGTTCACGAACTCACGGTCATACAAGGGGATATCTGCGGCTCCGGCTCCCCTGCCGGCGTCCTCTGGTGGTCGCAGGGTGGTCGCCTGCTTGAACGCACGCCGTGCGGCGTCGTGGGCGGGATCCAACAACTCGGTGACTTGCTGTAGCCAGTCGCGGGGCTCCGGCGGTATCGGCCCGCGCGCACTCGGCGGCAGGCCGCCGGTTGTCAGGTGTTCCTCCGCTTGGGCGAGGACGCGCTGGATGGTGACGACCGCGGCGCGCGCGGCCGGCCTCGTCAGGTGGGCGTAGATGTTCGCCGTCGTCGACAGGGTCAAGTGCCGCAGCGTCTTCGACACCACCACCAGCGGAACCCCCGCGGCGATGGTGAGGGTGGCGGCCAGGTGCCGCAGGTCGTGCATCGTGATCCGCGGCAAACCTGCCTCCGCGGACAGCCGCCGGAACCGGTCCAGCAACATCTGGGGCCGCAACGGACGCCCGTCCGGGCGGGTGAACACCAAGCCGGCGAACAGCCCCGTCCGCGAATCCGCCCCATCGCGGCGCTGCTGGACCGCGCGGCACCGCAGCGCCTCGCCGACACGCCCCGAAATGGCCACCCAGTTCCGGCTGTTCCGGGTCTTCGGCGAGGTTATGACCAGGCGATTGTTGTCCACACACGACAGGGTGTACCTGCGCCACCGTTGCCGCCCACGGAATCCGCGGGTCCGATACGGCACCCCCCGTACCGGACCCGCAGCCTTGCCCCCCGCTCCCCCGCTCCTTCGCCGTCCGCTGTCACTCCACGAGGAGGATCGCCTTCTCCGGACAGCGGGCCGCCGCGTCGCGGACGGCCGGTTCGTGTTCGGCGGGGATCGCGCCGCCGTCGGCGGTGCTCGCGAATCCCCAGTCGTCGAGGAGGAAGACGGCGGGGGCCAGTTCCGCGCACACGCCCATGCCCTGACAGCGGGTGGCGTCGACGTGGGCCTTCATGACGTGCTCCGTTCCGCCGCGCACACCGCGCAGCCGTGGTCGAGATGGGCGGCGACCGCCCCGGGGAAGCCGCCGAGCAGTGAGCGGACCAGCAGGGCCGCGCCGTCGAGCAGCGCGCAGGCGCCCCGGCCGGGCAGGGTTTCCGACCAGCGCGCGAGGTTGGCCGGGTCGTCGGGCGCGGCGTGTCCGGTCGCGACGCGGCCGAGGGCTTCGGCCATGGCGCGGGTGCCGTTGAGGCATACGCCGCACTGGCGGCTGGACTCGGCCGCGAGGTAGTGCGCGACTCGGACCGCGGTGTCGACGGGGCAGTCGCGCACCACGCCGAACGCCGCGCAGCCCAGGCCGGAACCGGCCGCCCGGAACGCGTCGTAGTCGAGCGGCAGTCCGAACCGGTCCGGTGCGAGGAGGCCGCCGAAGTAGCCTCCGGCGAGCACGGCGGGCGGCGGCACGGCCTGGTCGCGCGCCGCGAACAGCTCGGACAGCGGGGTGCCGAGGGCGACTTCGGACACGGCTCCGTCCACGGTCACCAGCGCGGTGCCCGGCGACCCCGCGGTGCCGACCGCGCGGAACGCCTCCGCCCCGTGCCGGGCGATCCACGCCGCGTGGGCGAGCGTCTCGACGTTCTGCACGAGTGTGGGCCGGCCGTCGATGCCGCGTTCGAACGGGCGCGGCGGCTTGACGGTCGGCATGGCGATGCCGTCGTTCACGGCACGCACCACCGCGGTCTCCTCGCCCGCGACATACCGGTCCGCGACCGCGACCACCTCAACGCCGCCCGCGCCGGGGTGCCGGGCCAGTGCCGTACGCACGGCGGCCTCGTCTTCGGGGCGGCCGACATAGAGGAGCGCCCGGACCGCCCCGAGCGCTTCCGCGGCAAGCAGCAGGCCATCGAGGACGAGTCCGGGGCGAGCGCGAAGGAGGTAGCGGTCCTTCCACGACGCCGGTTCGCCTTCCGCCCCGTTGGCCACCACGACGCACGGCGCGGACCGTACGGCACGCCACTTGACCGCGGCGGGGAACGCCGCGCCTCCGCGACCGCGGAGCGCGGCCGCGTCCAGCGCGTCGATCAGCGGGCTGCCGCGCAGCGCGATGGCGGGTTCTCGGGCGGGATCGGCGGTCAGCCGGGCCGGGGTGCCGGGGTGCGGCGCGGCGTCCGGGACGCGGCCTTGGTCGGCCGCGGCGCCCGGGGGTGCCGCCGGGACGGTCACCGGGGAGACCGCGTCCATCAGGCGTCTCCGTTCAGGTAGTGGGCCCAGCGGCGGTAGAAGTTGATCTGGACGCCTTCCTCGTACCGCGGGGCGAGGACGGTGCCGGGGCCGGGGAAATCGGTCACTTCCCGGACCGAGCCGATGCCCGCGCCCTGGTGGCCCATCTGGTAGTTGAGCTTCATGCCGACCGCGCGGCCGTACGCCGACCCGCTCATCCGGGTGATCGACTGCCACGGCTCGGTGTCGTCCTGTTCGAACAGTCCGGCGGGTCCGAACGTGCCGATCGACGCCTGGTAGGCCCGCTCGCGCAGGGCTTCCGGCGTGCCCTTCCAGGCCAGCACCCAGTTCCAGATCTCCATCCGGCCGGGCCCCGCCGGCTGCCACTGCCGCAGGCTGAGCAGCCCGGTCGGCGCGTGCGCGGGGTCTTCGGTGAGCGGTGCCATCAGGAACGACAGGTTGGGGAACACCGTGCCGACGCAGATCCGCGAACGCCTGGCGATGGCGAACTGCTCCGCGGTCAGGTCTCCTTGACGGAAGGCGGCGGTGATCTCCGGGTCGTAGCCCCAGAACTGCGGGCCGCCGTCGTCCTCGTCGTCGGCGATCGAGAAGGTGACGGAGTGTCCGGGGGCCGCGTGGACGTGGTAGCCCTGCATGTTGGCGACCGGGGGGATGGTGATCGCGCCGACGTCCCACATCGACTTGTGCAGGAAGACCGTGTGGTAGTCGTCGCCGGAGAAGTTGTCGGCGCCGATCTTCCAGTCGGCGTCGAGGACGAACCGGTTCGGTTCGCCGACGACCTCCATGCCGCCGTCGGCGAGTCCGAACATGAGGTCGAGGTACCAGCGCATGCCGCCCAGATAGTCGTCCAGGGGCGCGGCCTTCGGGTCGAGCGAGGCGAAGATCAGCCCGTGCACGGTCTCGACCTGGGCCGCGGGGATCAAGCCCCACTGCGACTTGTCGAGGCCTTTGTAGGCGGTGTTGATCGCGGGCGCGCCGACCAGGTCGCCCTTGGTGTTGTACGTCCATCCGTGGTACGGGCAACGGAAGTTGGTGGTGTTCCCGGCATCGGCCCGGCACAGTCGGGTGCCGCGGTGGCGGCAGGCGTCGAGCAGCACGCGCACGGCGCCGTCGTCGTCGCGGACCACGATGAACGGGTCCTCGCCGATGTTGCGCACCATGTAGTCGCCGTTCGCCGGGATCTCGCTCTCGTGGCCGACGAAGCACCAGGCTTTGGTGAACAGCCGGTCGAGTTCCAGGCGGTGGATCTGCGGATCGTTGAAGACGTAGCCGGGCAGGAGCCCTTGGTCCAGGTCGCCGGGGATCTCGGCGAGCCGGGCGGCGAGGTCGGTCATGTCAGCTCCGGGAGCGCGGGTGAGGGGTGGACGGCGGTGGCACGGCGGGTGCGCCGGGTCACAGGAATATGGCGAGGTTGTGGGTCGGCAGGCTGGTGTGGTCGAGGTAGACCGTGCGGCGGGCGATCAGCAGGTCGCCGCCGGGCGTCTCGCGCAGCACGTCGTGCCGTTCGCCGACGATGAGGTGGTGGCCGGGAGCGTCGCCGCGGCCGCGGTAGAGCATCAGGTTGGAGCGCACCAGGTGTTCGCCGGGGGCGTCGCCGGGCCGCAGCCGCACGTTGCCGACGATCCGGCGGGTACGCGACGGCGGGTCCTCGGCCCACGCGAACTCGCCGGAGAGGCGCTTGACCCGGGCCGCGATGCTGGAGTACGTGTCGCGCTGGTGGAAGGCGGCCGGGCTGAAGCCGGCGCCGTGCCGGCGCTCGCGGGTGACGCGCAGCGGCACTTCGTAGACGAGGTCCTCGGCGAGCAGGGCGTACCAGTCGCGGACGCGGTTGTCGTCGAGCAGTTCGGCTTCGTGGTACAGGAATTGCGTGACGCGCGGGGTCGGATCCACGTCGATACTCCGAAAGGGGGCGGACGCATCTGCGTCGGAAGGCGAAGCGGGCAAGGACGGTGCGGGCCCGGCGTATTGGATGAGTTCGACTTCGTAGCCGTCGGGGTCGGCGGCGAAGGCGAGGCGGGTGCCCGAGGGCGTGGTGATCGGGCCGCGTACCGGCGCGGAGCCGAGGCGGGCCAGCGCCGCGTCCAGGTCGTCGGTGGCGACCGCGACGTGCCGGTATCCGGTGCCGGGCGCCAGCACGAGTTCCAATTCCGGGCCGCCCCGGCCCTCGGGGTCGAGAGTCAGGAACAGATGGGTGGCGTCTCCGATGCGGGCCTCCTCGGCGAGGCGGAAGCCCAATGCGGTATAGAAGGCCAGGCACGTTGCCCGATCGGTGACACGGTAGGAAGCGTGGGCGAAGCGCACGCCGCCTCACCTCCAGTCAGGTCGGATATGATCCAAAGGTGTATACAAAGCCCGGACGCACGGGAGACGCGTCCACGCAGGCCCACGAGCAACTGCGCGAACTGATCCTGAGCGGCAGACTGCTGCCCGGTCAGCGGCTCACCCAGCGGGAGCTGATGGAGGAACTGGGCGTCGGCCGCACCCCCTTGCGCGAGGCCCTGCGGATGCTGGAGGCGGAGGGCTTCGTCACCGCGAAGGCCAACCACGGGGTGACCGTGGCGGGCATCGACCTCAACGAGGCCGAGGAGCTGTACGCCGCCCTGCTCCTGCTCCAGCCCCCGCTGCTCGTGCGCGGCGCCGAGTCGGTCACCGACGAGGCGCTGGAGAAGATGGGCTCGCTGTCCCACGGGATGCGCGAGCGTCCGCGCGAGCCCCGCGACTTCCACCAGGACCACGTGGACTTCCACATGCTCCCGAAGGAAGGGTTCGGTCCGGTCCTGCGCCGCACGATCCTCGATCTGTACGAGCGCCTGTACCGGCTCCAGCGCTTCTACTACAACCGGCGGCAGTTGCCCGGTTACATCCTCGACCTGGACGCCGCGTTCCTCGAGGCCCTGCGGGCCCGCGACGGCCGACGCGCCCGCCGCCTCCAGGAACTCCACATGCTCAGCTCGGCGATCGGCCTCATCCTGGACGCCGACCCCTGGCACAAATTCGGCCCGCTGGTCGACGCCGCGGCCGGCCTGGGCATCACCGTCGAGACGGCCGAGGACGGCACGCTGACCGCGCCGGTGCGCCTGGTCTGGGCCGAGCCGCTGCCCGGCTACACCCCGGTCCCGACGATGTTCGCCGTGGACGCCACCAGCTATCCGGATCCGCCCGCGGCAACCTGAGGGGCCTCCGGCCGGGACGCGCGGCTCAGCCATTCCGGGTCACCGCCTCGGCCCGGTCCGGGGCACCGCGGCGCCCGGCCGCCCCATGGTGCGGCCACAGCGCCAACGCGAGGTATCCCGCCATCGCAAGGCCGAGCGACACCACCGGGGCGAGCGCAGACGCTTCCGGCCACCGCTCCGGGGACTGGATCAGGACGATGCCGGCGGCCGCGGACAGCACCCAGACCGTGCAGGCTGCCCCGACCCGGACCCCGGGCGCGCCCTTGCGGGTCCGCAGCGCCAGATCCGCGAGCACGATGCCCACCCAGCCGACGAAGAACGTGCCCTGCCAGCTGAGCGCCTTCTGCAGGTAGGAGAAGACGTCGGTCAGCATGAGCACGAACGTCAGCACGCCGACCGCGACCACGGCTGCCGGACGCGGGATCCGCACCCCGACGAACTGCTTCACCAGGCGTTGGATGTTGGTCGACGACTGGTAGAAGTTCAGCGTGTTGATCCGCACCTGCGTGACCACGATCAGCAAAACGCCCCACACGCCCAGCGGGCCCACGATCGCGCTGACCACGCCGTTCTCCGCGGCCACCGCCGACCCCGGAAGCACCATCTGGACCAGGAACATCCCGATCGCGCCGTTGACGGCGAACACCACGGCGCCGAAAACCCACCCGAACGTCACCGTCTGGAGGAACCTGGTGTCGCGTGCCCGGCCGAACCGGGCGAAGTCCACCGTCGTGGGCATGACGAGCCAGATGCCCAGGTACAGCACGAACACCGTCAGCCAGCCCGGCAGCACGCGGGCCGCCTCCGGTACCACTCCCGGGAAGTCCCAGAACGCGCCCGGGTCGCCGCGCCGCCCGGCGGCGGCCAGCGCCGCCGTGATGCCGACGACGTACAACGGCAGCAGCGCGGCGTTGAGCTTGTCGAGCCAGGTCAGGACGCCGCCCATCATCAGCGGCAGCAGCCCGACCACCACGGCCAGGTACCACCAGCGGATGTCGTGGCCCCATTGCTGGTGGAACGCCTCGGCCATCACGCTGCCTTCGAACACCGCGAAGTAGACGGTGGTCGCGGCGAGCAGCAACGCGATGAGCGCCGCGCCGGCCCGTCCGAAGACCCGCTGCGATGCGAGGGCGCTGCTCATGCCGGTGGTGGTCGCGATCCGCACCATGGGCATGTTCGCGAGCGCGAACACCACCACGGACAGTCCGAGCCCGAGGAGGGCGTCGCGGGTTCCGGCGAGCGTCGAGGCCAGCGCGCCGTAGAAGAGCCAGGCCATGCCGGTGGCCAGCGACCAGCTCGCCATGGTGAGTCTGGTCCGGCCGATCCGGGCGTCGTCCGGGACCGTGGTGTGCGCGAAGTCGTCCGCGACGTCCGCCGCGCGGCCTGCGTCGTCCCCGGCGCCCTGGCCGTCGGTCCCGGCGGGGCGTTGCGGGGTGCGGCCTGGTCCGCTCATCGGCGTCTCACTTCCGGTGTGTGGGGGCTCGGGAGCGGGTCCGGTCCCCCGAGGCCGTACAGCCGGCGGGCGTTGCCGGCGCGGACGAGCGCGCGGACCTCGGGCTCGGCGATCGCGGCGTCCAGGGCGTCCGTGTTCTCGCGGGTCTCCCAGAACGGGTAGTCGCTGCCGTAGACGACGCGGTCCGCGCCCATGACGTCCACGAGCAGCCGGATGGCCGCCGGGTTCAGGCACACCGCGTCGACGTACAGCCGGGTCAGCCGGGTGCTCGGCGCCTCCGACAGGGCCCCCATCGCGCCGCGGTCGCGGTACTTGAGCGCTTCGCGGTCGATGCGGCCGAGCAGGTACGGGATCAGGGATCCGGCATGCGGCACCACCAGCGCGAGGTCCGGGTGCCGCTCGAGCACGCCGCCCAGCACCAGGCGCAGCACACACGCCGTGACGTCGACCGGGAAGGCGAGTGTGGACATGAACGCGTAGTCCGCAAAGTACTCGGCCAGCGCCGGTGCGGGGGCGGTCGGGTGCAGGGTGAGCGGAGTGCCGGTGGCCGCGGCGGCGGCGTACAGCGGATCGAGGTCGAGCGCGGGGAGCTGCCGTCCGGCGACGGTCGCCGGCAGGAGCGGGCCGCGGAGCCCGAGGCCGAGCGCGCGGAGCAGTTCGTCGGCGGCGGCCTCTCCGTCGAGCAGCGGCAGGACGGCCATCGGCGTGATCTCGCCCGGGTACCGCCGGGCGAGATCGGCGAGTTCGTCGTTGACGGCGCGGGCCAGCGCGGCCGATTCGGCGGCCGGAAGCTGGTCGACGACACCGACGATCGCGGACAGCAGCGCCGTGCGGACCCCGGCCGCGCGCAGGTCGGCGAGGTTGCCGTCCAGGTCCGTCATGGCCGCCGTGAGGCGGTAGCCGTACCCTTCGGAACAGCGCACGAAGTCGCCTTCCAGAAAAGGCGGTTCATTGCGCCCGCGGAGGAAGTCGAGGACGGTCGCGGGCATCGTGTGGCGGTGCGCGTCCACCAGGTCCACCAGGTCCGCCGCGCCCCCGGCACCCGGGACGCCCGGGACGGGGATCATCGGGTCCGCTCCGGCGGCGCGAGTTCGAAGCCGTCGCCGGACGCGGCGCGGTCCTCGACAATCGTGACGCGCTGCGTGCCCAGCGGGCCGACGGACGTCTCGACCACGTCGCCGCAGTGGAGCCACTGGCCGGTCTTCATCGCGACGCCGTCGGGGGTTCCGGTGGCGATGACGTCGCCGGGCGCCAGCGCGGTGATGCCGGACGCGAAGGCGATCTGCTCCTCGACGGAGAAGACCATGTCGCCTGCCGGGGCACTCTGCCGCAGGTCGCCGTTGACCCGGAGTTCCAGGTGCAGTGCGCGGTAGTCGGGGATGAAGCGAGCCGGTACGAGCAGCGGCCCCATCGGCGCGGAGCCGTCGAAGCACTTCCCGGCGAACCAGTCGGTGCTGAAGAACGGCCAGTCCTTGCGCTGCTGGAGGTCCCGGCTGGTCAGGTCGTTGAAGGCGAGGTAGCCGGCGATGTGCCCGCCGGCCTTCTCCGGGTGCACGCGCCGTCCGCCGCGCGCCAGGACAACGGCCAGTTCGGCTTCGTAGTCCAGGCGTGCGGTCACGGCGGGGTAGGCCACGTCGTCGTAGGGGCCGGAGACCGAGTCGGGGCCCTTCGGGAACAGGTAGGGCATCATGGTCGACCGGTCGATGCCGCGGAACGTGTCGATGTCCTCGCGGCCTTTGAAGTCGCTCACGTGCTTGGCGTAGTTGGACGCCGCGCAGAGCACCTGCCGCGGGGCGGGTATCGGCGACGCGAGCGAGGTGTCGCCCGGTGCGAGGGGGCCTCGGTACCACAGCGCGTCCTCGACGCCCGCGGTGCGGACCCGGTCGACGTACGCGGTCAGGAGGTCGAGCGCCGTATCCCACCGGTCGAGGTAGGCCTGCGCGCCCAACGCCCGCAGGCGGGCCGGGTCGGCGGCGGCGTCGGTTGCGGCCGGGTCGACCGCCACCAGCACACCGTCGACGGCGAGCAGCGGTTCGAAGCCGCCGTCCTCGCGGCGCCGGGTGGCCAGGGCGAACGGCACGTCGAACGGCACGTCGGACGGAACGGGAGCGACGGGGTTCACGCGCCACCACCCGCGGCCAAGTGGTCGCCGCCGGCCACCCGGGCGACGCCGCGCACGGCGAGCCCGGAGTCGGCCTCGACGACGAAGCCGGTCATGAGCGACGCGTCCGGCGAGGCGAGCATCGCGTAGATCCCGGCGTAGTCGGCGGTCTCCGGGACGCGCTTGAGGGGGAGCGCGTCTTCGGTGCCGGGCATCAGCGACGGCTTGGCGCCTTGGCCGATCGACTCGATGCCGCGCAGCGTGGTCGGCGCGACGCCGGGCGCCACGCCGTTCACCCGCACGTGCGGGGCGAGTTCGTAGGCGAGTTCGCGGACGAGACCGACGACCGCGTGCTTGGACATCGTGTACAGCACACCGCCGCCGGCCGGCCGGAACCCGGCCCAGGACGCGGTCAGGATCACCGAGCCGCGGGACGCGAGCAGCGGTTCGAGCGCGGCGCGGACACCGAGCAGGCAGCCCTTGGCGTTGACCGCCATGATCTCGTCGAACCCGGCCTCCAGTTCGGGGCCGGTCAGGTCGGCGACGTGCACTGCGTGGTCGAAGATCCCGGCGTTTCCCACGTACACGTCGAGCGCGCCGAACGCCTCGACGGCGGTCTCCACCACACGGAGGTTGTCCGCCCACGAGCGGACGTCGGCGCAGACGCCGAGCGCCCGGTCGCCGAGTTCCCTGCCGACCGCGTCGGCACGCTCGGCCAGGTTGTCGACCACGACCACGCCGCGCGCGCCTTCGGCGAGGTACCGCTCGGCGACGGCCTTGCCTATGCCGCCACCGCCGCCGGTGACCACCGCGACTTTCCCATCCAACAGCCCCATGCGTACGACCCCAAGTACTCGTGGGCCGGTCCCCCGACCGGCCGTGGCGTGATGTCCCGGACCTCTGGTGCAGCAACCGGATCCGGACTAGCATCAACTATTGGATCCAAGTTCACCGGCTGTCAACCGTCGTCCGGAAACCGATCCCGCCGGTCGTCCGCCACCGCGGGCCCATCTGCCGTCCGGCCGCCCGATTCCCGCACTCCCCCGAGGAGAACGCATGCCTTCCCGGTCCGCCGCCCCGTCCGACGCCCCGCCCGGACCCGCTGATTCCCGCCATCCCGTGCCCACCGTCAACGGGGTCCTCGGCTACGGCATGACCGTGCCGTCGCTCGACACCGCCGACGGTTTCCTGGGGACGTTCGGGCTCCGCCGGGGCGGCCACGGCGACACCCTCGGGTTCCGCTGCGACGGCGCGGCGTTCGACCAGGTGTCACTGGTCGAGGCCCCGCACAAGCGCATCGCCTGCCTGGCGTTCGGCGTCGACCCGGGCCGGCTGGGCGACTTCGCGCGGCATCTGGAGCGGTCCGGCGTGCGCCTGCTCGACCCGCCGGCCGCGTTCGCGGGACCCGGGCTGTGGTTCCGCGACCCGGAAGGCGTCTGGGTCAACCTGCGCGAAGGCGCCCCGGACCCGGGCCGGCCCATGCCGGACACCAGCCTCAACACCGGCGCCCGCCATGCCCGCGTCGACCGCGCGGCCTGGGCCGAAACGCCGGACGCGGCCCGCCCGCACCGGCTCGGCCACGTGCTGCTGTACGTGCGCGACCTCGGCGCCGCCGAGCGCTTCTACGGCGGCGTGCTGGGATTCCGGCTCAGCGACCGCACCGGCGACATCCTGTCGTTCTGGCACGCCCGCCCCGGCGACCACCACACGCTGGGGTTCGTGCGCGGCGGCCACGTCGGCCTGCACCACTCCAGCTGGGAGGTCTCCGGGCTCGACGCGCTCATGATCGGCACCCGCGACATGGCCGCCGCCGGGCACCCCGGCTGGGGCTTGGGCCGCCACGGCCTCGGCTCGAATCTGTTCACGTACGTCCCGGACCCGTGGGGAAGTTGGATCGAGTACTTCACCGACATCGACCAGATCACCGATGCGTGGCAGCCGCGCGACATCGACTGTCCGACTGCCATGTGGGGGCCGCCGATGCCCGAGGCATTCATCGTCAACAGCGAGTCGGACGAGCCGCTCGCCCTCTGACCCGCGGCCCCCGAAACCCGCGCGCCGATGCCGCCGCTCCGCCCTCGCGCGGCTGCGCCGCACCGGCACGCCCGAAACACGGAGGAACCACTCGTGACCGCCTTCCTCGACTTCGTCGGGCTGTGCGAGAAGGAACTGCGCCTGTGCGGCGTACGGACCGGCGAACGCGTCGCCGTGCTGTCGCAGGGCACCGAACGCCTGGACTACGCCGATGCGTTCCTGGCCGCCGCACGGCGGCTCGGCGGCGACGCCTACCATGTCCGGCTGCCGTCCACGCTGAACGGCGCCGGCCTGGACTCGCTCGTGGTCGGCAACACGCCGCTCAGCGGCAACGCCGCCGCCGTGGACGCGCTCAAGCAGGCCGACCTGCTGATCGATCTGATCTTCCTGCTCTTCTCCCCCGAGCAGCTCGCGATCCAGGCGAGCGGTACGCGTGTGCTGAGCGTGGTCGAACCCGTGGCGCAGCTCGCCAAACTGCTGCCCACGGACGGGCAGCGCGAACGCATCGAGGCGGCGGGCGAACTGCTCTCCGCGGCGCGGACGTTGCGGGTGACGAGCCCGCACGGAACGGATGTGACGTACCGGCTGAACACCTATCCGACCATCCTGGAGTACGGCTTCACCGACACTCCGGGCCGCTGGGACCACTGGCCGTCCGGGTTCCTCTTCACCGGTGGCGACGACGATGGGGTGGACGGCCGGGTCGTGCTCGGCCCCGGCGACATCGTGTTCCCGTTCACCTCCTACGTGCGGGAGCCGATTCACATCGCCATCGAGCACGGCCGGGTCGTCGACATCCGCGGCGGCTTCGACGCGGCTCTGCTGCGCGACTACATGGCGTCCTTCGACGATCCCGACGCCTACGGCATTTCGCACATCGGCTGGGGCATGCACGAGAACGCCCGGGCCAGTTCGATCGCCGTCGACTTCCAGGGCATCGGCATGGAGGCACGCGCCACGTACGGCAATGTGCTGTTCTCCACCGGCCCCAACGGCGAACTCGGCGGCACCAACCACTCGCCGTGCCACGTCGACATGCCGCTGCACGGCTGCACCCTCACCCTCGACGACGAACCGGTCGTGGTGGCCGGCGACATCGCCGTCCCGGCGCTCCAGGCCCCGTCGAGGCGCCGGTGAAACGCGCCGATCTCGCCCACCCCGACGGACGGGTGTCCGTGCTCGCCGCCGGCCCGGAGGTCGGACCCGCGGTCCTGGCCCTGCCCGGCATCACGTGCCCGGCGGCGGCGTGGGCCCCGATGGCGGCCCGCCTCGCCGCGGAAGGCCTGCGGGTGATCGTGGTGGACCAGCGCGGCCGGGGCCGCACGACCGTCGGACGCGGCGGCTACGGCGTGTCGCGCATGGCCGGCGACACCGCGTGGGTGATGCGCACCCTCGGGCTGGGCTACCGGACGGTCGTCCTCGGGCACTCCCTGGGTGCGCTGGTCGCCGCCCGGTGCGCGGAAGCCCGCCGCACCGTCCTGGTCGATCCGCCGCTGTGCCCGGACGGGAGGCCCTATCCGGCGGCGGCGGACGACTACGTCCGCATGGTCGGCGCTCCCCCGACGGCCGCCGAAGCCCGGCGCATCCACCCGGACTGGGCCCCGGGGTTCGCCGCGGCCTGGGCCGAGGCGCTGCCTTCCGTACGGGCGGACGCGGTGCGCGAAGCCCACCGCGACTTCCACGACGGGGAGTTCCTGCGCGCGTGGCCTGCGCTGGCCGGGGCGCGCACCACGCTCCTGTACGGCGCGGCCAGCGACGTGGTCGGCGAGGCGGACGCCGCGGCGCTGCGGGCCGCGAATCCCGCCGCATCCGTGGTCCGTGTGCCGGGCGCGGGGCACATGGTGCCCTTCCAGCAGCCCGATGCGGTCGTGCGCGCGGTCGGCGCGGCCGTCGAGGCGGCGGCCGACGACACCATCGGATCGCGGACCCCCTGGACCGAAGGAATCGAGGCGGCACGGTGAGCGACACGATCGAGGCCACGGTCGAAACGGCCTGGCGGACCCGCGGGTTCGGCGGAACGGTGCCACGCGGCGGCCGGCCCGGCGTGGTCGTCGTGGATCTGCAGCGGGGCTTCACCGAACCGGGCGGCGCGTTCTCCTGCCCGGCGGACGACGCGGTCGCCGCAACCCGCGAGCTGGTGGACGCGGCGCGGCGCGCGGGCGCCCCGGTCTGGTGGACCGTCATCGCCTACGAGCCCGCCGAGCCGCTGCCGCTGTGGGCCGCGAAGATCCCGGCCCTGGACACGCTGCGCGCCGGGACCCCGCCGTGCGACCTCGATCCGCGCCTGGGTGCACAGCCCGTCGATCCGGTGCTGCCGAAGCGCGGTGCCTCCGCGTTGTTCGGCACCGACCTGGCGGGCCGGATCCGCGCGGCCGGGGTCGGCACCGTCGTGCTGTGCGGAGCCTCGACCAGCGGATGCGTCCGCGCGACGGCGGTCGACCTCGTACAGAGCGAAATCCCCGCCGTGGTCGTGCGCGAGGCCTGCGCGGACCGCGATCCGGCGCAGGCCGAGGCGGCCTTCACCGACCTCGCGGCGAAGTACTGCGACGTCGTGGACCTGCGCACGGCTGTGTCCCTGATCGGCCGACGCCCGGCGGCCGGCTGAATCCGGTCGGGGGTGGCGTGCGTCCGGCCACCTCCCTATAGTTCCATCAACTATTGGATCCATAAGTTCGTCAACTTTCGATCCTTCGCCTCCTGGAGCCCCGATGAAGCCCGCGAGCTTCGACTACCTCGCCCCCGCCACGGTCGGCGAAACCGTCGCGCTCCTCGCCGAACACGGCGACGACGCTTCGGTCCTGGCCGGCGGCCAGAGCCTTGTCCCCCTCATGAACCTGCGCCTGGCACGCCCGGAAATCGTCGTCGACATCAACCGGGTCGCCAGCCTCGACCGCCTCGCCGTCGAGCCGGAGACGCTGCGCCTCGGCGCGACCGTCCGCCTGCGCACCCTCGAACGCGACCCGTCGGTCGCCGCGGCGCTGCCCGTGCTGCGCGCCACCACCCGACTCGTCGCCCATCCGCAGATCCGCAACCGCACCACGATCGGCGGCAGCATCAGCCACGCCGACCCGTCCTCCGAACTCCCCGCCCTGCTGGTCGCCGCCGGAGGAACCGTCGAACTCACCGGCGCGGGCGGCACCCGGCGGGTCGCCGCCGCGGACTTCTTCCATTCGGTGTTCCTCACCGACCGGCAGCCCGACGAACTCCTCACCGCCGTGGAGTTCCCGATCCGCGACGGATTCCACTACCACGTGGACGAAGTCGCCCGCAGAGACGGTGACTTCCCGGTTGCGGCGCTGATCGTCGGGATCCGCCGGAACGCCGACGGCACCGTGACCGGGGCCCGCGCGGCCGCGGCGGGCGTCGCCGACCGGCCCGTCCGGCTGCCCGCGCTGGAACGCTGCCTCGTCGCCGGGGGCGGCCCAGAGGACGCCGCCGACGCCGCCGTGGAAGGCCTGGAGCCGCCGTCCGACCTGCACGCGAGCGCCGCCTACCGGACCTCGGTCGTCCGACTGCTCACTGCCCGCATCGTCCGCACCCTGCTGCCCGGCACCCGAGGAGCCGCCGCGTGAACGCGACCCGACACGCCATCACCGTGCACGTCAACGGCGCGGCCCGCACCACCGACGTCGAGGCCCGTACCAGCCTCGCCGACCTGCTGCGCCACGAACTACGGCTCACCGGCACGCACGTGGCCTGCGAGCAGGGGGTCTGCGGGTCCTGCACCGTCCTGCTGGACGGAGTCCCCGTGCGGTCCTGCCTGATGTTCGCCGTCCAGAGCGACGGCCGCACCGTGGAGACCGTCGAATCACTGAGCGGGGGCGAGTCCACGGCCGACGCGCTGGACCGCTTCCAACGCGCCATGAGCGACTGCCACGGACTCCAATGCGGCTTCTGCACACCGGGCATCCTCATGAGCGTCACGGCGGCCCGCCGCGAAGGCCTGGGCGTCGACGAGACCACGCACGACGTGCTGGGCGGCCACGTCTGCCGCTGCACGGGATACCAGGGCATCCGCGATGCCATCCGCACCACCTGGGACGCCGACGCACGCGACGCCGACGGCCCCGCAGCC
This sequence comes from Yinghuangia aomiensis, assembly GCF_039542225.1. Lineage (NCBI taxonomy): Bacteria > Bacillati > Actinomycetota > Actinomycetes > Kitasatosporales > Streptomycetaceae > Yinghuangia > Yinghuangia aomiensis. The sequence goes on along the minus strand of NZ_BAABHS010000034.1, from coordinate 5,638 downwards.
GGCCCCGCAGCCGACACCGCGGCCCGGGACGGAGGCCGCGCATGACCGCCGCACCGCTCACCGGACAGCGCCTCAACCGGGTCACCGACCCGATGATCCTGGCCGGACAGGCCCGCTACGTCGACGACATCGCCCTCACCGGCATGCTGCACGCGGCGATCCTGCGCTCCCCCGTGGCGCACGCGCGCATCATGTCCTTCGACGCCGCGGACGCACTCGCCCTCGACGGTGTCGTGGCGGTCCTGGGCCCGGACGACATCGCCCGGATGACCGAACCGCAGCCCTGCACCTGGCTGGTCCCCGGACAGCGCATCACCAACGTGCCGCTCGCCGACACGGTCGTGCGGCACATCGGCCAGCCGGTCGGAATCGTGGTCGCGGAGAGCCGCGCGCTGGCCGAGGACGGCGCCGACCTGGTCCTCGTCGACTACGACGGACTCCCCGCCGTCGCCGCCCCGGAAGCCGCCCTGGCCGCCGACGCCCCGCTGCTCTACCCGGACCTCGGCGGCAACACCGTCGCCGAAGCCGTCTTCGGCACCCCGCCCGAGGACCTCGAACGCGCCTTCGCGACGGCCGCGCACATCGTCGAACGCCGCCTCGAAGTCCCCCGCGTCGCGCCCAGCCCGATGGAAACCCGCGGCGTCGTGGCCGACTTCGCACCCGGCACCGGCGAACTCACCGTGTGGACGTCGAACCAGGGCCCGCACATGACCCAGCAGCATCTGGCGCACATCCTGCGGCTGCGCATCGACCGGATCCGCGTCGTCCAACCGCATCTCGGCGGCTCGTTCGGCGCCAAGGACCATCTCTACCAGGACGAGGCGCTCGCCTGCCTGGCCGCCGTCCACCTGCGCCGCCCGGTAAAGTGGATCGAAGACCGCACCGAGCACTTCACCGCCACCAAGCACGGGCGCGGCGGGGTCTACCACGCCCGTCTGGCCCTCGACGAAGACGCCGCGTTCACCGCACTGGACGTCCGGATCACCGCCGATCTGGGCGCGTTCCCGTCCACCGTGGGCACCGGGCCCTTCCAGGTGACCGCGATGACCAGTCCGGGGCCGTACCGCTACACCGCGGCGGGCGCCACACTGACCGGCGTCGTCACCAACACCACGCCCACGGCTGCCTACCGCGGCTACGGACAGAACGAATCCGCCTGGATCCGGGAACGCCTCATCGACGAGGCGGCCCGCGAACTCGGCATCGAGGCCGTGGAGTTGCGGCGCCGGAACCTGATACCGGCGAGCGACATGCCGTACGCCACGCCGATGCACATGCTCTACGACACCGGCGACTACCCGGAGCTGCTGCACCGCGCCGAGCGCCTCGCCGCGGGCGCGCGCCGCGAGCGCACCGGGCGGGTGCGGCGGGGCATCGGGATCGCCGCGAACACCGAGTTCACAGGACTGGGCCCGAGCGGCATCCTGCAGATGCTCCTGGCCGACTACAACGGCTGGGAGCAGGCCCGGGTCCGCATCGAACCCGACGGCGGCGCCACGGTCTTCACCGGAATCGCCGACGTCGGCCAAGGCATCACCACCGCCCTCACCCAGCTCGCCGCGGACGCGTTGGGCATGCCCGCGGACGCCATCGTCGTCAAGAGCGGCGACACCGCGACCAGCCCCATGTCGCTGCTGACCGCGGCCGCGTCACGCGGTCTGACCGTGGGCGGGACACCGGTGATCCGCGCCTGCCGCAAGATGCGGGAGCGGCTCGTCCGCATCGCGGCGGCCCGGTTCGACGCGGCCCCGGGGGACGTGGCCTTCGACGGGGTGTCGTTCCGGGTCGGCGACGCGTCCGTGGCGCTCGCCGAACTCGCCCGGGACACCTGGCTGGGCTGGAACCTGCCCAAGGGCGAGCTTCCCGTACTCGAGGAAACGGACGTCTACGACCCGGCGAACGTCACGTTCGCCGGATCCGTGCACGTCGCGCAGGTCGCCGTCGACCTCGACACGGCCACCGCCCGCGTCGAGGCGTACTGGGTCGTCCACGACTCCGGAGTCGTGGTCAACCCGAAGATCGCGGACGGACAGATCATCGGAGGCATCGCACAGGGCCTCGGCGGGGCCCTCCTGGAGCGCATCACCTACGCGCCCGACGGCACGCCGCTGACCACGACCTTCCTCGACTACCTGCTGCCGGTGTCCGAGGACATGCCGGACATCGTGATCGAGCACATGCACACGCCCAGCTCGGTCACCCCGGAAGGCATGAAGGGCCTCGGCGAAGGCGGCACGATCCCGTCCACGGCGGCCATCGGCAATGCCGTCGCCGACGCCGTCCCCGAAATCGCCGGGCACCTCTTGGCGGCGCCGCTCGCGCCAACAGTGCTGCACGGGCTGCTCGCCGAAGCGCACCTCGCCCGCTGATCAGGAGCCACCGGCGCCGGGCGGCGGCGCCCCGGCCCGCCGCCCGGCGCCGGCCCGGCCGAATCCCGAACAACCGGAGAACCACCCATGTCCACCGTGCTGTTGACCAACACGTTCACGGTCCCGCTCGACCCCGAGGAAGCCTGGAAGACCCTCCTCGACGTGCCGCGCATCGCCCCGTGCATGCCGGGCGCCGCGCTGACCGGCGCGGACGGGAACACCTATCAGGGCCGCGTCAAGCTCAAGATCGGCCCGCTGTCCGTGCAGTACCAGGGCGAAGCGGAGATCGTCCGGCAGGACGACGCCGAGCACCGGCTCGTCATCTCGGCCCGCGGCAAGGAAGCGAAGGGCAACGGGACGGCCCGCGCCGACGTCGCCATGACGCTGCACCCCGGCACCGCCCCCGGCGAGACCCGTGTCGACGTCGCCACCGAACTCGACATCACCGGCCGCGCCGCGCAGTTCGGCCGCAGCGTCATCAACGATGTGGCGGGACGGCTGGTGGGGATGTTCGCGGCGAACCTGGCGGCGAAGCTGGCAGAACCCGAAACCGGGACGGCTGCGGAGACGGCAGCGTCCGCGTCCGCGTCCGCCGGGCACGCGGCGGAACCGTCGGCCGGATCGGTGCCGGCTCCACAGTCGGGCCCGATGGGGTATGACACGCCGCCTCCCGCGCCGGCGGCCGCCCCGGCCCGCACCTTTGCGCCGCCGCCGGGCTCCGCCGACGACGACGCACTCGACGCCGTGGCGCTGCTGCTCGGCAGCGCCCGGACGCGGGCGGCGATCGCGGTCGGCCTGGTCGTCGTCGGTGTCCTCATCGGCCGGATGACCGCCCGAGAGCCGCGCTACTGCGCCCCCCGCTGACCAACGCGGGTCCGGCGGAAACGAACACCCCGCCGGACCCGCAGACCGACCGGTCGACGGCGTGCCCCCGCCGGAGCGTTCGCCGCTCCTCCCGGCCGAGGCCCTCGCCCCGCACCGTCCGCAGCGCCCCAGCGGCATCCCGACCCCGCCCCTCCGATCGGCCGTCTCCGGAGCACACATGCGCGACCTCCTTGCCCCCGTCCTCGGTTGGTACCGCAACGGCGAAGCCTTCGCCCTCGCCACCGTCGTCTCGACGTTCCGGAGCGCACCCCGTCAGCCCGGGGCGGCGATGGCCGTCGCGGGCGACGGAACGGTGGTCGGCAGCGTGTCGGGGGGCTGCGTCGAGGGCGCGGTCTACGAAGTCGCCCGCGAGGTGCTCGCCCACGGGCGCAGCGTCGTGGAGCACTACGGTATCGGGGCGGAAGACGCGTATGCCGCAGGGCTCACCTGCGGAGGGGCGCTCGACGTGCTCGTCGAGCGGGTCGACGCTGCATCGTTCCCGGATTTCGGGGCGGTGGCCGACGCCGTCGCTGCGGGCAGCCCGGTCGCCGTCGTCACCCGCATCTCGGGACCCGGCGACCTCGGCAGGCGGCGCGTCGTCTTCCCGGACCGGTCCGTCGGCTCGCTCGGCTACCCGGACCTCGACGCCGCCTTGGACACCGAGGCCCGACGGCTCCTCGCCACCGGCGGATCCGCGATCCGCGAGCGCGGCGGGCACCGCTTCTTCGTCCATGCGTTCGCGCCGCCGCCCCGCATGATCGTGTTCGGCGCGATCGACTTCGCCCGCGCGGTGTGCCGCATCGGCGCGTTCCTCGGCTACCGGATCACCGTCTGCGACGCCCGTCCGGTCTTCGCCACCCGCGAGCGCTTCCCCGAGGCGGACGAGGTCGTCGTCCGCTGGCCGCACGACTACCTCGCCGCGACCGAGACCGACGAACGCACGGTTCTCTGCGTCCTGACCCACGACCCGAAGTTCGACATCCCGCTGCTGCGGACGGCCCTGCGCATGCCCGTCGCCTATGTCGGCGCCATGGGGTCACGGGCCACCCACGAAGACCGGCTGGCGCGGCTGCGCGCAGAAGGCCTCGGCGCCCCGGAACTGGCCCGACTGCGCTCACCGATCGGCCTCGACCTGCGCGGCCGCACGCCCGAGGAGACCGCCGTGTCCGTGGCCGCCGAGATCATCGCCCTCCGCCACGGCGGCAGCGGCCTGCCCCTGGCACGGACCCGAGGGGCCATCCACGACTCTCCGGACACGTAACGCGCACCTCCCGGTTCGACCTGACCTCCCGCCCCGTTTGTGGCGGCCGAGTCGTCCGGGCGCGACGCCCGGCGACACTTCCGTAGTCGCCCGCTCCCGTCTGCCACCGGTCACGAGTGAACACCAGCCCGTGAACGGCCCGTCCGTGCATCGGCGAAGCGTTGCGGCGCCGCTCGACGGCCCGGCGCCGCAACGCTTCGCCGACGCAGCTGACATGGCCACCCGGTTAAGGCTGTTGCGGGTCTGCGGCGACGTGATGACCAGGCGATTGCTGTCGACACACCGACGCATCACCGGCGGGGTTGCCGGGTTCGGCGCCAGCCGGTGATGCCGGACGGCGCCCCCAGCGCGCTGGAGCGCGTCGCCATGCACCGGTAGACCGTCGTGGGGCCCGGCCGGCCGCGACCAGCGGATATCACGTGCCAGGGGGTTGTCCGCGTCGCCCGTCAGACCGGCCGAGAGCCCGGTGCCCGACACCGAGTCGGGCCGGCCGGTGGGCGTCTACGGCTGGTGGTTGACGGTCGCCGATCTTGGCTTGGTCGGCGTCGGTGCGCCCTGGCCGAGGCCAAGCACGGGTGCCAATAGGTCTTACCCCGGAATCGGGATTCATGGGGCTGACATGTGTCCGAGACCTTCATCGCCGGTCCGGCCGGGAGGGCGCCGAACTCCCTTTGGGCTGAGGTCTCCGAGCCGGAGCCGAGCACGTTCATGGTGATGGCGACGTCTTGGAGGTGCGCTTGGCGAGCAGGCCCGCAACCATCATGACGAACAGGGTGATCGCCACCCCGCACAACGTCCACAGCACCCGGTAGCCCTCGTCGGCGTAGTCGGAGGGCTGCGGAAGTTCCACCAGGATGAGCACTCCCGCAGCGATGGCCCCGCAGTAAAGCGCGTAGTTGTAGAAGCGAATTGCCACTCCGTGCATCAGACCCATCGTCCTGACACCAACCAGCGACGCCAATACATCGAGCTCCGTACTCGACACAGCCCGCCCCTTCTCCGCCACTTGCCGGGCCTGGGTGTGTCAAGTAGATGGTGTAAACGGGTAGTTGATGTTGGTTGTTAGTGGGTGGTGCGGATGAGGCGGCCTTCGAAGGTGATTTCGAAGGCGTTGAGGGCGGGCTTCCAGCGTTTGGCCCAGCGG
>NZ_BAABHS010000033.1:0-85403 GCF_039542225.1 Yinghuangia aomiensis | reverse complement strand
GCGCGTCGCCGAGGGCCACGACGCCCACGTGCGTACCGAGATCCTGCGGCGCTTCCACACGCCGGACTCACCCGCGCAGAGCAGGCGTACCGTCGCCGAACTCCTGGACGCCGCAGCCGAACGCCGCAACCACCGCGCGGAAGCCGACCACCGCGAACGCGCCGCCGCCGAGCAGCGCCGCGCCGAGAATGCCGCCCGAGACCGCGAGCAGTACCTCACCACCCTCGCCGCCGACCGCGAGGGAGCGTGGCTACGCGTCGTCGCGTGCATCGCCGCCAAGAAGCAGCGCGAGTACGACCAAGCCGTCGAACTCCTCCGAGATCTACGCGAACTCTCCCAACGAGATGGAACCACCGACCAGTTCACAGACCGGATCATTCGCATCCGCGACGAACACGCCCGCAAACCCAGCCTCATCGCACGCCTCGACCACGCTCGCCTCGGCATCCCGGCCCGCAGCCCCAACGCGCTACATGACGGGGGCACACCAACGCCGAGCACCGATACCCCCGCCACTCCTTCGAGGGGATTCCGATGAGTCCGCCACGGGAGTAATCTGATTCATGAAACGCGGGTGAGGGAGACGGCGTCAAACCCATCAGACAAAGGGAGTTCGGGGCCGTCGACGAGTCCGGAGATGACGGTCGAAACACCCCTCGGACACGACAGAGATCTCCATATCGTGATCGTCGGGATCAAACTCCATGGTCATGGTGTGGAGATTTTTTGCATACGGGGCGTCGCGCCGAGACGACGGTAGAACCTTTTCCTACCACCCCGATCGGGTCGCGGAGTGTGTTGGCGAGATGCCCAAGGCGGCGAGCACGGTGCGCCGGAAGCTACCAACCGCGGCCGAACCGGTGGACTCGTCGTCGAGGTGTTCGGGTTTGGACATCGGCGGGTGCCTGCGTCGTCCTCCTCGGCAACCCCGTCGCCGCGCCGCGGCGACGACGGCGTGGGGGTTGTTCCAGACGAGACGCGCGAGCTTGTTCTGGTTGTGCGGACGCTTCCGGGGCAGCGGTGTTGCCCCGCGTTCGTCTCCGGGGACCGCGAGCTGGACGAGGAGCTGTCTCCCCGCTCGGCGCTGGATCAGTTCACGCGCAGAGCGCGTCTCAGCACGGCGAATCGCTCGCGGGACTCGCGCTTCGAGACTTCGGCTCCGGTGACCAGGGCGGAGCCGTGGAATGCACCGGGGAAGCAGTGCACCTCGGTCGACACCCCGGCCGCCAGGAGTCGCATGGCGTACATAAGGCCTTCGTCGCGTAGGGGGTCGAATTCCATCACGGCCACGTACGCGGGCGGAAGGCCGGACAGGTCTGCGGCGCGTGCGGGGGCGGCGTAGATCGATACATCAGGGCCTTGGGCGCCGCCCAGGTACCAGCGCCAACTCTGCTCGGCGGCATGGCGATTCCACAGCGGAGTGTCGACGAACCGGCGCATGCTCGGTGTGTCGAGCCGGTCGTCGAGCGCCGGGACCGACAGGAACTGGAAGCAGATCGGCGGACCGCCGTGGTCGCGGGCGTACAACGCCAGGCCGGCGGCGAGGCCGCCGCCGGCACTGACCCCGCTCAGGGCGATGCGGTCGGGGTCGATCCCAAGGGCGCCCGATGATTCGTGAAGCCAGCACAGTGCCGCATAGCAGTCCTCGACAGCCGCGGGGGCCGGGTGCTCGGGCGCCAAGCGGTACTCGACGTCGACGACGACCACGCCGAGTCGGGCGGCGATACCCGACGCCCCGGACTCTCCTTGGTAGATGCTGCCGGCGCTGAACCCACCGCCGTGGATGGACAGCACGGCGGGCAGTACCCCGGCAGAGCGTTCCTGCGGCTCGTAGATCCTGACGGGTACATCGGGGGCGCCGGCATGCCCGCGTATATGCAGGTCCTTGGCTGACACACCCTGCGCAAACGCCGCGGTCGCGGGCATGGACGCGAAGAAGGCCGCCGCGTTTTCCCTCGCTGCCAAGGCTTCCGGAAGGCCACTGGTCGGCAGCGCCGGCTGCGGCACCGGAAGCAGCGGAATGATCCCGGCCAAATCGTCGTCATAGTTGTAGGACATCGTGATCCTCTCATGCGTACCGGGCAAGTCTCGTGCTCTCAGAGGCAGTTGCCGCGTCGATCGAGGGCGGAGGTCGAAGTCCCGTCGCACGGCCCCTCACCGTGCCCAGCGCCGCTCGCAGGCGTCGTCCGCCGCGTGTGGACGTGCCTGGAAACACGCGCGAGCGCCACCACGGTCACCAGCGTGAAACCGGCAGGCTCGTCGCTGACCCCGCCGGGCACGGCCAGGCACCCCACCAAAGTTAACGAGACCTGGTTAACAAGGCAAGATGATTGCCAATATCAAGCATGTTGGAGTGCGGTAAAGGGCGATCGGAAGCCTTCGGTGGGGCGGCATTCGCAAAAGGGTCTATCGGAATAAACGCGCCTACCAAGCCAACCGGCCTACACGGTCGGGCTGGGCGGCAGGGGTCGGCTCCGGTAGCTGTTCACGAGCCTTGGCTCGGCGAAGGCATGAGACCGGCCGTCGACGCGGTGTGACCCACCGGGGCGGCGAGTCGGCCGGTGTGAAGGGGGGCGCTGGAGGCGGCCACGTGGTGACTTCGAGTGGCTCAGGCGGCTTCGGCGAGTATTCCGCCACGTCTCTTGTGGATTTAACTTGATCGAGTTATCTTCTGCCGTCCAAGTCGGCTTGCCTGTCTCCGAACCCTGCCGAGGAGAAGCATGTATTCGCGCACAAACGGTACTCACGCGGGCGTTCCCCCGGCTCCCCGCGCGCCACTGCGCCGCCGAGGAGGGCGTCCGAGGTGGGCGGGTGCTGCGGTCGCGGCTCTCGCGGTGGCGCTGGCCGCGACCGGATGCTCCGGAAGCTCGAAGTCCGGCGGGGCGCACCCGGGTTCACTGACGTTGCTGACCGTGCAGGACTCCCGTTCGCTGGATCCGTTCAGGTCTGCGTACGTCGCAGTGACGGACGAGCCGCGAATGGCCGCGCTGTACGACCCGCTGATGTACATCGACCCGACAGACGGGAAGGTCAAGCCGCATCTGGCGCAGAACCTCGCCACGTCGGACGGTGGTGCGACGTGGACGCTGAAGCTGCGCTCGGGAGTGCGGTTCTCCGACGGCACGCCGTTCGACGCCGCGGCAGTGAAGATGAACTACGACCTGCACGCCAAGCGCGAGACCCAGTCCATCCACGTGCAGTACGCACTCGGCCTGCAGACAACCGTGCAGGACCCGCAGACCCTCCTCATCCGACCGCCCAAGGCCAACCCGAACTTCGACCGGCTGGTGGCCACCCACCTGACCTACATCGAAGCGCCGTCCGCCCTCGGCAAGGGGCTCGACGTGGCAGGGGCGCGGCCGATCGGGGCCGGCCCTTTCAGGCTGGAAAGCTGGACGCGAGGCTCCCAGCAGGTCTTCGTCAAGAACGAGAACTACTGGCAGAAAGACAAGGGGCTCCCCAAGCTGGAGAAGGTCACCATGAAAACGGTGCCTGATCCGCAGCAGCAGTTCACCACGGTCAAGGCCGGCGGCGCGGACATGTTCTACTCCTCCGCGCCGGACCTGTTGGCGAAAGGCCGCAGTGAACTCCAGGCCGATGAGCAGAAAAGCCTGGGCGGGCAGACGATCCAGTTCAATATGAACAGGCCCCCGTTCGACGACCCGAGGGCGCGCCGCGCGATCGCGCTGGCGATCGACCCCGCGGACATACCCAAGACCCTCGGCAACGGTTTTGTGCCGGCCGCGAGCTACTTCAACGCTTCCTCCCCGTTCTTCGACCCCGCCCAGACCCAACCTGCGCCCGACAAAGCCGAGGCCCAGAAGATTTTCGACGAACTGGCGGCGGAAGGAAAAAGGGTGGACTTCACGTTCCTGGTTCCGAAGGCCACTTCGCAGGTGCCCGAGTACCTGCAAAGCCGACTGAACACATTCCGGAACGTGTCGGTGAAGGTCGACTCGCTGGAGATCGGTGCGTATGTCGTCAAGTACGCCATCCAGCGCGACTACCAAGCCATCCTCACCCAGGGCTGGTCGGTCGACCCCGAACCCGAGTTGTACCAGGCCTTCGCTTCCTCCAGCGTCAGCAATCTGATCGGCTGGAAAAGCCCGGCCGCCGACGCGGCCTTGGACGCGGGCCGAAACAGCACCGACCCCGCCGTCCGTAAACAGGCGTACTCCGACCTCCAGAAGGCGCTGGTGACGGAACTTCCCCTGTTCGCCTACGCGGAGTCGTCCATCGGGCCGATCTTCGGCAAGCAGGTCACCGGTGTGGTGCGGTACAACTCCGGCACGGTCTTCATGGACCGGCTCGAGGTGAATTAGCAGCACGCGCCGAAGGTCTCCGGCGTGCCATTCGCCGGGGTGTCGCGGTCCGCACGGTCGGTGGATGCCGGCGGACCGCGGCGTAGTGCCGCGCATTGGCAGCCGCCGTCACGGACGGTATCGTTTAAACAACGTTGGTTATATCGATTTCGATAGGGCAAGTCGGATGAAGGTGCCGTCATGACCCGTTCCGTCGCCGCCGCCGCGACGCCGGCCGGGCATGCGACGAGACTGCTTTTGTTGTCGACGGCTGAGCGCCTGTTCGCCGAGCATGGTATCGATGGCGTATCGCTTCGCTCCGTATCGGCAGCGGCCCGGCAGCGGAATACGTCCGCAACGCACTATTACTTCGAGTCGAAAGCCGCGCTGATCGCGGCGATTGTGGAGCTCCGCATGGGGCCGATCGACGAGCACCGGCGGCGCCGGGTGGACGCGATTCGCGTCGGCCGGGCACCAGACGACGTCCGCGGCTGGGTGGAAGCCCTGGTGTGGCCGATGGCGGAGCCACTTGCCGACTCGACCGAGCCCGGGTGGTACCTGCCGTTCCTCGCGGAGGCGATGGGCCGGCACCGCCCGAGTCTGCAAGGGCCCTTCGAAGGACCGCACGCAGTCGGCCTGCACGGCACGTTCGCGGGCCTGCGTCGGCATCTCGCCCACCTGCCCGCCTCTGTGACGGAGCGACGGTTCCTTCTCGCCGTCGATCTCGTCGTCCGAGCCTTGGCGGACGGGCACCGGAAGTCCCGCGACGGCGTGTGGACCGAAGACGACTTCCGGCTGCTGGTCACCGACCTCGTGGACGCGGCTGCCGGGCTGCTGACCGCACCGGCATCGTTCCCGTCGGCGGAGCCCGCCGCACGGCCGGAGGTGTGCCGTCCCCGACCGGGAACCGCCCCCGTGTGACCCGCCAGTTAAGGTGAGGAACCTATGGCACCGGACCCCGAACCCACGCGTCGCAAACTGATGGACGCCGCAACGCGGCTGTTCGCCGAGCGAGGGGTGAATGCTGTCTCGCAGGCTGAGATCGTCCGCGCCGCAGGACAGCGCAATACGGCGGCGTTGGTCTACCACTTCAAGAACCGCGAAGGGATCCTGCACGCGATCGTCGCGGAGAACGTCGATCGGATCAGGACCCGGCGGTTGGCCATGCTGGGTGAAGCGGTCGCTGCTTCACGGACCGCGGTGCGGCCCGTCGTCGAGGCGCTGGTGAGGCCGCTGGCCGATCTGTCGGACGGGGACTGGCGTGACCGCGCCTATTTGCAGATCCACGCGGATCTGACGGGGCATCCGGTGTGGTCCACCGACGAAGTACGCGAACTGATGTTCAGAGGCGGGGCACTGGAGGTGCTTCGCGTGCTGGCGCAGCGGTGTCCGGCGATGTCGAACGACATCCAGGAAATCCGCAGTCTGCTGGTGGCGGGGTTTGTCAGTCGCGCCGCCGCGGCGCGGGCGCGGGCCATTGCCGAAGGCACTCCGCAGCACGGGTTCCGCATGTCGCACGCGAAGTTCGTGGCGAACCTGGTGGATGTGGCCGTTGCGGCAATGACGGCCCCGGTCAGCGACGAGACGTTGGCCGCCGACGGCCCCTTGGAGACGGAGCCCGCGGGCGGCTGACGCCGTTGGGGCAGGAGCCCGGATTGTCCGCCGCACCGGCTGCCGGGCGAGCAGGCGACCAGGCCGCACACTCACGCCGTCGGCGCCGTCGAAGCTTGCGAGCACATCGGGACGAAGCGGCGGCCGGCTCCGGGTACTTGCCGCCCGCTGGGTCGACCGGATCCGGCACGCCGTGGGCGAGCTCGAAGGCGCCGGTGCGGCGCTGCCGATCGTCTCCGATCACCTAGGTCCGACCGCCGAGGACACGTACGACATCCGCTACCGCAAGACCGACGTTTCGAGGGCTCCGGCGGCGCCCGGCCCGCATCTGATGACCACCCGCGGCGCTGGTACCCGCGGCACCGCCTGGAGGACGGCGGCAACGTGCGGATCGGTGAGGCACAAGACAACCACAAGGGTGAGGTCTCCGGCCTTGCCGACCCCGCTCCCGAACCACCGCCCGCCGTCAGTCGATGCCGGCCGACCATGGAGCCTGGACGCCCTACCGGCACGGGCGGCCACGGCGCGGCGGCCCGCCTGCCGGGTCGTCGCGTATCCGGCGGGCGGCTTCGTCATGGTTTCGTCGGTGCGGAATGCGTGGCCGCAGACACACCCGCGGGAGGCGGGCGCGTCTGCGGCCACGTGGCCCCGGCGGTGACCCGGGTCAGGTCCCTGCGGGCGGCCAGACCGGCTGCCACGGCCACGGGGCCGCTTCCTCCAGTTGGGCGGCGAGGCGCAGCAGAACGGCTTCTGCGCCCATGCGGCCGCCGATCTGCACTCCGACCGGCATTCCCCTGCTGTCCATGCCGGCCGGAATGCTCGCGGCGGGGAGCCCGGTGGTGTTGAAGATCTGCGTGAACCTGGTGGCGTTGGGTCCGTGCTCGCCCATCGTGGCGGGGTTGGTGGTGTCCAGGACCCCGAGAAAGGGGGTGTGCATGGCCATGGTGGGGGTGAGCCAGATGTCGTAGGTGTCGAAGAACGGTGCGACTTGGCGGCCTGCGCGTTCCACGTCTTTCAGCGCGCGGTGCATGTCTGCCGCGGTCGTGTTCCTGAAAGTGTCGTACAGGAACCGGGTGAACGGCTCGACGTCGTCGTCGGCGAGTTCGCGGCCGAGTACCGCGAGTCGGTCTTCGATCTGGGCACGGGCCGACGCGGCCATGACGATCGCGCTCGCACGCGCCACCATGCCCGCGTCCCAGGTGGGGGCGGCTTCTTCGACATGGTGGCCCAGGTCCATCAGGCGGACAGCGGTGTGCTCGACGGCACGCACGAGGTCGGTGGGAACTGCGCCGCCGCCGGGGGCCTGGGTGCTCATCGCGATGCGGAGTCGGACGGGCGGTTCGGCGAGCGCCGAGAGGAAGGACCCGGCGGACGGAATGGGGAGTGCCGCATAGGGGTCGCCGGGTACCGGACCGACGACCGCGTCGAGGAGTGCGGCGCTGTCGCGGACGCTGCGGGTGACCGCGTGGTGTGCGGCGACAGGGAAGGCGAAGGCCCACAGGCCGCGGTCGTCGGGAACGCGGCCGCGCGAGGGCTTGAGTCCGAACAGGCCGCAGCACCCGGCCGGGATGCGGGTCGATCCGCCTCCGTCGTTGGCATGTGCGGCCGGCACCATACCCGCCGCGACCGCCGCGGCGGAACCGCCCGACGAGCCGCCTGCGGAATGGGTCAGGCGCCACGGATTGCGGGTCGGGCCGTGCAGCAGCGGCTCGGTGCTGGCGTTCTTGCCGAGCTCGGGCGCGTTGGTCTTGCCTACCAGGACCAGGCCCGCGCGGCGGTAGCGGGTTGCGAGGACGCCGTCGTCGGCGGCGAGCGCGTCGGCGAACAGCCGGGAACCGGCGGTCGTCGGCAGGCCGGCGATGTCGCAGGCGATGTCCTTGACCGCGAACGGGACGCCGCACAAAGGCCCATCCGGCAAGCCGGCGGCGATCTCGGCGCGTGCCAGGTCGATGCGGGTGGCGACGAACGCGTTGACGATCGGGTTACGTGCCTCGATACGGGCGGAGACCGCGTCGAGGAGCTCATACGCCGAGACCTGCCGGTCGCGGACCAGGGCCGCCAGTCCCACGGCGTCGTTGGTGTCGAGAAGGGCTTCGGTGTCCACGGGATTCCTTTGCAGAGGGTGCGTCCAAGCAGTGGATGTGGGGTCCTGTCGGTGCCGGGTTGCCCCGACCGGGGCGGCGTTCCTCCCGGAGACCCGCACGGCTGGGAAACGCCGTGCGGCAGGCGTCGAGATCCGGGGTCGGGCCGACGCCGATCGGCAACGGGAGCGCAGGGCCGGCGAGATGCCGTCGCCGGAGTCAGTCGCTGTGGAGGGCGGTGCGGATCTCGGTGTCGAGGTCGAGCTGCGGCACTTTTGCGGTGTCGATGACGAGTCTGTGGAGCACGCCGTTCCACGGGTCGGGGGGCAGATACGTGTCTTCGACCGGCAGACCGCGGTCGTAACCGACGCACAATCCCGTGCCGCCGTGCTGGAATGCGGCGGGGAATGCCCCGGAGACCGGGCTCTCCGCGATGGGTTCCCCGTCGCACAGCAGCGTGAAGGTGTGCAGTTCTGCGTCGTACTGGACGCCGACGGTGTGCCGGCCTGCTGACAGCTGGCTGTCCGCCATGACCCGGTCCACGTCGCCGGCCCGGGAGCACGCGAAGGCAAGTCGGCCGCCGGGCGTGTGGAGGACGAAGCCGCCGTTGAGGTCGCCGAGTGCGCACAGCACACCGTCGGCGCCCTCGTGCGGGACCTCGATGTCGGCGCTGATGGTGAACCCGCCGAAAAGCGGAGGTATCGCCTCGTCGTGGACAGGGCCGGCACCGGGCAGGTACGTCGCGCGGGAGGGTATGCCGTACGTGGGGAAGATGAGTGCGGCCAGCCGTTCCTGCATGGTGTCGTCCAAGGGAAGGACGTTGTTGCGTTCGGCTTCGGCGAACCAGCATTCCTCCAACTCGGCCACCACGTCGGGGTGCTGCCCGGCGACGTCCCGCGCTTCGGCGAAGTCGTCGGACAGTCGGAACAGTGACCAGCGGTCGGTAGCGAAGTCCCGGCTGCCGAGCAGCATCCGTTCCTCGTCGAGGACCCCGCGTGAGACGTGGTCGGTGGTGGCTTTCCACTCGCCGTGGATGATCGAGCGGGAGCCGAGCATCTCGAAGTACTGGGTCTGGCGCGGCGAGGGGGCGGTCGGGTCGTCGAACGTCGCGAACAGGCTGCGTCCTTCGACCGGTTGCTGCCGCACGCCGTCCACGTTCTCGGGTGCCGGGATGCCGCACGCTTCCAGGATCGTCGGCATCAGGTCGACAGCGTGGACGATCTGTTCGCGGATCGCGCCGCGTTCCGTGATGCGCCGGGGCCAGTGCGCGATCAGCGGCGCGCGGGTCCCGCCGAGCCAGGTGTAGCGCTTCCACAGCCGGAGCGGGGTGTTGCCGGCCCATGCCCAACCCCACGCGTAATGCGGGTACGTCGACGGACCGCCCCAGTCGTCCAGAGCGGCAAGGTTCGTCTCGGTGCTGTCGCCCATTTTCGAGGAAAAGCGGTGCTCGTTGACGGTGCCCAGTTGACCGCCCTCGGCGCTTGCGCCGTTGTCCGACATCAGCAGGATCAGCGTGTTGTCCAAGCGGCCCGTGCGTTCCAGGAAGTCGACCAGACGTCCGATCTGCGCATCGGTGTGCGCGAGGAAGCCGGCGAACACCTCTTGCATGCGCGCGAACACGCGTCGTTCGTCCGCGCCGAGCCCGTCCCAGTCCGGGATCCACGGTGGACGCGGCGGCAACTCGGTTCCCTCGGGAACGATGCCGGCGGCCTTCTGACGTGCGAAAGCCTCCTCGCGCCACCGCTCCCAGCCCTGGTCGAACGTGCCGCGGTAGGGTTCGATCCACTCCGGGGCGACATGGTGGGGCGAGTGCATCGCGCCGAACGGCAGGTACATGAAGTACGGCTTGTCCGGTGTGGCGTGTTTCTGGTCGAGGATCATCCGCTGTGCGGTTTCCACCAGGTCCTCGGACAGGTGGTAGCCCTCGTCGGGTCCGCCGGGCGGTTCGCAGTAGTGGTTGTCGCGTACCAGCTGCGGCGCCCAGTGGTTCGCGTCGCCCTGCAGGAATCCGTAGAACCGTTCGAACCCGAAGCCCAGCGGCCACCGGTCGAACGGCCCGGATGCGGAGCGTTCCCAGCGCGGCGTCAGATGCCATTTGCCTACCGCCATGGTTGAGTACCCGGCGTCCCGGAGGATCCGCGGCAGCGGCACGGCGGACTTCGGGATTCGCGCGTCATAGCCCGGGTAAGCGATCGGAATGTCCACGAGGAAGCCCATCCCGACCGCGTGGTGATTGCGGCCGGTGAGCAGTGCCGCGCGGGTCGGCGAGCACAGAGCCGTGACATGGAACCGGTTGTAGCGCAGGCCGCCCGAGGCCAGCCTGTCCATGTTGGGGGTGGCGATGTCCGAACCGAACGCGCCCAGTTGGGCGAACCCGAGATCGTCGAGCACGATGACGACGACGTCGGGTGCGTTCGCGTGCGGGCGTGGGTCGTTCGGATACCGCTGCGGTACGGCGGCGGACAAGGCCTGCAGGCGCTCGCTCCCCGGATTCGACGGTCCCGGCATGGGAACTCCTTGGCAGTCGTACGGGATGTGGTGCGGACGGTGCCGCGTCGACGTCGCCCTCATCGCCGGGCCTGCCAACGGCAGGGCATCCCGTGGCATGGCGGGGCCTGAGGCTTCCGTTGCGTTGGTTGCGTTCATGGCGAGCTCCTCAGGCCCAGTGGCTCATGCCGGAACCGGGCACGGCCCGGGCCGACTGGTGGCAGGGATGCGGCTGGTGCGCACAAAAGACCGCGAGCCGCCGGCGGGTGACCGGACGGAGCATCGTTCGACCAGCAGGAAACCTATGGTGCGATTGAATTTAACTAGATCTAGTTAGATTGGCAACGGCAAGGATGACAATCTCTGCGTATGCTGCGGCACGCCCTTTCGGCGCATCCGCGTCGCCGAGGGCCGACCGTGTCAGGCGTCGCGCGTCAGTGGCGCGTGGACGGCGTCCTCGTCGCCGACGCGGCATTCCGGCAGAGTCATGCCGTGCTCGATCCGGTCCGGGACCGGCAGTGAACCGCGTGATGAAGGGTGGGGGCGGGGTCTCACGGCGAAGCGCCGTCCGGTCAGGGCGACCTGAGCGCCGCCAGGCGCGGCCAAGTTCAGAGTTGTGGCCACGTCGCACCGCCCGCCGAAGCGCGCGCCCCTCCACCATTGCCGACTTCGGGGTGCTGGTGCGTCATTTAACTAGATCTAGTCACATTGGCTATTCTCGTGCGGCCCAGGAGGCTGTGCTCGTGGAAACCGGATCGTTGTCGGAGCTGATACCGGACACGCTGCCAAGTGTTCGGCTTCCACCTCGCGCAGCTCGGGGCGTTCGGTTGCGCAGGCGTCGACGGCGCGGGCGCACCGCGGGCGGAACGTGCAGCCTCGGGTGGTGTCGCCGACAGGCCTGCGCGGGCTCGGATCGGGAAGCGCGGGTCCGGAACGGACGGCCGGGTCCGGCACCGGCCTTGCCTCGATCAGCAGCGACGTATAGGGATGCCGCGCGTGGCGGAGAACCGTCTCTGCGGCTCCGTACTCGACCACGCGTCCACGGAACATCACCGCGACGGAGTCCGCCATGTAGTACGCGACGTCCAGTTCGTGGGTGACCAGGACGTAGGTCAGTCCGAGCCGCTCCTTCAGCTCGGTGAGCAGCGAGACGACGACGGCTTTGACACCCGTGTCGAGACTGGCGGTCGGTTCGTCGAGGACCAGTACCCGGGGTTCGACGGCGAGGGCGCGGGCCACGGTGACGCGTTGCAGTTCCCCGCCGGAGACGTCCGCGGGACGTCGGTCCGCATAGTCCTCGCGCAGACCCACGGTTTCGAGGAGTTCGGCGATGCGGGCGCGGCAGGAGGCGTGGTCGGCCACCAGTCCGTGGGCACGCAGCGGGAGTGCCAGGGCTTGGCCGATCGTGCGCCTGCGGTTCAACGCGGACCACGGATTCTGCGACACGATCTGCACCGACCGGCGCTGCGCGGGTGTCAGTCGACCGGACATGGCTACGCCGTCGATCGTCACGCTGCCCGCGCTCGGCTCCGTCAGCCCGACCATCATCCGCGCGAGGGTGGACTTGCCGCTGCCGGACTCTCCGACGACCGCAAGGGTTTGCCCGGACGGCACTTCGAGGGAGACGTCGTCGACCGCCCGCATCAGGGACGCCGGGTTTCGGCGGAGCCGGTCGGCGACGGTGCGCGCGCCGACGAAGTCCTTGGTGACGGACTCGACACGGATCAGACTCATGCCTGTTCTTCCGCCTTTCCGGTCGTTGCGGGTTCCGCGTGACCGGGATGGTGGCAGCGGACCTGCGCGTCCTTGAGCGGACGCAGCTCTGGCGCTTCGACACCGCACCGCTCGGACGCGTGCGGGCATCGCTGGAGATAGGCGCAGCCGGTCGGGGACAGGGGGAGGAGCCGCAGTGGCGCTCTGTGCCGGTGCGTGTCCGGGAGCAGCGGCCGACCGCGCTCCCACCGCTCCGGGACCGACGCCAGCAAACGCCGCGTGTATGGGTGTTGCGGGTCGCCGAACAGGTCTTTCACCGAGGCGAGCTCGACGATCCGTCCCGCATGCATCACGCCGACGCGGTCGCAGGTCTGTGCGATGACGCCCAGGTCGTGGCTGACGAGGACGATACCGAGCCCGAGCCGGTCACGTAGTTCGAGCAGCAGGCGCAGGACCTGAGCCTGGACGGTGGTGTCGAGCGTCGTGGTCGGTTCGTCGGCGAGGAGCAGGTCCGGTTCGGCGGCCAGCGCCGACACGGTGATGAGGACGCGTTGAAGCTGTCCGCCGGACAACTGGAAGGAATACCCGTCGAGCCGTTCGGCGACGGCCTGGAGACCGACCTGGCGCAGCAGCTCGGCGAGCCGGGCGTCGTCGATGCCCGGTCCGGCGAGCCGGCGCAGTTGGCGGCCGAGCGGGATGACGGGGCTGAGCGAGGTCATCGGGCGCTGCGGCACGAGGGCCATGCGGCGTCCACGCAGGGCGCGCATAGCCTCGGGATTCTGCTCGGCAAGCGCGATGCCTTCGAACTCCAGGCGATCCGCGCTGAGCCGGCAGCCGTCCGGGAGCAGCCGCAGCACCGCGTTCAGCACGGTGCTCTTGCCGCTCCCGGACTCGCCTACCAGTCCGAGGATTTCGCCGCGCCGCAGGGAGAACGACACGTCGTGCACCGCCGCGTGCGCGTCGGGGTTGTGGCGGTACCGCACCTGGAGGTTGCGGATGTCCAGCAACGGTGGATTGGGCGCCTGCCGCGCCTGCTCGGGGGCGTCCACGGCGGGGTTCACGACAGCATCCGCAGGTTCGGCAGGTCGAGACGGCTGAGCTTGAGCTGCGGCAGCGAGAGCGGGGTGACCTGCTTGCTCTGCGCGATGACGGTCCGGGGGTAGACCGGCGGGATCATGATCGCGTCGCGGGCCAGGATGGTGTTGAGCTGCTTGATCAGGGTGGCGCGTTCCGCGGGGTCGGCCGAGGCCCAGGTGCGCTGGATGAGCTGGTCGACCTCGGGGTTGTTGTAGCCCGAGTTGAGGATGTTGGTGCTTTCCGCGGGCGAGAGCAGGAGGAAGTTGGCGTTCCCGCTGCCGAGTCCGCTTTGGTAGTAGCCCATGATGAAGTCGTACTTGCCGGTGATCCACTTTTGGGTCCACGGGCCGCCGTCGAGGACGTCCAGGGTGACGTCGATCCCGATCTTCTTCCAGCCTTCGACGAGGATCTGCCCGATGCTGCGCATTTCCGCGCGGTTGCTGATGGTCAGGGTGAAGGACGGATTCTTGATGCCGGACTGGGCGAGTAGGGCTTTGGCGCGGTCGATGTCGGTTTCCGTGCGGTAGGGCGCGAACGCGGGGTCCCAGCCGACGACCGCGGGCCCGACCGGCCCCTGGCCGATGGTCGCGTCGCCCTGGAAGACCTTGTCGAGGACGCCCTTGCGGTCCATGCCGTAGGCGACGGCTTGGCGGAAGGCCAGGTTGTCGAACGGCGCCTTGCCGACCCGCGGGTAGGCGAGGATGTCGACCGGTGCGTCGACGTGGGTGACGGTGATGCCCGGGGCCTTCTCCAGGACGGAGACCATTTGCGGCGGCACCTGGGTGGCGATGTGGAGCTTGCCCTCTTGGAGGTTGACGGTGCGTGTCGTGCCGTCGGGTATGACGTCGATCTGGATGCGGTCGGGGCCGGGGCGCCGGCCGTGGTAGGCCGTGTTGCGCTCGAGTGTGTAGCCGGTGCCGAGGTCGACGCGGGTGAGCGCGTAGGGGCCGGTGCCCATCACGGCGTCCTTGCGCTTGAGGAAGTCCTTGTGCGTCATGGGCATGTTCGTGAGGTGGGACTGGAGCAGTCCGTAGCGTTTGGTCAGTTTCAGGGTGACGGTGAGCGGGTCCGAGGCAGCGGCCTCGGCGAGATAGCCGAAGTAGTAGATGATCCACTCGCTCGGCGAGCTGGTGTTGTTCGCGTAGTTCAGGCAAGCGGCGACGTGTTCGGCGGTGAACGGATCACCGTTGTGGAAGCGGATTCCGGGTTTGAGGGGGATGGTCCAGAGGAGGCCGTCGGCGCTGACGGCCGGCGCCGCGGCGGCGAGGAGCGGGACCGGCTGCGCGTTGTCGTCGTAGGCGTACAGCGACTCGGCAACGGAGTCGGTTACCCACCGGGTGAGTTCGCTGGTCGAGTCGAGCGGGTTGAGGTCGTTCGCGCCGGCGTACAGCCCGACCCGCAGGGTGCCGCCGTCGTGTGGGGCCCCCGTCGGGGTGTCGACCCCGGTGGTGGGGGAGGAGCAGGCGATGGCGCCGAACCCGAGTCCGCCGCCGGCCGCCGCAAGGGCGGCGAAGCGGAGCAGGGATCTGCGGGAAACCTCGGCGCCGGACGGCGCGTTGGTCGATGTCACCGGGAACCTCCACGGTCGATGCGGTCGTTCAGGGCGTCGCCGACGAGGTTGAATCCGGTGACGGCGAGAACCAGGACGAGGCCGGGCAGGACGGAGTACCACCAGGCGTTGGCGAGGACGTAGTTGCCGGCGTCGGCGAGGATGCCGCCGAGCGTCGGTGTCGGAGGCGGGACCCCGAGCGCGAGGAATCCGAGCGCGGACTCGGCGAAGATCGCGATGGCGATCCACAGAAATCCCTGCGCCAGCACGGGCGGCAGGACGTTCACGAGGACTTCGCCGAGCACGCGTCGACGGGGCAGGCCGAGCACGCGCAGGGCGCCCACGTAGTCCTCGGCCGTCTCGGACAGGGTGTGTGCTCGCGCCACACGGGCGAAATACGGCATGAAGGAGACGCCGAGGAGCAGCACGACCTTGGTGCTCATGGTGAGCGTGATTCCGGCGACGTGGCTGCTGCCGGTTCCGGACAGGCCGATGACGAACATGGCGAAGACGAACACCGGAAGCGCTTGGACAGTCTCCAGGACGCGCATCACCACGTCGTCGACCCACGTGCCGGCGCGGTACGCCGCGACCATGCCGAGCGGCAGCGCCAAGGCCAGCCCGAGCAGCACGCTGAACAGGCCCACGGTGAGCGAGAGGCGCGCTCCGGCGGCGGTGCGGGCCAGCAGGTCGCGGCCCAGGTGGTCGGTGCCCATGAGGTGGCCCGACGACGGGTGTTCCAGCGGCGCCCCCGCGGACGCGTTCGGGTCGGGCGCGAACAGCGGGACGATCAGCGCCAGCACGGCGAAGGCGGCCACCAGCGCGATGCCGACCGCGGTAAGCGGTGCCGGTCTTCCGACGCGCTGTATCCGGACCTTCGCCCGCGCCGCCCATCGGTCGGCTGCGGACTCGGCGGCGGGCGGCGCGGCGGGGGAAAGGGGCGCGGTGGTCATGCGGCGGCTCCGGCGTTCTTGCGGTCGAGGCCGGCCCGGATGCGCGGGTCGAGCCGGAACTGGATCACGTCCGCGGCCAGGTTGCACAGCAGGAACACCAGCGCGATGGTGAGCGAGCATCCGGTGGCGAGCGGATAGTCCTGGCTCTGGAATGCCCCCACGGTGAGGCGCCCCATGCCGGGGATGCGGAACACGGTTTCCACCAGGACCGTCCCGGACACGAGCATGCCGAGCATGAGGCCCGCGACCGTGGTCGTGGGCAGCAGCGCGCCGCGGGCCGCCACGCGCCAGATCACGGTGCGCTCCGGAAGCCCCGACGCGCGGGCATAGGCGACGTGGTCGCCGCGCAGCGCGTCGGTCAGCGAGGCGCGCATGGTGCGCGCGACGATGCCGCCGGCCCCCAGGCCGAGGACGAAGACCGGGAGGACCAGGCACCGCACATGCTCCACCGGGTCCTGGGTGAACGGCACCCAGCCGCTCGACGGCAGAACCCCGGGGATCTTCACGCCGAAGACGATCACGCACACCACACCGAGCCAGAAGCTCGGGATGGATACGACGACGACCGAGCCCACCCGGACCGCGCCGTCGAGGAACCGGCCTGGCCGGCTCGCCGCCAAGGCACCCAGGACGATTCCCAGGCCGACCCAGACGACGGCCGTGACCACCGCGAGTTCCACGGTCACCGCGAGCCTGTCGCCGATCAGCGAGGCCACGGAGTGGCCGTTGTACATAGAAGTTCCGAGGTCGCCCTCCGCCAGCTGCCTCAGGTAGCGCAAGTACTGCACGGGCAAGGGGTCGTCCAGGCCGAGGCGGTTCGCGAGCTGGTCCCGGGTCTCCTTGTTGGCGCTGAACCCGAGGATCGAGTAAAGCGGACTCCCCGGGCTGAAGCGGAGCAGCAGGAATACCAGAGTGGTCACGGACCACATCACCAAAGCAAGCCCGGCCAGACGGCGGGCGATGAACGAGAGCATGCGAGCCACCTCTCGGGGATGTTCCGCCAGACAGTACGCCGTTTCACTTCTTCGGAAAAGATGCGCGGGGTGAATCCGTGCAACTCCGTGTCGGAGGGCCCTGCTCGCTTGACAGGCGTCGGACTACGCCCAAGACTTCCCATGAAAATGAAACTCTGTTCCGTTGAACGGAACGTAGGAATGCCTTGCCTGGCTTGCCGATTCGAAGGGAAGATCTCGT
The DNA here is from genome assembly GCF_039542225.1 of Yinghuangia aomiensis. Lineage (NCBI taxonomy): Bacteria > Bacillati > Actinomycetota > Actinomycetes > Kitasatosporales > Streptomycetaceae > Yinghuangia > Yinghuangia aomiensis. Next base: position 68,437 of record NZ_BAABHS010000033.1, on the reverse strand, counting down.
CTCATGGCCGAGCACGTGCTGGATCTCCGCAGGGCCGAGCTGCACCGGGGCCACCGCGACGTCACCGGCGGGTGGCTGAGGCCCGCGGTCTTCGGGGCCATGGACGGTTTGCTGACCAACGCCTCGCTCATCCTCGGTGTCGCGGCGGGCGGAGGCGACAGCGCCGCGGTCGTCCTGACCGGATCCGCGGGCTTGGTGGCCGGTGCCTTTTCCATGGCGGCAGGCGAGTACACGTCGGTGGCGTCGCAAGGCGAACTGATCCGTTCCGAGATCGAGATCGAGAAGGCCGAGCTGGCCGCGTCGTTCGAAGACGAGGTGCAAGAACTCGCCGAGGTGTACCGGGGGCGGGGGGTCAGTGGGGATCTCGCCGAGCAGGTGGCCCGCCAGATCTCGGCCGAGCCCGAGACCGCCTGGCGGACTCACGTCCGCGAGGAACTCGGCGTCGACCCGGACGACTTGCCTTCCCCGCTGGTGGCCGCCGTTGCCTCGTTCACCGCGTTCGCCCTCGGCGCGCTCGTGCCTTTGCTGCCGCTGCTGCTCGGGGTGGAGTCCGCGTATGTCGGACTGGCCGCGGCGGCCGTGGGGCTTGCGGCGAGCGGCGCCGTCGTTGCCCGGTTGACTGCCCGGCCGATGTGGTTCGGGGCGGCCCGCCAGCTCGTGCTCGCGGTCGTCGCCGCCGGGGTGACGTTCGGTGTCGGCCACCTCGCGGGCGTGGGTCTTACCTGACCCCTGTTCCACTGCGCGAAACAAATCCGCCGCGCTCGCTATGATGGCACTCCGTCCATGAGGAGGAGTGCGCAGTGTCCGGAACCGTCGCCGAGATCGAGGAAACCACCGGCAAGTCGATCGCCGCCGTCGAACGGGCGATCGACGTCCTGCTGCTGTTCGGCCGCAGCGGCCGCCCCGACCTGGGCGTCACCGAGATCGCCCAGGAACTCGGCATCACCAAAGGCGCGGTGCACCGCATCCTCACCGCGCTGCGCAGCCGCCGCCTGATCACTGCCGACCCGACCACCCGCCGCTACGCGCTGGGACCGGCGGCGGTCGCGTTGGGGCGCGCCTACCTGGCCCGTACCGACCTGCGCATGGTCGCCGCGCCGGAGCTTCGCGCCCTGGCCGCGGAGTGCGGCGAAACAGCCACGCTGTCGGTGCGGCGCGGGGACACCCGGATCTATGTCGACCAGGTGCTCCCGGCCAGCGAACTCCGCATAGAGGTCTCGCTCGGCACGCCGTATCCGCTGCATGCCGGCGCATCGTCCAAGGCGATCCTGGCCTTCCTGTCCGACGACGAGGTCGACGCCTACCTCGGTCAGGCCCGACTGGAGGGGCTCACACCCCGCACGGTCACGAACCCGGCAGCCTTGCGCAAGGAGATCGGTCAGATCCGCAAGCGCGGCTACGCCACGTCCGTCGGCGAGCGGCAGGAGGGAGCGGCGGCCGTTGCGGCCCCGGTGCTGGACCACGACGGCTGCGTAATGGCAGTGGTGAGCCTGGCCGGACCGCAATTCCGTTTCCGGCAGCGGCTGGCCGAGTGCGCGCCCAGTGTGGTGCGGACCGCGGAGCGGCTCTCCGCCGAGTTCGGCTACGGGCTGGACGACACCGACTGACCGACGACACCGGCCGTGCGCGGGCGCCTCGGTCGGTCCCGCGGGAGCCCAGGCGCGGCCCGGGCGCGGTCCGGGCGCCCGTGCACCGGGGCGGCGCGGTTCCCGTCACGGCCGCGGACCGAACATTCCCACCGCTTCGCAGGACGGGACGTGCCCGAGCCGTGCGGACACCCTGCGGCATGCCGCCACGAGCATCCTCGCACTTTGGTCGTCGAGGTCCCGGAATCGCTCCTCGGGGCCGCAGATGCTGAACACGGCCACCACGTTGTTCTGGTGGTCGAACAGCGGCGCCGCGATCGATCCCGCGCCCGGATGCCGCTCCCCGAGGGACCGCGCCCACCCGCGCGCCCGGATGTCGGCCAGTTCGCCGCCGAGCGCCCGCATCCCGGGTGCCGCCGAACTGCCCGGTCGCCGACGGGAGATCGCCTTGCCGTGGCGGATGATGCGGGCCAGCGCCGCATCGTCCGCCGCCTCCGGAAGCCAGGCGAGCAGCGCCTTCGAGGACGCTCCCAGGTACAGCGGAATCGGCGCGCCCAACGTGACCGACATGATCACCTCGCGGGCCGGGGTGACCTGGTCGACGTACACGCGCGCGTCGCCGACACGCACCGACAGCGTCGCCGTCTCTCCCGTGCACTGTGAGAGCCCGCGCAGCTCCGGGGCCGCCAAGGCGCGCACATCGAGGGCGTCGAGGTATGCCAGTCCGAGCCGCATCGCGAGCGGTCCCAGCGAGTAGCGGTGCGTGTCCGGCGCCAGCTCGACGAGGCCGCGGCTGCGCAGCGACGCCAGAATGCGGTGGACGCTGGCCTTGGACATGCGCAGACCCGCCGCGATCTCGGTGATGCCGAGATCGCGGCGGCGTGCGTCGCAGAAGTACGCCAGGACATCGGCCGCGCGGGTGACGGTCGCCACCGTCTGGCCCGCGCCGCCGGCCGGTCGGCCTTGGAGCGTGCCACCGGCCTCCTCGTCACCCACCACGCCGTCGGGTCGGCCTCCGGGAGCCACGGCGGCCGGATCAGTCGCCGGCGCCGCGGACGAAACCGACCGGCACAGGCGGGTCGGTGACGATGCGCGTGTCGAGGAACTCCCACCAGTCGTCCTGGCTGACCCGCTCGGTCTCCCACCCGGTGTCGGTCTTGAGCCCGGAGAGCGCTTTGCGGTACGCGCCCCACGCCGCCTCGTCGTCGAACGCGGCCCAGTTCTCCAGCACGTACACGTCACCGATCACGCTGTAGTACCAGCGCACTTCGCGCACCATCGGCAGGTCGCGGTAGAACCATCGCTCGCGCTCCTCCAGCCACGCCCAGAACTCCTTCTGGTTGCGGCGCGATCGTTCGGTCATCTTCATGCGGTACACGAGATGGATCACGGTGGAAGTCCTCGTCTCGCGGCAATGGGTGGACATCGCATGGTACGAGGGTGGAACTTGGTTTCACAATATGGAACACGTGCGTTGACATGGCGAGTTCGGCCTTACTAACTTCGAGCAGAACATCGTTCCGTGAAACGAAACGCCATGACCGCTGTCGGTACGCGGCAGCGCACGTCCAGCGGAGGTGCCATGACCAGCAGACCCCTTCCCCCGCCGCTCCGGGCCGCGATTGCCGCGGTGGCTGCCGCTGGACTGCTCGCCGCCTGCTCCGGCAAGGGGGACAAGCCCGCCTCGGCCGGGCCCTCCGTCGGCGCGGCGGGCTGGGCGGCCGCCACGGCCACCGTCAAGGTCGGCCTCATCGCGCCCCTCACCGGCCCGTTCGCCGTCCTGGGGCAGTCCCAGCAGAACTCCCTCCAGGTGGAGATCGACCGGATCAACGCCGCCGGGGGCGTCGGCGGCGCACGCCTCGAACTCGTACCCCGCGACTCCGGTCTCGACCCGGCCAAGGCCGTGCAGGCCGCCCAGGAACTGGCCTCCGACCCATCGGTCCGGCTCGTCGTAGGCCCGTCCCTCACCGCGTTCTGGGACGCGTCGAAGAAGACCTTCGAGAACGCGAAGAAGCTCAACTGCCAGCCCGGCGTCGCGGGCGGCTCGTTCGCCGACCAGAAGTACGCGTTCCGTGCACAGGACTCCTACGCCGCCGACGCCCGCGCCAACCTGGCCTGGTTGCAGAAGCAAGGCGTCACGTCGATCGCGCTCGTGTACGAGCAGGACGACACCGGCAAGTCGCTGGACGCGGCCCTGAAGAACCTCGCCCCGACCTTCGGCATCCGGTACCAGGGCCCGGAGTTCACCCGCCCCGACGACCCGTCGCACCTCGCCCACATCAACGCGGTCAAGGGCGCCGGCGCGCTGTGGATCTCCAGCAACGTGCCCGGCGGCCCCAAGAGCCTTGCCGCCGCCCACGAGGCGGGCTACCCGGGGAAGATCGTCTCCGGTTCCGGACTCCAGAACATCGGCTTTCTGGAAGCCGGCGGCGGCGCCGCCGACGGGGCCGTGTTCGCCGACATGTACTACCCGTTCCCCGGCCGCACCGACCCGTCCACCTGGCAGCCCGGGTACCGCGACCACATCCGCGCCGTCGTCGACCGGTTCGGGCGCAACACCGGCCAGCGCGCCATCGGGGCCACGTCGCCCAAGGGCGTCGGAATGGCGGCCGACTGCGTTTTCGCCTACGCGCGCGCGGCCGACGACGCCAAGAGCGTCGACCCCGAAAAGGTCGCGACCGCCTGGGCAGTCCTGCAGGTGCCCGCGGACAAGACGCCGTCCGGCAACACCATCGCGGTGGGCCCCGACCACGAGCTTTACCGTCCGGAGGACGTGCGCCTGTACCAGTGGACCAAGGACGCCCAAGGCTGGTACGCCGCCGACGTGACCGACAAGAAGTGACCCGCGGTGGGACTCACCGTGTGGACCGACGGCCTGTTCGCCGGCGCCGTCTACGCCTTGGTCGCGCTCGGGCTCGCCATCGTCTACCAGCCCACCCACGTGGTCAACTTCGCCCAGGGGGAAGCGTTGGTCCTGGGCGCCGTCGTGGGCTACGAAGTGCTCTCCGTGCGCGGCTGGGGATGGGGCGCGGCGATCGCCATCGCCATAGCCGCGGGCGCCGCGCTGGGACTCCTCCAGGAACGCGCCATCATGCTGCCGGTCCGGTTGTCGGGGTCGCGCTTCGCGTGGATCATCGCCACTTTGGCGGTCGCGCTGATCCTGCAATCCCTCTACCTCATCAACGAATCCGGGGCCGTGCTGCGCCCCGAACCGCTGGTGGACGGCGCGATCCGCGGCGTCGCGTGGCAGAAGCTCGTCGTGATCGGCGCCGCTGTCGCGGTGACCGTCGGCTATGACGTGTTCCTGCGGCGCAGCGCGTTCGGCCGTGCCGTGCGGGCGACCGCCTACGACCCGGGGACGGCCGCGCTCATGGCCGTCCCGGTGCGCGGGGTCGTCGTGTTCAGCTTCGCGGTGTCCTGCGCGATCACCGCCTTCGCCGGACTCCTGGCCGCCCCTGCCTTGTTCGTGGGACCCGCCGACGGACTCCAGTTCGCGGTCAAGGGCTTCATCGCCGCGGTCATCGGCGGGGTCGGATCGCCGCGTGGGGCACTGGCCGGCGGCCTCGTCGTCGGCCTGCTCGATTCCTTCGTCGCCGCGGACGTCGACGCGTCGATCGGGGGCGTGCTCGTCTACGGCGTTCTCGGCATTCTGCTCATCGCATTCCCCACCGGCCTCATGGGCACGCGGACGAGGAGCCACTGATGGCCGAGCATTCGACAACTCGTCGCCGCCTCGGAATCCGCACCAACGCCGCGGCCTTGGCGAACTGGTACCGGATACGCCCGTACGCCACCGGTGTTCTCGCCGCCGCGGGCATCGCGCTCCTGCTCGCGTGGCCGGACATCATCGCCTTCTACTCGTGGCAATCGACCTACTACGTCAAGCTGTTCACCGCTGCGGCGGTCAGCGCCACGCTGGTCGTCTCGCTCAACCTGAGCATGGGCTACGGCGGACTGATGTCCATGATGCACACCGGACTCCTGGCCGTGGGCGCCTACGCCACCGGCTCGGCCGCGGTCAAAGCCGGGTGGAGCCCGTGGCTCGGCATCCCGCTGTCGGCCGCCGCGGCGGCCGCGGTGGCGGCCGTCGTGGTCCTGGCGAGTTCCCGGGCAGCCACCCTGTACTTCGGCATGATCACGCTTGCGGCCGACTTGCTGCTCATCGAGGCCGCGCAAAGCTGGGATCCGGTCACCGGCGGCGTCAACGGACTGACCGACATCCCCGCACCGTCGGCCATGTCCACCGACGCCTTCTATTATCTGGCACTCGGCGTGCTCGCACTCGCCTGCGTCGTGCAGCGCAACCTGGTGCGCAGCGGCACCGGCCGGGCGGCTATGGCGGTACGCGAATCGCCGGAGACAGCGGCCGCCCTCGGCATCCGCCCGTGGACCGCCAAGCTGCGGATCTTCACCCTGTCCGGGGCGCTGGCCGGACTCGCCGGCGGCCTGTACGCCTCGGCCAACACCTATGTGAGCCCCGGTACCGGCGCGTTGGACAACGGGCTCGTCCTGTTCGTCGGGCTCATGATCGGCGGCATAGGCACGCTCACCGGGCCCGTCCTCGGGGTCGCGACGGCCACGGCCATCGACTACTACACACGTGACCAGGGGCACTACCGGACACTGGTCCTCGGGGTCGTCCTGCTGATCGCGATGATCGTCATGCCGCGCGGGATCGTCGGCACCTGGCGCGCGACCCCCTTGGGCCGCCGGGTGACCGCGCCACCGCCCGACTCCGTGCCGCGCGCCGCTGTGCCGGAGAGCATCCGCGCGGCCGCGGCCTCGGCCGAACCGGGTGTCCCCGCGCTGCGGGCCGCCGGGCTGCACAAGAGCTTCGGGAACGTCGTCGCGCTGGACGAAGTCGGCATCACCGTTGCCGCAGGCCGCATCCACGCACTCATCGGTCCCAACGGGTCAGGGAAATCCACCTTGATCGACTGCCTGACGCGCTTCCACCGGCCGGACGCCGGCCAAGTGTTCGTCGACGGACAGCCCGCGCCGTCCGGCCCGGCCGCGGTCGGCCGCCGCGGGGTGACCCGGGTATTCCAGGTACCGCACCTGTTCGAGGACGTCTCCGTGCTGGACAACGTACTCACCGGCATGCGCGGCCGCGAGAGGCAGACCTGGCTCACCGCGCTGCTGCGCACGCCCGGATTCCGCGACGAGGACCGCACGCAGCGCGCGGAGGCCGGCGAACTCCTGGCGTTCGCGGGCCTTGCGGGCCGCGAGGAGTGGTCGGCGGATGCGCTGTCGCATGGCCAGAAGCGCTTGCTGGAGGTCGTCCGCGCGGTCGCCGCGCGCCCTCGCGTCCTGATCCTGGACGAACCGGCGACCGGACTGACCGATGCCGAGGTCGAGGCGCTCGGCGGCCTGCTACGTGCCCTCCGGGACCGCGGGTTGGCGCTGCTGCTCGTTGAGCACAACGTCGCGTTCGTGATGGACGTGTGCGACGTCGTCACCGTTCTGGACGCCGGCCGGGTCATCGCGGAGGGCACCCCGGAGGAGGTCCGGGCCGACCCTGCCGTCCTCGCCGCCTACCTCGGCGCGGCCGACTCCCAAGCCGCGGTATCGGCGGAACCCCGACAAGCCAGGGAAGCCAGGGAAGCGACCAGGGCGACCGAAGCCCGAGAACCGACGGAACCCGCGGAGGCGCCGTGATCCGGAAGACCCGACGCGCACCGGAATCGGCCGACGACCCGGCCGAGCCCGCGACGCACGCCGCGACGAACCTGCTCGACGTCCGTGCCCTCACGGTCGCCTACGGTGCGGTGACCGCTTGTTCGCACGTGTCGTTGACCGTCGCGCCGGGAGAGTTCGTCGCCCTGCTCGGCGCGAACGGCGCCGGAAAGAGCACCGTGCTGCGGGCCGTCTCGGGCCTGGTCCGCACCGGGGCGGGCCGGGTGGCCTTCGGCGGGGCGGACATCACGCGCGCCGCGCCGTCGCGCCGCTCGGCCGCGGGACTCGCACATGTGCCGGAGGGCCGCCGGATCTTCCCCGACCTCACCGTCGAGGAGAACCTCACCCTGGGCGCGTTCGCGCACCGGCGGGACCGGAGCGGCGTCAGGCGCGGACTCGCCGACGTCTACGACCTTTTCCCCCGCCTCGCCGAGCGCCGCGCCCAGTCGGCCGCGGTCCTGTCGGGCGGCGAAGCGCAGGCGCTTGCGGTGGCCCGCGCCCTGATGAGCCGGCCGCGACTGCTGATGCTGGACGAACCCACACTGGGCCTGGACCCGCGGCGGGTCGTCGAGGTGTTCGGCTACCTGGCGAGGCTGCGCCGCGAGCGGGGCTTGGGAATTCTGCTCGTCGAACAGCAGACCCGCGTCGCCCTCGCGCATGCCGACCGCGGGTACGTGCTGAACCGCGGCCGTCTGGCCTTGCACGGCAGCGCACACGAACTGGCCCGCGACGACCGGTGGAGCGCCGTCTACCTGGGCCGCGGGGGAGAGACGCCCGCGGCCACCGCGACGGCATGAGGCGCCTCCAGGAATACCCGCTGAACCGGCATCGCGTGGGACCCGGCAGGCGAAGCCGCGATTAACGACCGCAGCCATCGCCGCCCCGGTCGTCACGCTCAGCGCCGGGCGGCTCGGCGGCGCCGGTCAGCCGCGCAGTCCCAGGCGGTCCATGAGGACGATGCCGTCGTTGAAAAGCTGCACGCCGACGACCTTGTGCGCGCAAACAGCCGCCGCGACGGCTTCCTGGTAGACCCAGAGCGGCACGTCCGCGTCGAGTGCCATTTGGACCTTCGTGTACGCCTCCCGGCGCGCGACAGTGTCCGTTGAGCGGCGTCCCTCGTCGAGGGCGGCGTTCACCTCCGGGTTGTTGTAGAAGCAGCAGTTGGCGGGGCCCGTGCCGTACAGGTAGTTGTAGAGGGCCGGTTCGGGGTCGTCGATCCACAACTGGCCGACTCGGACATCGAACTTGCGTTCCATCGTGGTGCGCCGAATGAACGTCGGCAGGTCCACAATGTCGGCACGCACACTGACGAAGGGATACCGGGCGAGCTGGGCGGTGACGTATTCGGCCAGCCGGTGGCTGCTGGGGTGCTCGGGGGCCAGCAAGGTCGCCGTGAAGGGCTTCGCGCCGTTCTCTGTGACCTTCGCCCACAACGCCGCGGCTCTGCCCGGATCGTTCTCGGCAGCGGCAAGCTGGTTGTTGGCCAGTGGCGTGGTCGCGCTGAAGATGCCGTGTGCGGGCGTGCCTGCTCCCTCGAACGCACTGCTGTTGAGCGCTGCCGCGCTGAGCGAAAGGACCAGCGCCCTCCGGGCATCAGGGTCCGAGAACGGGCCTACCGCCGTGTTGAAACTGAGCATCTGGCCGCCCGACAAGTCCAGTTCGCTGACGTCCAGGGACTTTGCCGCGGCAAGTCGGACTGCCAAAGGATCGATGGTGACGGTCATGTCCGCGTGTCCCTTGGCAATCGTCTCGACCGTGGCCTCGCGCTCCGGCTCCGTCTTGAAGACGACGTGGTCCAGGAACGGCCGACCGGGTTGCCAGTACGACGGGTTGCGGTCGAGCGTCATCGCCTGATTCTTGACCCAGCCGCCGGCCCGGAGGATGAAGGGCCCGGCGCCGACCGGTTGATCGGCGAGTGTCCCGGCCCGAATCGCGCTGGGCGCGGCGATGAACGTCAGATGACGGGCTACGGTCCGGTCGAAATTGGCGTTCGGTGCCGGAAGCCGGATGCGCAGTTCGCGCGGGCTCACGGTGGTGATTTGGAGGCCGACGGCCGCTGCGCGCTGCGGCGAGTGCACTTGCGTCTGGGCATGGCGTTCCCAGTTGATGCGGACCGCCTCGGCGTCGAACGGCTCGCCGTTGCTGAAGGTGAGATCGGGCCGCAGTTTCAGCGACCATGTCTGGCTTGTGCGGTCGACCGGGACAAGGCTTTCCGCCAGTTGACCTTGCACGGTGCCGGTCGCGGAGTCGGTCCAGACGAGAGTGTCGTACAGAGCCGAGAGCCTGCTGCCGTCCGCCGCATTCGCGTAGCCCGCCGCAAACGGGTCCAGGCTCAAGGATTCGCCGCGGAGGAGAACAGTGACGGTGCCACCCCGCCGCGGTAGGGCCGAGCCGCTTGCCGGGCCGCCGGATTCCATGCAAGCGGCCGTCAGTGCGATGGAGGCGGAAAGGGCCAGACGGCCTGCGCGCCCGGTGCGGCGGCCTGGTGCACGTGCGGATCTTCGCCGAAGGGTCTGAATGCGTTCCTCCTGTGGAAGTGGACGGACAATGCGTCGGTCCCCGCCGAGGAGGAACCCTCAGCTGGGACCGACGCGTTTGCGGGCGGAACGCCGGCCGACGCGGTCCGCGTCGGCCGGCCGGCCCTGCACCGCCCGAGGGCCGTCAGTGTGCGGCGCGGGCGCCGCGGCGGCGGACGGCGAGCATGACGATGCCGCCGAACAGCACCAGGGCGCCGCTTACCGCGGCGATGAGCACCGTCTTGCCGCCGTCGCCACCGGTGTGCGCGAGCTCGCTGCCGGGCGCCGGGGACGCGGACTTGGACGGAGCGGAGCCGGACGTGGTGCCCGACGACGAGGCGGGCTTGCTCGGGGTGGTGCCGCCACCGCCCGCGAAGGTGATCGACTTCGTGACCACCGTCGGGCCGCCGGCCTGGCCGATGGTGCTGAGGTCCGTGACGGCGACCTCGCAGGGGTGACCCGCGTCGCAGACGCCGCCCTTTGTGCCGACGGTGCCTATCACGATCTTCAGGGTGGCGGTTGCTCCGCCGTTTGCGTCGGCCTTCTTGGTCACCGCGCCGCCCGCGGCGCAGCCTTCCTGCCCGGTGGCTCCTGCGGCGCACTGGGCGAAGATCAGGGTGTCACCCGCACTGAAACCGGAGGCGGTTACGGTGACTTCCTGCCCCCCGGTGAGCCCGGTGGCCGGCGCAACGGAGATCGTTCCCGCGGCCGCGGCAGATGGTGCGGCGACGACGGCGAGCCCCAGCGACGCCGCGGTGCAGGCGAGGATTGCTCCTCCGCGCCGAACAACGGATATTGCGGATTGCACGGGAACCTCCGGATGTCGGGATAGTGGGGACACCTCGGCCGGACGTCATCGGGGCGAGAGCAGACCTGTGGTACAGATCCATGAACAGGTCCACAACGAACCCATGGAAAGAAACTGCGTTCCTTCCTGCGAAACGCATTGGGCCGAGTGTGCGGCAGCTTAGGTTCCGCGAAATTCGGCGGTCAACGGGGCCCGTGGGATCGCGGGAGATTCGTTACCGTTGTTTCGGGGAGCGGAACACCGGCGAGGCGTTGCCGGACGTCGGCGGCATGCCCGAGCTGGGGGCGCCGGGGCACGGGTGCGCCGCGCCGGGGCCTGCGGGCCCGGCGCGACGCGGGCGGCGGGCAAGTGCTTTCCCGAGCGCGGCCGGCCTACCGCGCGGCCCCCGACTCCGCCGAGACCGTTGTCACATGCCGTCGCCGTCCCAGCGTCCGAGCGAGCGGCTGCGGACCGGCAGCGTCGAGATGATCGGCGGCAGGGGCTTGTCCACGCCCCGCTTCCAAGGCCGGCCGGCACCCCAATTGTGGCGGTGCTCGTCGGTGCGTTCGTCGGGCTGCTCCAGCGTGTTCGGCGCGGGCCAGCCGAGCGCGTCGTGCGTGTGGGGCCGGTCGTGCGCGTGGCTGTGCGCCTCGCCGCCGTCCCCGTGGTCGTGGTCGTGGTCGCCGTGGCCTTGGCCGAGGCGCGCCAGGTCGTAGGCCTTTGCCATCGCCACCAGGCTGCGGTCGGGACCCGTGCCGTGCTGTACGTAGTCGCTGTCCGGGGCGCCTTGCTCCTTCTGGAAGTTCAGCGCGGTGTGCAGGACACGGAGGTCCTCGTCGGAGCGCCAGCTCTGCCCGCCGGCCATGTCGTGCGACGAGTACGACCACGTCATCCGCCCTCCCTCCGGCGAGTAGTTGACCGCGTCGCCTCCCCAGCGGACCCATTCGTTCTGGGTGTACCAGTTCTCCAGTTCGCCGTCGGAGCGCATGAGCCACGTCGTGCCGCCTTCCATCGCGACGAAGTGGCCGTGCTTGACGCGCGCCGGGCGGAAGAAGTAGGTGCCGGGGTCCAAGTCGCCGAAGTTGTACGACATCTTCCCCTCGGTCGTGTACGCCTCCTCGTAGCACGGGTGGTGCGCCAGCCGGTGGTCCGCCCACCCCTCCTGCGCGTACACCAGCCGCGTGTAGAACCCGCTGACCGGGTCGATGTGCAGGTACTTCACGAACAGCCCCGGCATGGGACCCGCGTTCGGCACGGCGAGCCAGTCCATGGCCGCGCTGTCGTGCACCGTGATGTCTTCGCGAGCGCCTTCCCAGCGCGGCGCGGCCGTCGAGTCGACGGCGTCGAATCCGGCGTCGCCGTACTCGCGGTAGTGCAGAATCCTGGCGCCTTCGGAGAAGCGAATCGCCTCGGCAGGGACTCCCTTGGGGGCGTGCACGTAGCCGCCCTTGCCGATGACCCGGTCGCCGTAGTGCATCTCCCCGTCGAGGACGTAGTACTCCGTGTCCGCGTGGTGGATGCCGGGGCCGCGGCCCCAGGCGGTGTGGAAGTCGATGCGGATGGACGACGATCCATCCTCCTCGTCGACGGAGAGCCGACGCTCGCTCGCCCGGCCCTCACCGCCGACCAACTCGGCGGCGTGCCAGATGTAGTCCTTTTCTTGGATTGTCTCCACATGGGGTCGCATTGGCATCCCTCGTTCGGTGGATAATGTTTCGATAGACGGGACGTTGTTCCAATCTTGTGGGTCACGACGTTAGGCCAGCATCCTGTGGGAGGACAAGAGTGGGCATCACTTTCGGGGGCGCGCCCCTGACCATCGTCGACGGCGTGCGCGGCTTCGCCGCGGCGCAGCCGGACATGCCCGCGGTCGTCGACGGCGACCACGTGCTCAGTTACCGCGATCTCGACCGGAGGTCGAACCAGGTCGCGAACGCGCTTTCGGACGCCGGGCTGACGCCCGGCGCGCGCATAGCGGTCCTGCTGGGCAACCGGCTGGAGTACTGCGAGATCGCGGCGGGGGTCGCCAAGGCCGGCATGGTCATGGTGCCGTTGAATCCGCGGCTCACCGAGGCCGAAGTCCGGTACATCGTGGAGCATTCCGGCAGCATCGGACTCGTCGCGGACGACGCGGCGGCATCGGCGGTGGCCGGTGCGCTGTCCGGGTTCCGCACGAAGGTGTGCATCGACGGCGCGCGGAACGGCGAGCCGTACGAGGACGCGCTGGCCGCGGCGTCCGACACCGACCCGGCGCACCCCCTGGCCGAGCAGGACCCGTTCTGCATCGCCTACACGTCCGGAACAACCGGAAACCCCAAGGGGGTCGTGATCTCCCACCGGTCCCGCTCGCTGACGTTCCATATGAGCGCCCTGGAATGGAACCTCGGCGTGGGACGGCGCTCGCTTGCGGTCGCGCCGATGTACCACGGGGCCGGGTTCGCGTTCGGCTATGCCCCGGTGCATACCGGCGGGACCGTGTCCATGCTCCGCGGCTGGAACCCGGAAGCCTGCCTGGCCGCCGTCGAGCGCGACCGCATCCAATCCATGTTCCTGGTGCCGACACACGCGCACACGCTCCGCGCGCTCGGCACCGAGGGCATCGCCGCATACGACCTGTCCAGCCTCGATACCGTGTTCTTCAACGCCGCGGCGCTGCCCGGTCCCCTCAAAGCCTGGGTGCTCGACACGTTCCCCGGCGTGGGCGTGCACGAGCTGTACGGCTCGACGGAATCCGGCATCATCGCGAACCTGCGACCGGCCGACGCGCGGCGCAAGACCGGGTCGGTGGGCCATCCGTGGTTCCACACCGAGGTGCGCGTCGTGAACGCGGCCGGCGCGCAGGCCGCGCCGGGGGAGCCCGGCGAACTGTTCAGCCGCTCGCCATACCTGATGAACGGCTATCTCGACGACGAGCCGGCGACGGATGCCTGTACGACCGACGACGGGTTCGTCACGTGCGGGGACATCGCGATCCGGGACGACGAGGGCTACGTCTACCTGGTCGACCGCAAGAAGGACGTCATCATCACCGGCGGCGTCAACGTCTATCCGCGCGAGGTGGAAGAAGCCGCGCTGGCGCATCCGGCCGTCGACGACGTGGCCGTGGTAGGGCTGCCCGACGAAAAGTGGGGAGAGCGGGTGGTCGCCGTCGTCGTGCTAGCCACGGACACCGACGTCGACCGGGACACGCTGGCGGAGTTCCTGCGGCCGACCCTCGCCGGCTACAAGATCCCGCGCCAACTCTCCGTGGTGGAACGGCTCCCGCGGAACGCGGGCGGCAAGGTCCTCAAGCGGGAGCTGCGCGAGCGGCTGATCGCGGAAGAGTGAGCCGGCGCCGGGCGGGCGCGGCCGACGGCGGTCGGCCGTGCCCGCCCGGCCCGGTCAGCCGCGGTGCAGATAGGCTCCGCTCGGTTCACCGACGACCTCGCCGTCGCGGAACCGGACCTTGCCGCCGACCACGGTGTGGATCGGCCAGCCGGTCAGCTCGACGTCTTCGAAAGGGCAGTGGTCCTGGCCTGAGCGGCACAGTTCCGTGGTCACGGTCTGCGTCTTGTCCAGGTCGACGACCGTCAGGTCGGCGTCGTAGCCGGGCAGCAGATTGCCCTTGGACGTGAGGTTGTAGGCGCGCGCCGGGTTGGTGGACACGGCTTCGACGATGCGCGCCAGCGGTATGCCGCGCTTGACGTGCCCTTCCGAGATCAGGACCGGGTAGAGCAGGGCTGTTCCGCCGAACCCCGGTGTGGCGGGCCAGACCTGATCCCCCTTCAGTTCCTCCATGCAGCAGGCGTGGTCGGAGGCCACCCAGTCGAGTTCGCCGGCGGCGAAGCGTTCCCAGAGCGCCTCGTTGTCGGCGGAGGTGCGGATCGGCGGGTTGACCTTGCCACCCAGTCCGCCGCGGGCGTCGAGGGTGTCGTGGTCGAGGCACAGGTGGTGCAGGGTCGTCTCGAAGCGCATGTCGATGTGCGGGTAGGCGCGGCGGGCCTGGACCGCCGCGGCGGCCGCGTCCGCGCTCGACAGGTGCAGCAGGTTGATGTTCGTGCCGGTGTGCGAGGCAATCGTGGTCGCCTCGCCGATGGCCACCCGCTCCGTCAGCGGCGGACGGCCTTCGTGGTACGCCTTGAGCGTCTGCGCGTCCCCGGCGGCCTTCACCCGGTCGATGAACACCCTCATCAGTTCGCTCTGTTCGCAGTGAAGTGACAGTGAAAGCCGCAGATGCGGGTGCTCGGCCTGGGCTTCGGAGATCTTCTCCATGAGCAGGAAGAGATGCCCCAGGTCGTATTCGTCGCCCATCGTGAACGCCCGCGCGTCGCGGCTGTTCGACGCCAGGTCGAAGCCCTTGTAGAACATGTAGTACTTGAACGAGGTCACCCCGTGGTCGCGCACGAGCGCGGGGATCTCCTCGATCTGGGCGACCGTCATGGGCGCCAGGTGGAAGCCGTAGTCCGTCCACGCCTTGCCGTCGACGGCGGCGAGTACCTCGGGGAAGAGGTCGAGGTAGGGCCCGGTCTTGTTGAGGTAGTGCGCGCCGGTCCGGAAGTACGACACGACCGTGGTCGCGCCACCGACCAGCGACGAGCGGGTTTCCTCGTATGCGTCGACGGCTAGGTCCCGGTAGATGCCGAGGTGGAAGTGCGCGTCGACGGCGCCGGGCAGCACTGCCTTGCCGCGGGCGTCGAGGACGTCGTCGGCCTCCGCGGCCGGGATGTCCGCGGCGATCGAGGCGACTTTGCCGTCGCGGACCGCGAGGTCCGCGCGCATGGTGCTGCCGCCCGGCAGCATGATCGTGCCGTTCTTGACCGCGAGTTCGTAGAGGGCCATGGGTGTCGGTTCTCCGTCCGCACGAGCGAGATGACGCAAAACTGAGACAGCGTTTCGCTGGATGGAATGCTCTGGCTATGATGACAATAGGGCCGCCGATGAGGCCAGCCAAGGGACATGGACGGAGAAGCCCCTTCATGACGACCGATGCGCAGCCGGCCGACCGGCGCCGCGACCCTCCCCTCGCCGGGGTGACCGTTCTGGACATCGCAACACTGTTCGCCGGACCCATGGCGGCGACGATCCTGGGTGACTACGGCGCCGATGTCGTCAAAATCGAACACCCCACGCGCGGCGACCCCGTCCGCGACCACGGCCCCAGCAAGGACGGCGTCGGCCTGTGGTGGACCATGCTCGGCCGCAACAAGCACGCCGTCGGCCTCGCGCTCAACAGGCCCGAAGGCGCCGAGATCCTGCTGCGCCTGATCCGGGACGCGGACGTGCTGATCGAGAACTTCCGCCCCGGGACGCTGGAACGATGGGGCCTCGGACCGGACCGCCTGCACGAAGCCAACCCGCGCCTGGTGATTGCCCGCGTCACCGGCTTCGGCCAGTTCGGGCCGTACGCGCGCCGCCCCGGCTTCGGCACCCTCGCCGAGTCCATGAGCGGGTTCGCCGCCATCACCGGCGAACCCGAAGGCCCCCCGACCCTCCCGCCGTTCGGCCTCGCCGACGGTATTGCCGCACTCACCGCCGCGCAGGCCGTGATGACCGCGCTGTACGAACGCGACACCCGCAGCGGCCGCGGCCAAGTCGTGGACCTGGCCATCATCGAGCCGATCCTCGCGGTCCTCGGCCCGCAGCCGATCGTCTACGACCAGTTGGGCGTCGTCCAGCAGCGGACCGGCAACCGGTCCGTGAACAACGCGCCGCGCAACACCTACCGGTGCCGGGACGGCAAGTGGGTCGCCATCTCCACCTCCGCGCAGAGCATCGCGGAACGCGTCATGCGGCTCGTGGGGCACCCGGAAGTCATCGACGAACCCTGGTTCGCCGCGGGCGTCGACCGCGCCGCGCACGCGGACGAGTTGGACGCCTATGTAGGTGCGTGGATCGCCGACCGCGATCTCGCCGACGTCGTCAAGGCGTTCGAGGCCGCCGAAGCCGCGGCCGCGCCCATCTACGACATCGCCGACGTCTTCGCAGACCCGCAGTACCGCGCCCTGGACACGGTGACCACCGTCGAAGACCCGGTGCTCGGACCGGTGCGCATGCAGAACCTGCTCTACCGGCTTTCCGCAAGCCCCGGTCGCATCGCCTGGACCGGGAGACCGCGCGGCGCCGACACCTTCCGCGTGCTGAGTTCCCGTCTGGGACTCCGCGCCGAGGAACTGGGCCGCCTCGCCGACGCCGGCGTGATCACGGGGGAATCCGCATGACGTTCGATTGGTCCGCGCTCGACAACGCTCGCGTGTTCGATCTGGCGCAGCCGATGCGTCGCGGAATGCCGCAGTCGCCGAACCACCCGCCGTTCCAGATGTCCCTGGTCCGCAGACACGGGGACTACATCCGCGATGACGGGTCGTCCGCCGCCAACGAGGTGATCGTCACCGGCGGGCACGTCGGCACCCACGTCGACGCGCTCGCGCACGTCAGCCACCGAGGGCGTCTGCACGGCGACGTCGACGCGTTCTCCGTCATGTCCCACGAAGGATTCGCGAGGCTGGGGATCGACGGCTTCACACCCTATGTCGGGCGCTGCGTCCTCCTCGACGTCGCGCGCCTGCACGGTGTCGAGACTCTGCCGCCCGGCTACGGCATCACCGCCGAAGACCTGGCCGAAGCGGAGAAGGCGACCGGCACCACCGTGCGGTCCGGCGACGCCGTCCTCGTCGGCAGCGGCTGGTCCCGGCTGTGGGACCGCCACGACGACTTCGTGGGAGCACGCGACGGCGTTCCGGGACCCGACGAGAGCGCCGCCACCTGGCTCGTCCGAGCGGGGGTGCGCCTGGCCGGCGGCGAGACCATCGCGTTCGAGCAGATCAAGCCCGGCGCCGGCCACGCGCTCCTGCCGGTCCACCGGATGTTCCTGGTCGACCACGGCATCAACATCGTCGAAACGATGCGGCTCACCGAACTGCTCGACGCCGGCGTCACCGAATTGATCCTCGTGCTCGCACCCCTGAACATCGTCGGCGCCACCGGCGCGCCCGCCCGCCCCCTCGCGGTGGTGACGGACCGATGACGGACGCACGCACGCAGGTGCAGACACTGGCGGAGTTCGCCGTCGCCTGCCGGGAACGCCCGCTGCCCGACGACGTCGCCGACGACGTCGTGCACCGCATCCTCGACACGGTCGGCAACTGCCTCGCCGGCCGAGCCGAGTCCGCCGGTGGGAACGCCCCCGACGCCGCGGTCCTGCGCATGGTGACGGGCTGGGGCGGAACCCCGGAAGCCGGCGTCATCGGCAGCGGCGAACGGCTGCCGGCGCCGAGCGCCGCACTCGCGAACGGCACCTTCGCCCACCTGCTCGACTTCGACGACACCCACCTGCCCAGCGTCCTGCACCCGTCCGCCAACGTCGTCCCGGCCGCCCTTGCGGCCGCCGAAGCCGCAGGCGCCGGAACCCGCGAACTGCTGGCCGCGACAGCTGCCGGAATAGAGGTGGCCAACCGGCTCGGGATGGCGTCCTACCTGCCGGACCTGGGCAACTCGGTGTTCTTCGAGAAGGGCCTGCACGCCACGTCGATCTGCGGCACGCTCGGCGCCGCGACCGCGGCCGGCCTGCTGCACGGCCTGGACGCCCCCGCCCTGGCGTCGGCACTCGGCATCGCCGCCAGCATGGGGGCGGGCCTCATCGAGGCGAACCGCACCGGTGGCAGCGTCAAACGCATCCACTGCGGATGGGCGGCGCACAGCGGCGTGACCGCCGCCGCCCTGGCCGCCGCCGGAGTCACCGGGCCGCCCACCGTCCTCGAAGGAAGGTTCGGCTTCTTCAACGCCTACCTGGACGGCGCCTACGACGCCGACGCCCTCCTCTACGGGCTCGGGGACCGGTGGGAACTGCTCCGCAC
This sequence comes from Yinghuangia aomiensis, assembly GCF_039542225.1. NCBI lineage: Bacteria > Bacillati > Actinomycetota > Actinomycetes > Kitasatosporales > Streptomycetaceae > Yinghuangia > Yinghuangia aomiensis. The sequence continues at coordinate 50,040 of NZ_BAABHS010000033.1, read as the reverse complement.
GGTGTACAAGCCCTATCCCAGCAACCACTTCACCCACCCCGGAATCGACTGCGCCCTCGCGCTGCGCGCCGCGGGACTGACCGCGGCCGACGTCGAGCACGCCGAACTCGGCGTGGCCGCACCGGTGCTGCGGACCATCGGTGAACCCCGCGCCCACAAAGTTCGGCCTGAGAGCGGCTACCACGCGAAGTTCAGCGGCCCCTACACCGTCGCCCGCGCCCTGCTCGGCGGCGGCGGACTCGGCCTGCACCTCGACGACTTCACCGACGACAAGGCCGCCGACCCGCGGCTTCGGGCACTCGCCGAACGGATCGACGTGGTCGCCGACGAACGCGCGACACGCCTGTTCCCCACCGCGTTCGCGGCCGTACTCCGCGTCACCACGCACTCGGGCGCCGCGCTCGAACACCGGGTGGACTCGTCGCGCGGCGGACCCGGCAGCCCGCTGTCGCGCGCCGACGTCCTGCACAAGTTCCGCCTCAACGCGGCACGGATGCTGTCCGCCGAACACACCGGACGGCTCGTCGACGCGTTCGCCGGAATGGCCGAACCCAACGGCGACTTCGCCGACGTCATGAAGCTCGTGTGCACCACCCCCGAGACGTCGCCGCGCGACCACCCCACCGCGGTCCCCTCGTGACCAGTTGCCCCCGCTCCCGCCGACACGAACCGGAGGTCCGGCGATGACCCAGCCGCCGTCAGCCCACCCCGCACCACCGGCCACGGCCTTCCGCGCCGTCGCACTCCAGACCGCGACCCGCGCGGTCAACGGCCTCGGCGAGACCGAAGCCCGCGAAGCGATCACGGCCGCCATCGACCGGATCACCCCGCAAATCGCCGCCGCCGTCTCCTGGCACGGCGACGACACCCGCCTCGTCGTCCTGCCCGAGTACGCGCTCACCGGTTTTCCCATGGGCGACACCATCGAAGGCTGGGCCGCCAAAGCCGCACTCGCTCCGGACGGCCCCGAGTACGACCTGCTGGCCGCCGCCGCCCAGCGGCACCGCATCCACCTGGCCGTGAACGCCTACGAGACCGACCGGCACTATCCCGGGCTGTACTTCCAGGCCGGCGTCGTCTTCGGCCCCACCGGCGACACCGTGCTCCGCTACCGGCGGCTGCACTCGATGTACACCCCCAGCCCGTACGACGTCTGGGACTCCTACCTCGACCACTACGGCCTCGACGCCGTCCTGCCCGTCGCCCGCACCGACATCGGCAACCTCGCCGCCGCGGCCAGCGAGGAAATCCTGTACCCGGAACTGTTCCGCGCCCTGGCATTCCGCGGTGCCGAGATCTTCGTCCACGCGACGAGCGAAGCCAGCAGCCCCGACCCCACGATCAAGGAATACGCGCGCCGCTGCCGCGCGGCGGAGAACCTCGCCGCCGTGGTCTCCGCCAACAGCGCCGGAATCACCGGCATCCCGCTGTCCGGCGACTCCACCAACGGGCACTCCGAGATCGTCGACCACTTCGGACGGTCCCTCGCCCGGGCCGACTCGGGCGAATCCCTCGTCGCGGCCGCCGAGATCGACCTCGCGGCACTGCGCCGCGAACGCAGCCGCCCCGCCATGAGCAACCTCCCCGCCCGCGTCAAATCCACGCTGTGGGCAGGGGAGTACGCGAGTCATCCCGTCGACGAGCCAAACGGCCTCAAGGGCGCCGCCCCCGAACGCGCGTTCTTCGCGGCCCGCCACCGCGAGAACATCGCCCGCGCCGTCCGCTTCGCCACCGGAGACCCGGCGTGAACGACATCGGCGTGCACGATCCACGCACGGGCCGGATCGAACGCCGCCTCACGCCCCCGAGCCGCGACGAACTCGCCCGGATCGCCGCAGACGCGCGGGCCGCCCAGCCTGCCTGGGAAGCCCGCGGGCCGCGCGGCCGCGCCACCGCGCTGCGGGCCTTGGCGGACGCCTTGGACAAGCACGCCGACACCCTCCTCGACGCGCTCGTCCGGGACACCGGCCGCGCCTACGAATCCCGCATGGAGGCCGGCCAGGTCGCCGCCATGGCCCGGCGGTGGGCCGACGCCGCCGAGCCGCTTCTGACAACCGCACCGCGTCCTTCGTCGGTCCTGCCCGGCATCACCCTGGAGACGGCGCCGCGGGCCTACCCGCTCGTCGGCGTCATCACGCCGTGGAACTTCCCGCTCCTGCTCGGCCTCATCGACGCGATCCCGGCGCTCGCCGCGGGATGCGCCGTCGTGGTGAAGCCGAGCGAGGTCACCCCGCGGTTCATCGCGCCGCTGCGCCGCGTCATTGCGGAAGTCCCGGACATCGCCAAGGTGTTGGCGGTCGTCGAAGGCGGTGCGCCGACCGGTGCCGCGCTCGTCGGCCTGGTCGACCTGGTGTGCTTCACCGGCAGCGTCCCGACCGGCCGCATCGTCGGCGCCGCGGCGCAGCGCCGCTTCATCCCCGCGTTCCTCGAACTCGGCGGCAAAGACCCGGCGATCGTCCTGCCCGGTGCCGACCTCGACCGCGCCGGCTCGGCACTGCTGTGGGGCGCGTGCGCCAACGCGGGCCAATCGTGCCTGTCCATCGAACGCATCTACGTGCACGCGTCCGTTCACGACGAGCTGGTCGGCCTGCTGACGGCCAAGGCCGAACAGGTGAACCTCGCCTACCCCGAGCCCTCCGACGGCGCGATCGGCCCGCTCATCGACCCGGACCAGGCCGCCGTCATCGCCGCCCAACTCGCCGACGCCCGGGCGAAAGGCGCGGTCGTCGCCACGGGCGGCCGCATCGAACGGCACGGCGGCGGCCACTGGATCCGCCCCACCGTGCTCACCGCCGTCGACCACACCATGACCGTGATGCGGGAGGAGACGTTCGGCCCGCTCATGCCCGTGATGCCGTTCGGCACCGAAGACGAGGCCGTGGCGCTGGCCAACGACTCCGACTACGGCCTGTCCGGCGCGGTCTTCGGCCCTGACCCGGCCGCCGCCCGCGCGGTCGCCCGCCGCCTCGACGTCGGCGCGGTCAGCATCAACGACGCCGCCCTGACCGCGCTCGTCCACGAAGGCGAAAAGCACTCGTTCCGCTACAGCGGCCTCGGCGGTTCGCGCATGGGCGACGCGTCGCTCCGGCGCTTCGTCCGGAGCCAAACCCTGATCGACAACTCCACCACGGGCCGCGACCCGTGGTGGAACACGCCGTGAACGCCCGACGGCATAGCCGCACATTCCACCAAGGAGAACCATGGGAATCCGCGAAGGCATGCCCCTGCTCGCCAAGCACGAGGGCGACTGGGAAGGCACGTACACGTACGTCGACCCGGAAGGCAAGGTCGTCGACCAGCACCGGTCACACCTGACCTGCGCTTTCCCCGCGGATGGCGAGTACCAGTACCACCAGACGAACACCTACACCTGGCCCGACGGCCGTACCGAGGTCCACCGGTTCCCCGGCACCTACGACGGCTACGGCCGCATGCACTTCGACACCGACCGCATGAAGGGCATCACCTGGGGACTCGACGAGAACACCATCTACCTGACCTGGATCTACAAGGCCGAAGGCGAAGACCTGCGGCTGTTCGAGCTGATCGTCCTCTCCGACGACGGCCGGCACCGCACCCGCACGTGGCAGTGGATCCGCGACGGCAAGGTCGAGATGCGCACCCTCATCAACGAAACCCGCGTCGAAGCGGCCGCGTCCGCCGCCGACAATCCGTTCAGCGCGCAGATCATCGGGGCGGTCGTCGACCACATGAACCTCGACCACCCCGAGGACGCGCTGCTGATCGTCCAGGCCCTCGGCGGCCGCCCGAGCGCCACCGCGGCCGAGACCCTCACGTTGGACGGCATCGGGATCGCGTTCAGAGCCGTGGTCGACGGCACCGAAGAAACCGTGCGTGTGCCGTGGAGCACGCCGATCACCGAACGTCCGCAGATTCGGGTCGAGGTGACCCGAATGTATTACGATGCGTGTGCTGCGCTGGGCGTCGAGCCCAGGCCCGCCGAAGAGCGCTAAACGGCGGCACCGCCCGCGGTTTCCACCCGAGCAGCCCGGCCGTGCCGGGCTGCTCGGCCGTTCCCAGGGAGGCATTCCGACGGTGCCGAGAATCTCCGGGGCTTCGCTCGAAGAACACCGCGGCCGGACCAACGCCCGGATCTTCGCGGCGATGACGCGACTCTTGGGAGAACGCGGCTACGACGCGATGACGCTCGCCGACATCGCGACGACGGCCGGCCTGGCGCGAACCGCGATGTACAACTACTACCCCGACAAGGAATCGCTGCTCATCGCCTTCACGGCGCACGAGACCGCGAGCTATCTGGAACGCCTGGACGCCGAACTCGACACCGTGTCGACGCCGATCGACCGACTGCGGGTGTTCATCCGCATCCAGCTCGACCACCTCGCCACCCGGCATATCGGTGCCGGTTCCGTGGCGGGCGTACTGAGCGAGGACGGTGAACGGAGGATGGCCGAGCACATCGCCCCGCTGGCGGATCGGCTGCGCGCCATCATCCGTGCCGGCGTCGAACAGCGCTACCTGGCCGCGGAAGACGTCGATCTGTTGGTCCCGCTGGTGACCGCGACCATCGCCGGACGCAGTACCGCCGACCTGACCGCGGACCGCCTGGAACACGCGATCGACGCCACGACGAGTTACGTCCTGCGCGGACTCGGCGCCCGCGTGGGCAAGGACGGCAAGGCGAGGCGCCTGCCGGCGTCGGCAGCGGACTGAACCGGACTGAATCTCCCGTCGGCGGCCCTGGGTGAGCACAGGGCCTTTCCGGCCGACTGCCGCCGCAGACTCCGGGAGTCGCGCGGGCGGGGGCCGTGCCGAAACGCGGCAACGGCGGAGAGGGTCTCCCTCCGCCGTTGTCTTGCGCCGCCTCGTGGGCCGCGCCCCCGCAGTTCGCGTTCCGCCGGGATGACCGGGGCCGGTGGAAGGCGCGCCGGGCCGCTCAGTCGTGCAGGCTGATCGCCTGCTCCGGGCACGCGGACACGGCCGTGCGGGCGTCGGCGAGCTGCTCGTCGTCCAGATCGTCCGTGACCAGGATGCGCGGGTAGCCGTCGTCGTCCGTCTCGAAGAGCGCGGGCGCAAACCGTGAGCAGTAGCCGCGGCCTTCGCAGCGTGCGGCGTCGATGCGGACCTTCATCAGGGCTCCTTGCCGAAGAATGCGTGGTTGTCAGGCGGTGGCGTGCGGGAGTCGGACCCGGAACCGGGTTGCGGTGGTGGGCTGTTCGGGCACCCGCGCGGCGCATACCTGGCACGGGCCGGCCAGGTGGGCGTCGAGTTCCGCGGCGAAGTGCTCGTCGAGCGTGCGCAGCAGCATGGCCAAGGCGTCCGGGAGGGCGCAGTTTCCGCGGCCCGGCAGTGCCGCGGTGCGGCGGCGAAGGAGCGCCAGGTTCTCGGCAGTCCCGACGCCCCGGGCGATCGCGATGAGCTGCTCGGCCGCGACGTGCGTGCCGCGGACGCACGCGCCGCATTGGCCGGCGCTGGACGCCGCGAGGAACGACGCCGCGTCGGCGGCGGCGGCCACCGGGCAGTCGCCGTCCTCGACGAGGATCACCGCGCCGCAGCCGAGCAGGGACCCGTGCGCCCGCAGGGTGTCGTGGGAGGCGGCGGCGCCGAGCACGTCGGGACGCCAGATGCCACCCGCGAATCCGCCCATGAGGACGGCGGATACGCCGTCCACGCTGCCGCGCACCCGCTCGACGGCGGCCGCCACGGCAGCGGTGGCCTCCGCTTCGCACACCCACGCGTCGCCACCCGCGACGACCGTGAGCAGCACCGTGTCGCCGGCCGACGCCCCCGGCTCGCCGCGCGCGGCAAGGGCGACGCGGGCGAGCGTCTCCACGTTGGAGACCAGAGTGGGACGGCCGCCCACGCCTTGCTCGTACGGGCGCGGGGGCTTCGGCAGCGGCAGGGCGACGTCACCGCCGAGCGCCCGGACCACCGCGGTTTCCTCTCCGGCCACGTACGACGGCGTCACCTCGACGAGCGTCGGCGCGAATGCCGGAAGGCGGAGACCGGCCGGCCCGACCGGGTCGGGCCCGGCACTGTCCGTCGCGCCCGCCCCCAGGCCGTCTTCGGCGAGTTCGGCAAGGGCTTGGCGGACCGATGCGGCGGCCTCGGCGTCGGAGACATAGACGAAAGCAGTGTCGGCGCCTACGGCATGCGCCGCGTGGCGCAGGCCGTCCAGAACCAGGTGCGGCCGGTTGCGCAGGAGCCGGCGGTCTTTGGCGGACGCGGGTTCGCCTTCTTCGCCGTTGGCGACGGCGACCCGGGGACCGGGCGCCGCCGCAACGGTGTCCAGCTTGACCGCGGTGGGGAAGCCCGCACCGCCCGCACCGCGCACCTCGGCCGCGCGCACCGCCGCGCGGATGGCGGACGGTTCGGCCAACGGCGGGTAACCGCCCCTGGTTCGGTACTCGTTCAGCGTTTCCCGGCCTTCGCCGTCCCGGTCGGCCATGATGCCGACCCCGGTGGCGAGAGCCTCCGCGCGGCGCACAACCGGGAGCGCGTCGGTGGCGTTGTGGGCCTCCATCACGGACGTTCCCCGGTCTCTCAGCTGTGGTCGAGCAGGTAGCGCGACAGGTCGCGGCCCAGCTCCGCGAGGACCTTGGTGTTCACGCGGTACGCGATCAGGGCCTCGTCAATGACCTTTTGCTGCTCCTCGTCCGACCACGCGACGGTGTCGAGCAGAAGGCGGTAGTCGACCTTGAACGCCTTGAAGTCCTCGATCTCGGGGAAGAGGTAGAACGCCACGCCCTTGCCGCCGGCGAGCTGCTCGGGGAACGCGCGCTCCAGCGACGCCCGGATGACCTGGCCGCCGGACAGGTCGCCCAGGTATCGGGTGTAGCTGTGTGCGACGTACCCGCCCGGCCAGTCGAAGCAGACCTCGCGCATCCGCGCGACATACTCCTTCGTGGCTTCGTTGGGCGCGATGCGGTCGCGCCAGTCTTCCCCGATCAGGTGCTCCAGGTCCTCTTCAAGGGCCTTGGTGCGGAGCAGGGAGTCGAACACGAACTTCCCGCCGACCGCGTCGCCGCGCATCGCCTCGGCGGCTTCCTCCAGGACGACATAGGCGAAGTAGTGCTGGGCGACCATGTCGGTGTAGCCGGAGATGTCCAGCTTTCCGCCCAGCATGGCCTGCATGTACTCGGTGTACTCGGCCTTCTCGTGGTCGTCCCACGTGACGGTCTTGAGGGCCTCGGAGAACTTGGCGCTGGCGGATATGGCTTCGGCGGACATGAGGGATCCCCTCCGGGAGTCGGATCGAGACACAGATGTGGACACGCGCGTGATGCGGCGTACGTCGGCAGGGCCGGATCGGCACGAAACTTTCCCGACGTTCTGTCGGTTACATTACGACAAGCTGTCGCGATATTCCAAGAGTCATCGGAACATCGTTCCATTTTGGCGAGGGTGTGGCTCGGGCGCGGCCGTAGCCGGCTATGTACGGCTGCGCGCGGCGGTGTGTGACGTGCTGTGCCGGCTACGGCCAGAAGCGGACGAACGCCGGCTCCGCCAAGCGGGGGGCCGGATGCCCCGCGGGAACCCACGCCCATTGCCAGGACCGGGGGTACAGCAACTCCCGGTCCCGGCGCGCGTCGACGGGTTCAGGCTTCGTCGGCGGCTTCGTCGGCGGCGCGCACGACGGACGGGGGGCCGTTCGCGCCGGTCCCGGACCGCGGTGCGGCACCCACGTCGGCGGGCCGGAGAACCAGGCCACGGCCAACGCGCCGGACGGGGCGGTGCTGTCGAAGCGGAGCGCGCCGGCCGGCAGCCACGCCCACGCGCCGGCGTCGTAGCGCTGTCCGCTGACGGCCAGGCCGCCGCAGAGCACCAGGAACTCCTCACTCGCGGTGTAAGCCCCGGCGGCGGCCCGCGACCATCCGTGCGGGAAGGCCACCAGCGACACGCTCGCCTTGGTCGCGCGGTCGTGGTGGAGGCGCAGAAGCCGGACCGGGGGAGACGACTCCGGGATTGTCGTCGTCGCCCACCCCCGCCCGTCGCCGTCCGCCACCGCGCGCAGATCCAGGCGTCGGACGGATGTGCCCACGCCCGGCTACAGGGTGGCGATCAGGTCGATGATGCGGTCCTGGCAGAGACGCGTCACCGACGGATCGACACCGTGCGTGGACGGCGAGAGCTTCACGCTGTCGGCGATCCCGTCGAAGGCCATGATCCGGCGCCGCACGTCGTCCGCCGTCCCGGCCGCGGTGACGGCATCCACCATGTGGTCGGGTGCGGCGCCGGCGAGGTCGTCGGCCGCCGCGCCGGAGCGGAACGCCGCCATCACGGCGTCGTGTTCCGCGGCCATTCCGTGCGCGGCCCAGAAGTCCGCGTAAGTGCGCACAGATCCGTAGAACCCGACGGTGCCGGCCGCCCACCGCCGCGCCACCGCCGGATCGTCGTCGATGGCGCACAGCACGGATGCCACGACATCGAGGCTGCCGCGGGTCCGGCCCGCGCGCGCCAACCCTTCGGAAAGACCGGGCAGGATGGCATCCGCCAGATACTGCGGCGAGTGCAGCTCGTGGGAGATCCATCCGTCGCCGATCTCCCCGGCCAGCCGGGTCATCGCCGGCCCCATGGCCGCCAAGTACACCGGAATCGCGGCCCGTTCCTGGTGGAACGGCCGCTGGTAGCCGCGAATCCGCATCGGCTCGTGGGTGCCGGGCAGATCGATCGGCTTGCCGCCGGCGGCCTCCGCCCAGAACGCGCGAATGTTCCGCACGGTCTCCCGCATGTGGGCCACCGGCTTGCCGAACCGGGCGTTGTGCCAATCCTCGTTGAGGCGCTGCACACCGCTGCCCAACCCGAGGATGAACCGGCCGCCGGAGATCTCGTCCAGGTCGAGTGCCTCCAAGGCCTGCACCATCGGACTGCGGGTGAACGCCAGGGCGATACCGGTGCCGAGCTGTGCCGTCTCGGTCGCCCGCGCGAGCGCGGCGAGGGGTACCGTCGCGCTGCGGTGCAGTTCGGGAATCCACACGACCTCGGCCCCGGCGCGTTCCGCTCGCCGAGCGGCGTCGGCCATTTCGTCGATCGTCTCGCCCCACGGGCCGTACGTGATGCGCATCAGGACTCCCCGCCCGAGCGTGCCGCCGCGACCGTGCGACGGGCACTCCGCACGACCGCCAGGTCCACCATGCGCCCGGCGGCGTCGACGAACACGCCGCTCCCCGCCGCGACGGCCGCCTCGTATCCCGCGACGAGCGCGCGAGCCTGGTCGACTTCTTCGGCGGTCGGAGTGAACACATCGTGGACCACGTCGAGTTGCGCCGGATGGATGCACGCCCGGCCGCGGTACCCGAGACGCCGCAGCGCCTCCGTCGACTGCCGCAGGGCCGCAAGGTCGGTGAAGTTCGTGGACGCGGGCCCCACGGGAGGCTCGATACCCGCGGCCGCCGACGCCAGCACCACCTGGCTGCGCACCCACAGCAGCTCGCTCTCGTCGGGCCCGGTCTCGACACCGATTTCGGCCCGCAGGTCGGCCTCGCCCACTTGGAGACGCTGCACGCGCGGCGCGGCGGCGATGTCCCGGGCCGCCAGAATGGCCGCGGCGGACTCCAGCAGCGGGGACACCGCGATCCGGCCCGCCGGCAGGCCGCGTTCGTGCTCCAGCGCGTCCAGGAGCGCCACGACCTCGGCGACGTCGTCGGCGGACTCGGTCTTGGCCACGCAGATACCCGCCACAGCGGGTCCGATTACCGCCTTCAGATCGGCCCGCCCGGCCGCCCCGGGGTTGATCCGCACCCACACGGCGGGCGTCGGCTCGGCGCCGTCGGCCCCCGCCGGGCGCAGGCCGCCCAGGAAGTCCGCGACGATTCCCCGGGCCTCCGCCTTCGCGGCAGTCGGGACGGCGTCCTCCAAATCGACGATGAGCGCGTCGGCGCCGCGGGCCACGGCCTTGGCGAGCACCTGCGGACGGTCTCCGGGCACATAGAGATGAGACCGCAAAGCCGCTGCGGAGTCGGACGTCATCCGACACGCTCCTTTCCGGAAACCAGCGAACGGGCGATGACCGTGCGGATGACGTCGCTGGTGCCTTCGCCGATGACCAACAAGGGAGCGTCGCGGTAGAGGCGTTCCACCGTGAACTCCTGCGAGAACCCATGCCCGCCGTGGATGCGCATGGCCTCCAGCGCGGCGGTGGCCGCGGTCTCGGAGGCGAAGAGCTTGGCCATGCCGGCCTGCATGTCGACGCGTTCGCCGCGGTCGGCGCAGGACGCCGCCCAGTAGACGAGCAGGCGCGCCGCCTGGATGTTCGTGGCCAAGTCGGCGAGTTTGAGCTGGATCGCCTGGAACTCGGCGATCGGCTGTCCGAAGGCGTGGCGTTCGCGGGCGTACTTGAGGGCGGCGTCGTAGGCGGCCTGGGCGACGCCGAGCGACCGGGACGCGACGTTGATCCGCCCGGTTTCGAGACCGGACAGCACCTGCTGCATGCCGCGGCCTTCCACGCCGCCGAGGAGGTTCGCCTTCGGCACCTTGGCGCCGTCGAAGACCACCTCGCACGACTCTGGGCCCTTGTAGCCCAGCTTCGGCAGGTCGCGGCTCACCGTGAAGCCTGGAGTTCCCTGCTCGACGAGCAGCACGCTCATACCCCTGTGCGCGGGCGACGCGTCCGGATCGGTCTTCACCAGCACGGGCAGCGGGTCGGCGTACCGGGCGTTGGTGATCCACGTCTTGCTGCCGGTGACCACGTAGTGGTCGCCCTTCAGGACCGCGCGCGTTCCGATGCCCTGCAAGTCGGTGCCGGCGCCGGGCTCGGTCAGGGCCAGCCCGGAGCGCCGCTCGCCGGTCGCCAGTTGCGGCAGGTAGCGCGCCTTCTGATCCTCGGTGCCGTGCCGTGCGATCAGCCAGCAGGAGAGCGAATGCGAGCCGAGGATGCCGGCGACGCCCATCCAGCCCTTCGAGATCTCCTCGAAGACGAGGGCGAAGCTCACCATGTCGAGACCGAGACCGCCGTACTCCTCGGGCACCGTCATGCCGAACAGGCCCAACTTCTTCATCGTCTCGACGATTTCGGTCGGGTAGCGGTTCGTGCGCTCCCACTCCTGGGCGACCGGGGTGACCTCCTTCGCCACGAAGTCGCGGATCGTGTCGCGGAACAGGCGTTGTTCGTCGCTGAGTTCGAAATCCATCGTCACACTCCTGGCCGTGGCGCGGGATCGACCGCGCGGGCGGTGAACGTGGGCAGGTGGCGGCCGTCGGGCAGGGGCTGCCAGGTCAGACGCAGTTCGGCGTCGAACGCCGACGCGTCGTCGGGGACGTTGTCGAGCCGGGTCAGCAGGACGGGGCCCTCGGCCAACCGCACCCGTGCCACCGTGTACGGGACTTCCGTCCCCGGCGTCGGGGCCCGGTGAACGACCGTGTAACTGTCGACGGTGCCCAGCCCCGACGCCTCGATCCACGTGTACGCGCCGACCGCCCCGCACACCGTGCACACCGGGCGCGGATAGTGCTGCACATGCCCGCACGGCGCACACTTCTGGAGCAGCAGCCTGCGGTCGCGGGTGGCGTCCCACCACGGCGCGGTCACCCGGTCGATCGGCGGCAGTCCGTCGTCGTTCGTCACCGCTCCACCCCCAGCAGCACGGTCGCGGAATGGCTGAAGATGCCGCCCGTGCCGTGCGCCACCGCGACCTCGGCACCCGGCACCTGGCGCGGCCCGCACGAGCCGCGCAACTGGCGGACGGCCTCGACGAGGAGCAGCACCCCGTACTGGCCGGGATGGCAGTACGACAGTCCGCCGCCGTTGGTGTTCAGCGGCAGCTTGCCGCCCGGCCTGGTGTGGCCGTCCGCGACGAACGCCGCGGCCTCGCCCGGCGGGCACAGGCCGAGCGCTTCGAGGGACAGCAGGGGAGTGATGGTGAACGAGTCGTAGACCATCGCCAGGCCGACGTCGTCCGGGCCGAGCCCGGCGCGGCGATAGGCGGCCCGCGCGGCGCGTTCGGCGCCGGTGTCGAGGATGTCGTCGCGGGTCGCCATCGCCGTGTGGCTCGTGGCTTCGCCGTAGCCGAGCACCGCGACCGGCGGATGCGGCAGATCGCGTGCCCGGTCCAGCGACGTGACGACGACCGCGCCGCCGCCGTCGGTCACCAGGCAGCAGTCCAGTGTGGTCAGCGGCGACGACACCAGCGGTGCGGCGAGCACGTCGGCGACCGCGAGCGGGCCGGCGCCGTACCGGAACGCGGCCGGGTTCAGCAGCGCCCACTCGCGCGCGGCGACCGCGACCTCGGCGAGCTGCTCGCGGGACACGCCGTACCGGTGCAGATAGGACTGCGCGGCCATCGCGTAGTAGGAGATCGGATAGAGCGGACCGTACGGCGCCTCGAACTGAGCCTCGGGCACGGTGTCGTCGAACACCCCGCCGAGCCGCCGCGACCGAGCCGAACGCTGGTTCGAGGCATACGAGACGACCACCACCTCGGCCTGCCCGGCCCCAATGGCCTGCACCGCACGGCCGACGTACGTCTCGAACGCCGAGCCGCCGAGGAACGACGACTCCACCCACCCCGGACGCAGCCCCAGATAGTCGGCGAGTGACGTCGTCGAGAACCGTCCGACGTTGTTCGTCGCTAGCCCGTCCACATCCGACAGCCGCAACCCGGCATCGGCCACCGCCCGGGTCACCGCCTGCACCTGTAGTTCCAGAACCGACAACCCGGTACTGCCGAGATCGCACTCGGCCACCCCCACAATGGCCACGGACGCGCTCACCGCAACTCCACCTGCAGCCCGGCCGGCGCCACCGCCACGCGTGCGTGGTCGCCGCCGACACCGACGGACGCCGCGAGAGTGGCCACCACCAGGCTTCCGCGCGTCTCCACGGCGGTCACCCGCATGGTGCACTCCACCGTGTCACCCGCGAAGACCAGGTTCGCGAACCGGAAGTGCAAGCTGCGCACGAACGCTTGGCCGCCGAAGAAGTCCTGCGCTTGGGCGACGAGCAGGGCGCCGAAGAACTGGCCGTCGACGACCGGAGCCGGGAGACCGCGCCGCGCCAGATAGTCGGGGTCGTAGTGCAACCGGTGCCAGTCCCAGGTGGACCCCGCGTAGGCGATCATGTCGGTGAGCGTGATCGTCCGGCGCAGAACCGGCAGTTCGCTGCCGACCGGGGGAATCGTCGGATGCGTCATGACGCCTTGCCCAGGGCTATGTGGATGACCGTTTCGGTGTTCGTCAGGATCGGGTCGCCATCCGCGTCGGCCACGGTCGCCTCGCTGGTGACGATGAGCATCGCGTGTCCCGCCCCGTTGACGCGTTCGGCCAGATCGACGAGCCGCCAGACCACGGTCACGACGTCGTCGGGGTGCGCCGGCTTGTGGAACACGTAGGTGTTGCCGCCGCGCACCAGCCGACAGTCCGGCGGCGCGATGTCCCAACTGTGCCCGGCGAAGCCGTCCTCGTCGCGCTCGGCGTCGGCGAGGTACTGGTTGCTGTCGCACAGCAGCGTCGGCGGCGCTATGACGTCGCGCCACCCGGCGGCGCGGGCCGCGCCGCGGTCGATGTAGAGCGGGTTCGCGTCACCCACCGCCAGCGCGTAGTACCGCATGGACGCGGCCGAGAGTGGCTCGGGCGCGGTGTACGCGCGTGTTTCGCCGATGCGCGCCCGCAGTTCGTCGGTGAGCAGCGCCATCACACCTCCCCGGGGATGGCCGCCACGGCGGCCACATCGAGGAGCGCCTCCGTATGGGCCATCCGCGAACAGACGATTCCCGTGGACACCGGGTACGGCTCCTTGAGGAGCGACCGCCGGACGTCCGCCACCGCCCGGTAGTCGGGCAGCGCGGTCGCCGCAACGAACTCGACGGTGGACAACAGGTGTTCGGGGCCGGAGCCAACCGATTCCATGGTGCGCAGCAGGGTCGCGTACAGGTTCTCCGCCTGGCCGCGCAGGTCCGGCACCGCGGCGAGCACACCGAATCCGCTGATGTGCAAGAGATTCCCGGCGCGGACGGCGGGGCTGCGGGCGGGCATGTGCGGGGCGAGCCCAAGCGGGTCGACGGGTTCGGGTTCCTGCCGCGAGGCGACCGCCTCGACGGCGACATGGATGCTCGGCCGAAGCTGCGCCTCCGTGAGGACCCGGGTGACGGCCGGATAGACCGGTCCCAGCCGCCGGGCGCGCATGCGGTCGATGTCGCGTCCGGCACGGTTGGCCTTCGCCGTGACGAACTCGGTCGTGGAGACGAGGTGGGACAGGTCCAGACCGAGGGGTTCCAGGAGCGCCGCCGCCCGGTCGAGGCAGTGGGCGTACTGCGCGGCGGGGTCGCCCACCGCGACGACGGTGCCGTGCTCGTCGACCGGCAGCAGCGTCGGCAGGAGCACCGTGCCGCCGTGCTCGACGCGGACTTCGGCGGGGCCCGGCGGCGGGGCGTCGGCCGCGGCGTGCACCTCGACCTCGATGAGCGCCGACCGCCGCACGAGCCGGTCGACGACCACGGTCACCACGACGGGCGACGTTCCGTGGAACAGCCTCCGGCGGACCTGCGCCGCCTCCTCGTAAGAGGGAAGCCCGGCGACCGTGACGTTTTCCACGATGCGGGTCACTTGGGAAAGGCCGAGCCCGGCGGCGGAGAGGACGGCGGCCTGTTTGGCGTAGGCGATCCGTGCCTGGTCCGCCATGCCGCCGCGGATGCCGGGGCGGCCGGTCTCCGGGTCCAGCGCGGACGCGGAGTGCCCCGAGCACCACACGTCGTCACCCATGCGGAGGCCGAGAGAGAAGGTGAAGCCGTTCACGTCGTACCAGGGGAAGTCGGCGGGGGCGACCGTGATCGGGGCTGGTGTGGAGGGTGTCGTCATGGGTGTTCCTCGGCGGCTCGGGCGGACAGTTCGGTGATCGCGGCCAGGTCCGGTTCGTCCTCCAATCGGAGGACACGGTCCAGGAGTTCGCGTGCCGCGCCGCTGTCGCCGGTGTTTCCCAGGAACTTGGCCGACAACTCGGCGTCCGACAGCGGTGCTTCGGGGCCGCCGCGGCTGTGCGGCACCGCGGCGGCGCGCGTGCTTCCGTCGGCGAAGCGGACTTCCACACGGCCAGGGGCATCCGCGGCAGACATCGCGCCCGGCACGATATTCGTGCGGACCCGCGCCGCCAGCTCGGCGATCTCGGGCCGGTCCAGAGACGCGTCCGTATAGGTGTCGAGACTGACACTGCCATCGACAAGCAGTGCCGCGACTGTCCACGGCAGCGAGAACTTCGCGTCGTAGGCCGTGCGCGGCCGGGCCTTGTCCCGGGCCGGCGTGCACACGACTGCGCTTCCGTCCGGGTGCACGTCCACGGTGACCGAAACGACTTTGTCGGCCTTCACGGTGGCCTGAGGCAGGGCCGCCGTGATCGCGTCGAGCGCGGCGTGCATCAGCTGGCATGACGGATACGGCTTGGTGGTGATCCGGAGGGACTCCCACGTGGTGCCGAGACCCCGCACGACAGCGCCGGGGTCCGCCGGCCGCTCCGACAGCGCCGCATAGAGCCCGCGCGACCCCTCGAACACGGTCGCGGGACCGGTGGCGCCCAGCGCGGCCAAGCGTGCGGCCATCACTCCGGACATCGACGCCGAACCCGGGTGCAGCTGCTTGGTCGTGGCACCGGCCGCCAGGAACTCCAGCAGCCCGCCCGCGCTCGACCCGGCGATCCCGAGCGCGTGCGTGGTCGTGTCCGTGCCGAGGCCGGCCAACCGGGCCGCGACCACGGCCGCGGAGAACACCCCCGCGACCTGTGTGGCGTGCAGCCCGCGGGCGTGGAAACCGTACGGGCTCGCCGCGCCGACCCGGGACACGGTTTCGTATCCCGCCACGCACGCGGTGAGCACGTCGCGACCGGTCGCGCCGAGCTGACTCCCCACCGCGAACGCGGCCGGGAGCACGACGGCCGTGGCGTGCACCAGGCCGTCCGCGTGGGTGTCGTCGAAATCCAGACCGTGCACGAGGAGCCCGTTGGCGAAGGCGGCCATCGGCGCGCTCAGCCGGCTCCGGGCACCCAACGGCGCCGCTTCCGGCGGTCCGCCGAGGCCGGTGGCAAGCGCCAGGCCGGCGTCGACCGCACCCAGCCGCCGGGCGGCCAGAGCGGTTCCGACCCCGTCGAGCAGCTGCCGGGCGGCGGCCCGGCGCACCGCCTCGGGAACGTCCTCGAACCGGAGCCCGCCGCTCCACCGCGCGAGTTCGCCGGCTACGGTCACGGCTGCCTTGCCTCGCGGTAGCGGTCGGGAAGACCGGGAACCTCGGCGGGCGGACCGAACGCGCCGGCGTCGACCAGCTCGGAGATGCGGGTGTCGGTGAGGCCGACGACTTCGGTCAGGACATGCCCGAAGTCCTCGTTGCGGCGGGGCGCGCGGCGGGACGGCCGCGGCTCGCCGCCGACCCGCACCGCGGTCGACGGCAGGCGGAGGCGGCCGTACCGCGGGTGCTCGGTCTCCACGAGCATGCCGCGCGCGGCGGTGTGGGGGTCCGCCAGGGCGTCGGGGATGGAGTTGACGGGCCCGCACGGCACCCCGGCGGCATGCAGGTCGGCGAGCCAGTCCGCGGCGGACCGGGTGTGGAACAGGGGTTCGAGCAGACCGAGGAGCTCCACGCGGTTGCGCTCGCGGTCGGCGAACGTGGCGAACCGCGGGTCGTGCGCCCACTCGGGCCGTCCGACGACGCCGGTGAGCCGCTGCCAGAACTTCTCCTTCGGGCAGCCCACCACGATCCAGGCGTCGGCGGCTTCGAAGAGCTGGAACGGGACGAGGGACGGGTGCGACGACCGCCGGGTACGGTGCGGCTGGTACCCGGCGTTGAGGTGCCAGGCCGCGGGATAGTTGAGCAGCGCCAAGGCGGTGTCGAACAGCGACACGTCGCAGTCCATGCCGACGCCGTCCCGGCGGGCCGCGTGGACACCGGCCAGCAGGGAGATGGCCGCGATGAAGCCCGCGGAGTAGTCGACCATCGACAGACCGGATTTGGTGGGCGGCCCGTCCGGTTCCCCGGTCACGTCCATCCAGCCGAGCAGGCCTTGCAGGACGTAGTCGTAGCCGGGTTCCGCCACCCGCGGACCGGTCATGCCGAAACCGGACAGGGAGCAGCACACGATCCGCGGGTTGAGGTGCTTGAGGTCGTCGTACGTGATGCCGATCTTCGCGGGCACGTCGCCGCGCAGGTTGGAGTAGACGACGTCGGACACCCGGACGAGATCCTCGAAGACCGACCGGCCGGCGGGGGTGGCCAGGTCGAGGGAGAGGCTGCGCTTGTTGCGGTTGAAGACCTCGAAGAAAAGGGAGTCTTCGTCCTCCGCGTAGGGCGGCACGTAGCGGCCGACGTCGCCGCCCGCCCCTGGGTCCTCGATCTTGATGACCTCGGCGCCGAGGTCGGCGAGGTGGAGGGAGCCCCACGGACCGGCGCCGTACTGCTCCACGGCGATGATCCGGATGTCGTCCAGCGGAAGCCGCGGCGTGTTCACCAGGCCTCCAGCGGGCCCGAGGTGCAGGCAGGGAAGTAGTCCTGTCCGAGGCCCGATTCGCGGCTCGGCACGAGGACGGAGCGAGTCCAGGTGACGAGTTCGACGCCGTCCTGGTTCAGGCCGCGGGTCTTCATGGTGAGGATGCCCATGCCCGGGCGCGAGCCGCTGGCGCGCTTGCCGGTGATGAGGCTTTCCGCGTAGACGGTGTCGCCCACGTACACCGGGTGGACCAGCTTGATGTCGGTCCAGCCGAGGTTGGCGACCGCGTTCTGGCTCGTGTCGAGCACCGACAGGCCGAGCACAAGCGCCACCGTCAGACCGGAGTTGACGATGACGCGCCCGCCGGTGATCGGGTTCGTGGCGGCCAGATGCGCGTTGAAGTGGTTCTGGTTCGTGTTGCAGGTCAGGAGGGTGAACCAGGTCGAGTCGGCTTCGCTGATGGTCCGGCCGAAGGGGTGCTGATAGACATCGCCGACGGTGAAGTCCTCGATGAAGCGCCCGAGTTGCGCCGAGTGAACGGTCATGAACCGGTCTCCTCCCGGAGGTGGCCAGGCTTTTGATGTTCCGCCATGGTAAATACTGTTCCACCTGGTGATCAAGCGTTCCGGGCTGCGTGACGACGGATCGTCGTGGAGTCGACCGCCCGCGGCGCGTCGACGGCCGGCGCCCGCGGGTGGCTCAGCGACTGTCGGACGACGGCTCGACAGCGGCGAACTGCGGCAATCCCGAGATGCGAAGCCGCTGGAAGGCGCGCGGTCCGACGTTCAGCACGCGGAGCGATCCGCCGCGCGCCGCGGCGATCCGGTAGAGATGGAACAACGTTCCGACACCGACCATGTCGATGTAGGCGACGGCCGCGAGGTCCACGACCAGGTGGGGATCGCCATCGATCCGGGCGGCCGCGTCGGCGCGCAGCGCGGAGGACGCATCGCGCGTGAACTCGGCCTGGGCGACACGCAAAGGCGTGAGCGACGCATCGTCTCTTCGTGTGCGGGGCGGAGCGGGCATCGGGGTCCCTTCTCGGTGCATCCGGTTGCCGCGGACCGCGTGCCCCCGTACTTGCGGAGTCCGTGGCGTCGGCTCCTGGTGGCGCTCTGCTCCCACTGTTCTCGGGCGGCCGGTGCCGCCGCATCGGGCGCCGGGTTGCCTTGCGGGGCACCGAACGATGCATGCGCGGATCAACCGTTTGATGGATGCGTGCGTTCGGTGCCCTCGGCTGTGCCTGCCGTCAGGCGTTCGAGGCGTTCGAGCCGTTCGAGGCGGCGGCGCACCAGTCGCGCCAGGTGAGGCCCCGCGGGCCCAGCTCCAAGGCGTGGAACACGGTCCAACTGGTGTCGTTCGGTCCGGTGGCGGGCGCGGCGGGCGCGGACTCGTACTCGGGGTAGCCTTCGCGCACGGCCGACCGGAGCCATGGTTCCAGGTCGTCGAACCCGTCCAGTGTCCAACTCCGCGCGTGGTAGACGAGGCTGCCGTGTGCGGACTCCTCGGAGATGGCCATCGCGGGAATGTAGGGGCATGCGCGGGTCCAGCAGTTCACCACCCGCATTGCGCCTTCGGGTGTGCCGTCGCCGTCGGTCCGGGCGTCGGCCTCGCGTCGGTCCACGAGGAAGTCGAACAGCTCCCAGGCCGCATAGGTTTGATTGGCGAGGCCGAAGTCGTCGTCGATTCCGTACCGTTCGGCGAGCGAGTAGAGCGGCGGAACGTCGACCGTCCAGGCGAGGGTGTCGTGCATCCGCGCCGGCGCGACCGAGCCGCCGAGAGGCACCTGGGCGGGCCCGAACACGCCGAACAGGACGCCGTCGCGAATCCGATACCGCGAATCCACATGTGCGTTCGTGATGGGCGGAAGCGCGCGGGTGTGCCCGTCGAGCGGGTTCGTCCACGAGGTCAGCGGCTTGCCGGTCACCGGGTCGGTGTAGAAGACGATTTCCCGGGAGAGCAGGTGGAGATCGCCGGTGCGCGGATCGGCGGCCAAGCGCCGGATGTTGAAGCCCTCGACGCCGAACAGCGTCGCGCCGTGCGGAAACGTCTTGCCGTAGGCGTCGCCGCGCACGTGGTTCAGCACCTTGCCGCTGATGCGGTACAGCATGTCCTGGCCGTCCGGGCGGCCGAGGAGTTGGACGAACAAGCGGGAGTCCCGGTCCGCGAGCGAGGCGAAGAGTTCGCCGGGGGATGTCAGGTCGTCGGGCGAAATCAGATCTTCGGGCATGACGACGTTCCTACACTTGCCGACGCGTTGTCGGCAAGGTGTTGACGCGGCTATGCGTCACGCCTACGCTCGCCGGGTATTCGATACCGTGTTTCGTTGTGAGAAACGTGGATGGCATTGATTCCGAAGGAGCGGCCCAGTGCCTCTCGGAACCATCCAGCCCCGCAAGGGCCGCCGCGCGCGCTCGGGCGCCGCGGCCGTCGGAACCGCGGCTCTCGCCGCGTGTGGAGTCTTCGTGGCAGCCCCGGCATACGCCGCAGGGCCCGCGGTCTCCGCGTCCCCATCCGGCGGGCTGACCGACGGCCAGTCCATCAGCTATCGCGCGACCGGGTTCGGCGCCGGAGACACGCTGGTCGTCGCTCAGTGCATCAAGGGCGCCTCGGGACAGAAGGACTGTGCCGCGGTAGGCGCCGGTGCCGTCACCACCAAAGCCGGCAGCGACGGATCGGCACGCGGTTCCCTCACCGTGAAGGTCGGCAAGGTCGGCGGCGGCACCTGCGACTCCGACCACCCGTGCATCCTGTCGGTGACCGACCTCAGCACCATCGGGTCAGGCCCCGGCGGCGCGCCGGTCACGGTCACCACATCCCTCACCTTCAAGGCGACGGGAGGAAAACCGCCGACGACCCCTGCCGGGGGCAAGCCGTCCACGACCAAGCCGTCGTCGTCCGCGTCCGGCAAACCGGCGACTTCCGGCGGAGCCGAACCGACCACGTCGCAAAGCGCCCCGAGCGGGCCCAGCGGCCCGGAACTGGCCCACACCGGGCCCGGCGACGTCCCCGCAATCGCGGCCGGCGCGGGTGCCATGGTGCTGGCCGGCGGCGCGGCCCTCGTCCTGCTGCGGCGTCGCACCACGCAAGGCACCGACTGTCCGCGAAGCCGCCGGCCACGATGCCGACAGTGGTGAGTGGCATCCGCAGTCGGCAGTTCATACGCCGACCAGTGCGCCGCCTTCGTCCTCCCATCGGTCCGCGGCCCGGTCCTGGCTGCCAAGGTCGGGGGCCGCGGCTGCCGCGAGTAGCACGGGCAGCGGGGCGGCGTTGCCGGTGCGGACGGCGAGGGCCATGGCGGTGCCGGCGCCTGCCGTACTGGTGGGTGGGGGGAGGACAAGGAGAAGGAAGTGGTCCATGCGGCCGCGGACGACGGTCATGGTGCTGTCGCCGACGGCGTAAGGGATTATGCGGACGATGTGTCCGTCGACGGTGATGCGGGCGGGGATGTCGGTCCACGCTGCGGTGTCCACACCGACGGCGACGACCGGACCGAGTATGGCGGCCAACGTGGTGACCAGGCCGGGGAGTTCGGCACGCAGGTTGCTGGTGCGCGGCCACCAGGCCCCGTCCACGGTGCCGGTGCGGTCCAAGGTGTGTTCCATGCGCAGCCGCGGGCGGGCCCGGTCGGGCAGGAGTGCCGCGGCGCGCGCCAGATCACGGCGTGTGATGGCGAGGGTGGGTGGGTTCGGCATGACGGCCGCCCCTCTGTGGGCCCGCGTCGGCGGGCCCACGCTGTCCGGGGTGGCGCGACTTGGTTGCCTACGTACGAAAAACCTCGGTGCTCCCACCTTACGCCCGTACGGCGCCGGGCGGGCGTAGGAGGGAACGGCGCAGGCGTCGACGACGGCCGCTATCCGCCGACAGCTGCACGGAGGAGGTCTGCGGCGTTGGTCCGGTTGTCGGCGGTGGCCGCGGCGGCCATGGCCGTCAGTGCCGCGTCGGTGTCGGTGCCGGGTGGGACGACGAGCCGCAGGACTTGGTCGCGGAGGCTGCGGGTCAGCACGACGGTGAAGGCGGTGGTCGAGACTGGGTTGACCCGGACGGGGAGGTTCCCGCCGATCAACACGGTGTGCGAGATCCGGGGCCAATGCGGCCAGTGGATCCCGGCCCGTACGATCCGGCCGCCGTGTGCGCTGACCGCCGCAACCAGGCCCGGCAGTTCCTCGGTGGTGTCGTCCGAACGCGGCCACCCGGCTCCGTCGAACATCCACTCGCGCGTGGGAGCCGAATCTCGTACGTGGGGCCGGCCGTGCCGCCGGGGGTCGGGGACGAGAACCGTTTCAGGGACCGGTGGGCCTGCGCTGCGGCCGCTTCGAGGCCTGTGTCGTGCGCTTGGCAGGGCGCGCGGCGGCTGGTTCCATCTTGGCCAGATGGTCCGTCGAGCCGCCCCGCCACTCGACGAGGAGGATGGTCGCGTCGTCGCTGGTGATCCCGCCGCGGGCACGTTTCAGAGCTTGGGAGAGTTCGCGCACGGTCGTGCGCACTCCGTGCCGTCGCTGCTCGACCTCGAAGACGTTGTCGATCAGTTGGTCGAGGCCGAACTCGTCGCCTCCTGCGGAATGTTCTTCGATGAGGCCGTCGGTGAAGCACAGCAGGCGATCTCCTGGACGGAGCGTCAACGTCGTGACGACCGGATCGTGCCCGCCGAAGCCCACCGGCAGGGTCGTCTCGACGGTCAGCTGACGGACGACGGCGCCGTCCCGGATGAGCAGGGGCGGAGGATGCCCGGCGTTGACCCAGTCCAGCCGACCGGTCGTGACGTTCAGCCTCATCATCTGCGCGGTCACGAACTGCTCGGGGCTGAACTGCTCGGCGATGACCGTGTCCATGTACCCGTAGATCTCGGCGAGGCCGACGAAGGCCCGGCGCGCGTGGCGGTAGGCGCCGATCGCGGCCGTGGCCATCACCGCGGCGTCCAGGCCGTGCCCCATCGCGTCGATCACGGCGAGGTGCAGGACGTCGTCGTTCAGCGCGTAGTCGAAGCTGTCGCCGGCGACTTCGTATGCGGGTTCGAGGACCCCCGCGAGCTCGACTTGGGGGACGGACATGCGCAGCGGCGGCAGGAGCGACCACTGGATCTCCGACGCCACGCTCATCGGAGCCCGCCGCCGGGCCAGGGTGAAGATGTCGGTGTAGCTGTTCTTGGTCACGAGGATGTCCGCGACGAGGCCGGCGAGCCGTCGCAGCAGCCGCCGGTCGTTGTCGTCCACTCGGTCCCAAGTAACCGCCATGACACCGACCTGGTCGGTGCCTTCCAGCAGCGGCAGGTAGATCCTGACGCCGTCGGGCTGGGGTACCTCGACCACCTTGGCGTCGAGGAATGCCCGGCCTGCGGGCGTTCCGTCGATCGGCTGAGGCGCCGCTGCCACCAGCCGTCGGCCCGGTAGGGGGACGAGGGCCAGTTGCTCGTAGTCCTGGAGGAGGATTGCGACGTCTCGGCCGCCCATGTGGGTGATTTCCTCGGCGACCAAGGGGGCGACGAGGTGGGGCGGCAACTCGTGCGCACGGTCGAGCAGCAGACCGAGCAACCGTTCCCCGAAACCCTCGGACCGGTCGATCTCGATCCCGAGCGGTTCGTCACCTTCATCCATAGCGCTAGACACCACCACACATCCGGCGGCTGTCCGATCAGGTTGGGGTTCTTGGCGTCTTCACCGGGCGAACGCCTGTTCCGTGGGTTCACCCCCACAAGAGGCGCTCCCCGACGCGGCGGACGAAAGGCAGACGGACGTGCAGGTGGCGTGCATCGAGATCAGCACGTCACCTGGGCGCTCGCGCGTGGAAGCGCTCGGCGGGAGTCGGGCGGTTCGCCCGCACTCGGCCCTGTGTGCGAGTCCTTCCGGGTGACGGGGGCGCTCGCTCTGATCTGTCGGCCCACCAGGCGCCCGGGCCGACGGCGAAACCTTGCCGCCAGTGCCTGTATCCGGCGGCTTGGCGGAAGAGCCGCGGCGCGGGGTGGGCCGGGTCGTGCGGCGAAATCGGTCTACGCGCTGCGGTTCGCGGCAGCTCATCCGGGCAACGCGCCGCGCATTCCCCGAAGCCAGCGACGGGCTACTCGGTGCCGCCGTGCCACCTTCCGGACACGCGGAACCACATCCCCGGGGCGTAGACCGTGTCCACAGCGGCAGCCTCCCCTTTCCCGGTACGGAGGACCCTCAGGGCGCCGCTCGGAAGGAGGTCGTACTCGTACGTGGCCAGAGACCCACCTTCGGTCACGTCCTCGTAAGAGATATTCGCCTGCCGGCCCCCTGCACCGTCTCCGGGTGGCCGGTTCTCTGCCAGGTCGATGAATACGCTCATGTTTCGACCATAGATCCATCAAGGGCTTCCCGCCGCTGGTCGCCGGCGCATGGAGAGCGGCTGGTAGGGGCGGGGATTCGCATGCGAGGGGGGCGGGCGCACGGGCCGATGCTGGGACAACGCACTCGCCGAGTCGTTCTTCGCCACCCTCAAAAGCGATCTCGGGTCCGACCGGCCCTGGCCCAGCCGGGCGGCTGCCCGCGCCGACGTCTTCGAGTACATCGAGGCCTGGTACAACATCCGCAGGCTGCACAGCAGCCTCGACTACCGCACACCCGTCGAATACGAGACCTCGCTCGCGGCCTGACCACCACAACGGTGTCCGTCAAAGCGGAGCAAGCTCAAACACGGCGTCGATGGCGGCAGTGAACGTCGCGTTCCCGTCGCCGATGAGGAACGAAAGACGGTGGTCGGCGTCCTCGAGCTCGTCGGCGAGCTCGCGGGCGGCCTGGACGGCCCAGGCGCTGATCGGGTGCGCGGTGACCCCGGGCAGGCGCACGTGCCGGGTGCCCGGTTCGATGACGAACGCGTCCTACAGCCGCTTCAACGTCACCTCCGTGGCCAGGCGCGGCATACTTTTAGCTATAGCCGGGCCTGCTCGGCGGCACGTGCGTGAGGCCGCTGGTGCCCTGTGTGGTGAGACTGTGTGTGGCGCAGGCAACGTGTTTTCTCGGGGCTTGGTCGGCTGGGTGGCTGCTTTTGACCCTCCCGGTCGTTATGCGGACTGGATCGTGCCCGATGAGCATCAAGAACGCAGACGGGCGTCTCCGGCGCGACGTAGCGTTGATGTACGAGGCTGCGGCGCAGATTGGCGTGCACCTTGACGTGAGGCAGACGGCCCAGGACATTGTGGATGTCCTTGTCCCGGCATTGGGGGATTTGGCGACCGTTGATCTGAGCGAGATGGTGTGCCGCGGTGAAGAGCCGGCCTGGCTGCTGCCTAGTGGTGCTCCGGCCTCGGCTCAGCGCGTGGCCGTGGCCGGCGACCTGCCTCCGGGCGTGGTCGGCCTCGGCGGGAGCCTGCCCGTCATTCCGAGGATTCCGCAGGCCCTGGCCGTGCAGTCGGGTGAGATTGTCCGCGTCGACGACCCGTACGAGGTCCTGTCGGCGGCTATGGATCCCGCCAGGGCCGCCTTGGTCGGGCCGGCGGACGCCCGTATCTCACTTACCGCGCCTCTGTACGCTCGTGGCCTGAGCCTCGGGGCAGTCACGTTGTGGCTTGTGGGACCGGAGCGCACCTGTGATGACAGCGATGTGGCCCTGATCCGCGAGATTGTCTCGCGGGGCGCCTTGGCCGTGGACAACGCCCGCCGCTATGCGCACGAGCACGGCGTCGCCGAGGCGTTGCAGCGGCGGCTGCTGCCGCGAAGCTGCACGTCGACGTCTGCGGCCGACACGGCTGCCGGCTATCTTCCTGCCGAAACGGGCGCGGGAGTGGGCGGCGACTGGTTCGACGCCATCCCGTTGCCATCCGCACGAATCGCGTTCGTCGTCGGTGATGTGGTCGGGCGGGGGCTCTCTGCAACCGCCACCATGGCGCGGTTGCGCACCGCTGTGCAAACTCTTGCCGACATCGATCTGCAGCCTGACGAACTGCTCACACATATCGATGATCTCGTCCTGCGGCTCGCTGCCGAAGCCGAGTCCGAGTCCGAGCCCCCTGTTGGCGCCACCTGCGTGTACGCCGTCTACGACCCGGTGGCCGGGCACTGCCGGCTGGCCAGTGCCGGGCATCCTCCGCCCGCTGTTCTGCGGCCCGGGGGCGTGCCCCGTTTCGTGGACGTCTCGCCCGGCCCGCCGCTCGGCGTGGGCGGGCTGCCGTTCGAGGTGGCCGAACTGCAGCTCGATCCGGGATCCGTCCTGGCGTTCTACACCGACGGGCTGACCGACGGCGACGACCACGACCCGGGTGCCGGGATGGTGCGGCTCGCCGAGGCGCTGAAGGTCGCGGATACGCCTGGCAGACCGCTCGCGAACATGTGCGGAGACATCCTGGCAGCGCTCAAGGCCAAGGCCGGCCGGGACGACACGACCCTGCTTCTCGCGCGGACCCGGACCCTCAACGCCGACGACGTCAGGAACTGGGAGTTCCCCGCGGAGCCGCAAGCCGTTGGCGACGCACGCTCGGCGGTTGTGGGCACCATGGACCAATGGGGGTTGTATGAGATGACGTTCGTCACCGAACTCGTGATCAGCGAGCTGGTGACCAACGCCATGCGGTACGCCGCGGGGCCGATCGGCGTACGCCTGATCCGCGACGACGTTCTGGTCTGTGAAGTCAGCGATCCGAGCAACACCCAGCCGCGCCTGCGCCGCGCCCGGTACACCGACGAGGGCGGCCGCGGGCTCTTCCTGGTCGCTCAGATGACCGACCGATGGGGTTGCCGCTACCGACGCGACGGCAAGACGATCTGGACCGAGCAGGCCATCCGCACTTGCGGCGGAGATGCGGGTGTGGATGGGGAATGAGCGCGGTGGTCCTGCCGCGCGGGTCGACGGGCCCGGTGACGGTCCGGGTCGTGCGCTCAGTTCCGAAGTGCGCCGTGGTCGGCAGTGCGTCGGAGCGCCGGTGCCAGTGCGCTCAGGTTGGCAAGTGCGCTCTCGTCGGCGGCGGAGCCAATAGTTGGTCGGGGCTCCCGGGAACCATGAAGTCCGGGGCATGCGGGCGTCGGCTATGGCGACGGGCCATCCCCCGGTGAGGCCGACGCCGAGGTTTTCGGTTTTTGGCCGTGGCGAGGAATCTCATGAAGAGGGCGGTCGGGGGTTTGGGGTTGGGAGACCACAGGACCTCCCCGCGCCCGGTCATGGCTGTCGGCCCAGGTTGAACAGGCGCGCCGAATTCCCACCGAACAGGGCCTCTTGTTCGGCGCGGGGCACGGTGACCATTTGGGACCGCAGTACGTGGGGTGAATCGGGCCACGTCGATGCAGGGTGCGGGTAGTCGCTTGACCACAGGAGATGGTCCAGCCCGATCTCGTGCCGCACGGCCACGGCGCGCGGTTCGTTAATGAACGTCACGTACACCTGCCGCCGGAAGTACGCCGACGGGGCCTCGCGGAGCGCCGGGAACGTATATCCCTGGCCACACATGTCATCGAGGAGGTCCAGGAAGGACGGGAGCCATCCGACCAGAGGTTCGCAGACGACGATCCGTAGCCCGGGGTGCCGTTCCAGGACTCCTCCCAGAATCCAGCCGGCGAGGTTCTCGCTGAGCGTGAAGGGGACCTGGGCGAGGGTCAGCCCGAACTGCGGTGTCGGATCCCGCCGGAAGGCGGCCAGAGTCGAGGCCTTCGTGGCGGTGTGCTGTGCCAGCGGCAGCCGGGTCTCTTCGAGCGCGGTCCACAAAGGCTCGTACCGGGGGTCCCAGTAGTCGGGCGCGCCGATCTCACGCGGGTGCAGCGGGATCTGCACCAAGCGGGCGCCTGCCGCGGCAAGGCGTCGGACGTCACTGACGGCGTGGCCGACATCGTGGATGCCGACCTGCCAGGCCGCGATCAGCCGGTCCGGTGCAGTGGCGGTGAAGTCCCGAAGGCAGGCGTTGTACGCGTCGCGCGCTTGGTGCTCGAACGAGCCGAGGGTGTGGAAGTCCACGAAGTCGGAGACCTCGGGGAAAAGGATCTCGGTGTCGATGCCGTCCGCGTCCATGTCGGCGAGCCGAGCCTTCGGTTCCCACGCCCCCGACCGGTCCGCGGCGCGGTGTTCCATACGCAAACCGGAGACATCGACCCCGGCGAGCAAGTACCGGCGTTCGGCGGCCGCGGCCGCAAGCGCATCGTCGTAGGCCCGTGCCGCGTCCGGCGTCAGCCGCGCTCGGAGGTCCTGGGGCTGCACGTGGACGTGCGAGTCACAGGAGATGACGGGATGTCTTGTGGTGCCTGTCACGGGAATTCGCCTTCGTCGTGGGAGAACGCCGGGGGTTTGTGCGGCGCCGTATGCGGGGTTGCGGTGCACGCGGGCTGTCCGGGGTTGGGCATCAGAACATGCTGACTTCCCCCGAGGAGTCGGGCCACGGGAAGTACTCGGTCCACAGCGCCATGTCCTCCATGGCGGTCCGCGAGACGGCATAGCCGCGTTCGTCGGTGATGGTCTCGACGGCCGCGGCGACGTCCTCCATGGTGAGGCCGGGAACAAACGCGCCTCGTGTGGACGCCAGGAACAACCGTGAGACGCGGCCGCCGCCTGCGATGAACTTCTCGCCGTTCCACGGGCAGCTCTCGTGGGCCAGGAACGCCACCAGCGGGGCGACGTGCTCGGGGCGGAACTGGTCGAGCCAGGCTTTGAACGTCTCGTTGGGGATGGCGTCGTTGCCGGGTGTGCGCGCGGTGGGCAGCACGGCGTTCACCTGGATGCCGCTGTCCCCGGCCTCGGCGGCCAGGGCGTTCGTCAGGCCGATCACCCCGGCTTTCGCCGCAGCGTAATGCGCCGTGCGGGGCTCACCGAATACGGCCTGGGAGGCGGTCATGACGATTCGGCCGTATCCCTGTTGGCGCATCCGCCGCCACGCCGGGCGGGTGACGAAGAACGCTCCGCGCAGGTGTGCCTGGAGCATGGCGTCGATCGCGACCTCCGGCAGCTCCCCGAACGCCCCGCCGCCTTTGGGGCCCGCGTTGTTCACGACGATGTCGACTCGGCCGAACGCCTCCACCGCGGTGGCGATGATGGCCTCGCCTCCCTCGGCCGTGGCCACCGAGGATCGGTCGGGGACGGCCGTCCCGCCGACCGCCTCGATCTCGGCGACGACGGCCGCGGCGCGGTCCTCGCCCGCGTCGGTTCCGTGAGTGGTGACCCCGAGATCGTTCACCACGAGCGACGCGCCCCTCTCAGCCAACAGCCGCGCGTAGGCCCGGCCCAGTCCCCGTCCCGCGCCTGTGACGACGGCGACGCGGCCGTCGAATCGCATGTCCTTGCCGTTCCTCATGAGCGGACCTTCCTCGGCTCAAGGGCGCCTGCCTGGAGCAGGCGCCCTGGTTGTTGTGCGGCTAGAGGCCGAACACGCGCTCGGCGTTTCCGGCGAGGACGAGTCGGCGTTCGTCCTCAGGCTCATTGGCGAACTGAGCGTCCACGCACGCCCGCGAGTTGGGCCAACTGGAGACGGGGTGCGGATAGTCGCTGGACCACATGATGTTCCCGACCCCCAGCCGCTCGCGGGCGTGCCGGAGCGCATCGGGCTCGTCGATGAACGTCAGGAACACGTTCCGGCGGAAGTAGTGGCTGGGCAGCTCCCGCAGGCCGGGAAAGCGGTAGCCCTGCCGCAGTTTGAGGTCGTCCACGGTGTAGAGCCACCAAGACACCCATGCGATCCCCGGTTCGACGAAGACGACCTTCAATCCGGGGAAGCGCTCCAGAACGCCAGTCAGAACGAACATGCCCATCGCCTCGGCTGCGGACAAGGGCACGAGCGGCACGTAGACGCCGCGCTGCGGCGTCGGGTCGCGTCTGGCCAACCCCTCGAGCTGCGTGTTGAGCCCCGTGTGGCAGCAAATCGGGAGCCCGCATTCTTCCAGCGCCGCCCACAGTCGGTCGTAGCGCCGGTCCCAGTAGTCCGGCAAACCGAGTTCGGCGGGATACACCGGCAGTTGCACGGACCGCCCGCCCTCGGACGCGGCCCAGGACACCTCCTCCACAGCCGCATCGATGTCATGAATGGGTATCTGATGGGAGACGGCCAGCCGCTCGGGGGCCAGTGACGCGAACTCCCGCAGCGCCATGTTGAACGCCCGCGTCGCCTCCCGTGACCCGCGCTCCAGCAGATACAGGTAGCGGAAGGCGCTGACCTCGCAGAAGACCACCGACGCGTCGACGCCGTCGGCGTCCATGTCTGCGAGCCGTGCCCGTGCGTCGCGGTGGCCGACACGGCCCGACGCCGGGTGGGAATAGCTGACCTCGTCGCCCGAACTCGGCTCCCCTTCGGTCGGCGCCTGCTGCTCACGCCACCGCTCGTTCGTCTCCCGGCTCGCCATCGACGCCATGCCTGCCCGGTGGCGGTCCACCGCCGCGTCGTAGTCGTCGTGGAACTTCGAGGCCAGGAACTGCTTCACCGTCTCGTGGCCGACATCGACGTGGTCATCGGCTGAGATCAGCCGTTCATACGTGCTCATCGGAATCTCCCTTCGTCGGCGCAAAGCCGACGTTCGCGCGGTAATGGCGCCGCCTTCCCGAATCGGCACCGCCATGTAGTGTGTAGTACATGCAACATAGATTGTCGAGAGCATGCAAGAGCCCGGGGCGTGCGCCGGCCAGGGGCGGCGCTCCGCGCGAACGACCTGGAAGGATCGCTGCATGACACCGCCAAATGCCGCCCATCCACGCCCCTCGGACGCGTTTCAGCGTGGGATCCCACCGCGGCATCGGTCACCGCGACGCCGTGGGCACCGGCGAACCAAGGAGGAAGCGCGCCGCGACATCGTCGAAGCGGCGGTCGACTGCATCCTGGAACTCGGCTTCTACCGGGCCAGCACCAACGAGATCGCCCGCCGCGCCGACGTCGCTTGGAGTTCGATCCAGCACCACTTCGGTTCCCGCGAGGCGCTCTGGCTCGCAGTCGTCGTCGAACTCGGTCGCCGTTTCAACGCCGAACTCGAACACGCCACCGTCGAGGCCGCCACCCTCGAGGAGCGCCTGCGCCTCCTGTACGACGTCCTTGCGGCCCACTACGGCGACCCCGTCTACCTGGCCGCCATGCAGGTCGGCATCAACCTCGACCGCGACCCCGCCACCTCACCCGACGTTACTGCCGCCCTCGCCGAGGAAGCCGCCGAGAACGGGCGCCTGATCCATCGACTGTTCGCCGCAGCCCTCGGCCCTGATGCCGGCGTCGGCAGCATCCGCATGGCCTTCCACACCATGCGAGGCAGCGCACTCAGCCTGCAACTGGTCACCAGCGCCACCTGGTTCTCGTCCGACCCACCCGCCTCCGCGGACCTCGAACGCCAGATCGAACAGCTCATCACCGCGATCGCCGCAGGGGTGCGACTCGACCCGGGTGTACGCCTGTAAGAAAGCAGCTCCACGCCTCGCCTCCAGGCGCGAAACCGGGCTACGCCATGGAGGCCAAGGGGACTCGCGCGCTCTGTGCTTGAGGAGCGCGGGTTTACGGGGTTCGTGCGTTTCGCGGATCTGCCGGGAAGTGACGTTCCCCGAAGAGGTGGTGTGTACATCGTGGTTCGTACCGACCCTGGGACCCCGCGATTCCTTACGGGCAGTCCCGCTGGGCACTTCAAGGGTCGAGACCCGTCGGTGGCCGTGGCCGCGTTGACGGAAGCCTGGGTGGACGGCGCCGAGGTGCTCTACGTCGGGAAAGCTACGGCAGGCTGCAGTGGACGGCGGGGTTTGGATGTGCGATTGGACGAGTTCCGCCGGTTCGGTGCAGGCGAAGCCGCCCGGCACTGGGGTGGGCGTTACGTGTGGCAACTCGCGGATGCGACCGCACTCCTGCTCGCCTGGCGGGAAACCGGGGACGCCGATTCCGCAGACGCCAAGGCAGATCTCATCGCCGAGTTCATTGCCGCCCATGATGCGCGCCGTTTCGCAAACCGCATCCGCGGGCGTCAAACCCGCAGAGCCGCCCCCAACAGCGGCACCGATTCGCTCGACAGCGTGTAGGAAGCCAACCTGGGGCACGCAGTGCCGGTGAGTCCATGCGAGTTCCGCGGTGGGATGCGCCGGCCGAGCCGCTGAAGCATGTCCGGGCCGCCTTCGTTCACGAAGCGGCGGTGATGATGAAGGTGGTCTTATTGCCTTCGGGCAAAGGGGTCGGACACATAATTGCCCCACGAACCTCGATTCCCGGGCAGCAGCGATCGGCACCCGTGCTCGGCCTCGGCCGAGGCGGGTGTTCCTCGTTTCCAGGGCCTGTGTCCGTCGATCACCTCCTCGTTCTGGGGTTGGGCGTCGGTCGCGCTCGGGCCGGTTGTCCGGTGCCGGCCGGCGCTGGGAGTCATCGACCGATAGCGATCCTTTCCTTCCGTTCGGTGTCCGCGGTCACGGTGCGACCGGCCTGGTCGTAGATCAAGCCGATCCCGTCGGCGCGCAGCCGCCGCCGCCGACACGGTGACCGCTGCCGCATACGCGACGGCGGCCAGTACTGGGGACCTGCATCTCCTCGACCAGGCGGCGTGCGTCCTGGACGGTGTGCTGGAAGACGAGCAGGCCAAGGCGTACGACAACGGCATGCTGCCCGCGGACGCACCGGGGCGCCCGGTGTATGAGGCGATCATGGCTGCCGCGCCGCACCAGCGCTGCCCGCTGTGCGGCGAGCGCCGCATCAAGACGATGGACCACCATCTGCCCAAGTCGCTCTATCCTGCATTGGCGGTGGTTCCGCTCAACCTGGTCCCGGCTTGCAGCGACTGCAACACCGGCAAGCGGGCAATGAAACCGTCGAGCCGCACCGACCAGACCCTGCACCCGTCCTTCGACGACGTCGACGGCGAGACGTGGCTCCGTGCCGACGTCGTCGCGACCGAGCCAGCAGCATTGGCGTTCCGCGTCGAGCCGCTCGCGGGCTGGCATGGGGACCTGGCCGCACGGGTCCTTGGACACTTCACCGCATTTGGGCCAGTTGCGCACTATGCGGTGTTGGCCGCGGAAGAACTGGCAATGCTTGTCCAGCGCCTGACCGACCAGAACCACTACGGGGGGCCAGCCGCCGTCCGGGACTACCTCAGCAAGGAAGCCGAATACCGGCGCAACGCACGAATCAACTGGTGGGAGACCGCCGCCTATGTAGAACGCGAAGCGCGCGCCGTGCGGCGCAGCAGCCGACATCGCGGGGCTCGGGCGGCGGGTCGCCCACAAGCGGCCGGGGTGTGCACGGCTGAGGCCGCCGTCGCTGACGAAGTGCAGCCCCGCGCGCCGATCGGTCCTACCGGTCAGCGGCCGCGAAGTGGGCGTTCGCGGTTGCGTCGGCATGCGCGAACCAGGCGGCGCAGTCTTGCGCCGAGTGGACGGTCAGCGCCGCGGCGTTGGTGCGGATGCGGTCGGCGGCTTCAACGGCACGCGTCCGGACGGCTGCGGTGTCGATGCCGACGAGCCGGCCGGCCTGCTTTCGGACCCGGCCTGCGACCAGGACGGTGTCGACGTCGGCGGCGGTGGACTGCAGGACGACGGTGCCGAGGGGGTGGCCGGTGGGCGCGAGGTCCATGCGCGGCTTCACGACGATGACGTCGGCCTGCTTGCCGGGGGTCAGCGAGCCGATGCGGTCGCCGAGGCCGAGGGCCTCGGCGGAGCCGCGGGTGGCCCAGGTGAAGGCGTCGCGGACGGTGAGGTCGATGGCCGCGGGCATGCCGCCGGACCGGTGCACGCGGTGGTTGTCGAGGGCGCGCTGGTGCTGGAGCCCGAGGCGCATCTGGCTGAACAGGTCGCCGGAGCCGACGGCGACGATATCGGTGCTGATGCCGGGCAGGATGCCGTGGTCGATGCAGGCCCGGAACGGCGGGTGGCCCATGCCCATCTGCATCTCGGTCTCGGGCGCGATGGAGACCTTGGCACCGGTGTCGGCGAGCAACTGCCACTCGGATTCGTCGAGCGCCGGGCAGTGGATGTGCAGGTGTCCGGGGGTCAGCAGACCGTGCCGGCGCATCTCGTGCAGGCCGCGCAGCAGCACCGAGTTGGGGGCGGCGCCGGTGTGCGAGGCGATGAGGACGCCGAGTTCGCGGGCCAGCCGGACCTCGGCGGCGGTGTCCGTGAACGGAAGGGTGCCGAAGTCGCTGAGCAGCATGGCCATGTCGCCGAGTCCGTCGCCACCCGGCAGGAGTTCCGCGCGGACCCGGGCGGCGTCGGTGAGGCGCTCGGCGTGGGCGGCGAAACCCGGCGGCCGGAAGTCGAAGGACTGGATGCCGTACGCGTATCGGAAGCGGATCCCGGACTCGCGGAGTCCGGCGATGCCGGCGGTGGCGTGGTCGGGGGTGTTGACGCAGTCGCAGCAGTCGAGGATGGTCGTCACTCCGGCGTCGAGCGCTTCGAGGGCGCCGACGAGGGCCGCGGTGCCCAGGTCTTCGGCGGTGACGACCGAGCCGATGCCGTAGAAGGTGTTGCCGAGGAACTCCAGCAGCGACTGGTCGCAACTGTGCGCGCGGAGCAGGGACATCCAGGTGTGGCGGTGGCTGTCGACCATGCCCGGGAGGACGAAGCCTCCTGCGGTTTCGAGGTGTTCCGCGTCAATCCCGGCGAACTCGCGGGCATCGCGGGTGACCGCCTCGATGCGGCCGTCCTCGATCAGGACGGCACCGTCCGGGAGTTCGCCGATGATGTCGTCGCCGCTGACGATGTGTCCGGTGATGACCGTTCGCTTGCCGCTCACGTGTGCTCGCCTTCGCTGAAGGGATAGTGGGAGGCACCATCGTGGGCGGCGATCGAGGGGTCGGGCCAATACTTGTTCTCCGTCCCGGTATGGCAATCGGGGCATGGCTCCGGGCCGGTCACCACCACAGGACGTCGTTGCGGTCACCCCAGGAGTCGATCCACGACAGGTCGGCGACGCGGGCCGCCAGGAACGCGGACTGCTCCCGGAGGTGACGCAGCATCAGCTGCGCGGACGGGGTGAGCGGCCGCTTGGCGGGCAGGGTGACGCCGACCTCGTGGCGCACCCCGTCCAGTGCCAGCGGGAGCCGGACGAGCCCGGGGTCGCCTTCCGCGACGGACCGCGGCAGTACCGCGAGCATGTCGGCGTCCCTGACCAGCGCCCGTACCGTCAGGATCGACGTGCACTCCACCACGTCCTCCGGCATCGGCAGTCCGCCGTCCCGGAACGTTTGCTCCAACTCGCCGCGCAGCGCTGTCTGTTCGAGCGGGATGACCCACGCGTAGCCGAGCAGGTCGCGGAGTTCGGGCGCGCTGAGCCGGCAGGCCGGGTGCCCGACCCGGGCGACCACGTCGACGGGTTCGCCGTAGAGCCGGATCTGCCGCAGGTCGGGCTGGTCCTCGATGGGGTTGAGGCGGCCGACGATCAGGTCGATCTCGCCGTCCCGCAGCATCGGCAGGTGGGTATCGAACGGGGCTTCCCGCACGATGACGCGGACCCGGGGCCGGAGCCGTTTGAGACTGGCGATGGCCTTGGGCAGCAGGACGTTCGACCCGGCAAGCAGGGTGCCGACGCTGACGGTGCCGACCTGGCCGTCGACGAGGCCCTCGATGCGGTCGCCGGCGAGGCGCAGTTCGGCGAGCACCGCCCGGGCGTGTTCGAGGAACGCCTCACCGAACAGCGTCGGGGTGACTCCACGGGGGCCTCGGGTGAAGAGGTCCACGCCGAGGATGTGCTCGCTCTCGCGCAGCCCGCGGGTGACCGCGGGCTGCGCGAGGTGCAGGGCTTTGGCGGCGCGGAGCACGCTGCCGTGTTCGGCGATGGAGCAGACCAGCATGAGGTGCCGCAGTTTGAGACGGCCGTTGAGCAGGTCCATGGCTCCGCCTTTACGTCACAGGGCGTTGCTCGGCGGTGTCTGCTCGGCGGGAGGCCGCGATGTCGAGCACAATGTCGACAATCATATCCGCTTGCCCGTGGGGGGCGAGGACGGCGGGTGTCGGGGGCATGGGTCAGCCGTCCTTCCGGGTGGCGGGCGTACCGGCGCCGAAGAAGCGGCGGGCGTTGCCGCCGAGGATCAGTTCCTGCTCGTCGGGCGTGAGTCCGGGGCAGTTCCGGACCACGGAACCGGGCTCCATTTCGCCGAGCGGGAAGGGGAAATCGGTGCCGAGCATGACGCGTTCGGCGCCCATCACGTCGACCAGCAGGCGCAGCGCCCGCGGGTCGAACACCGCCGAGTCCACGGAGAACCGGTCCACGTACGCGGACGGTGGCTTCGGCGAGTCGGCGCGCACGATGTCGCGGTTGTGCCACGCGTTGTCGGCCCGGCCGAGCAGGTAGGCGAAGCTGCCGCCGCCGTGGCAGAAGCACAGCTTGAGGCTGCTCGGCAGTTTCTCGAAGGCGCCGCCGAGAGCCATGCCGAGGATGCTCAGCTGGGTCTCCGCGGGCATGCCGACGAGCCACTGCAGCATGTGCCCGGGCATGCGCTCGGCGCCGAGCATGTCCCAGGGGTGCACGAGGACCGGGATGTCCTCGTGGGCGCAGTGCGTGAGGAACGCGATGATGCCGTCGTCGGCGAGGTAGCGGTCGCCGACGTGGTTGCCGATGTGGACGCCGCGGTGCCCGGCCGCCTTGGCTTTGTCGGCGGCGGCGCACGCTGCCGCGGTGTCCTGGAGCGGAACCTGGGCGAGCGGCAGCAGCCGCTCCGGGTCGGCCGAGCAGAAGCCGAGGATGCGGTCGTTGACCAGGTCGCACCATGCGGCGGCGCGGGCGGGGTCGGCGGCGTAGCCGAACATCAGCGGGGTCGGGGAGATGACCTGGACGTCGACGCCGAGTGCGTCCATGTCGGCGAGCCGACGGTGCGGGTCCCACAGCGGTGCGACGACCGGGCGGTATTCGCGGTCGCCGCTCATCATCATCCCGGTGCCGTCCGCGTGCACCCGCAGCCAGGGCTCGTCCGCGTCGGCGAGGATGCGGCCCTCTGCCCGGCTGATCCGGGGGAAGACGTGCGTGTGGACGTCGATGACTGTCACGGGACCTCCGTGGTTCCGGTGCTTCGGGGCGCCCGTGGCGCGGTCGTTCATGGGGAGGGGTGCGGCCGGGCCGTCAGACGGTACGCGCCGTGCGGGGCCGCAGGTCCTCGGGCCAGACGCGGCCGGGGTGCACGGTGGCGCAGTGCGGGCACGTGCGGTCGGCGTCCGGGCCGTCGTAGAAGGCCTGGAACAGCGGCGGCAGGTCGGTGACGATCGACTGGAGCTGGATCTCGGCGCGGTGCACGAGCCGGTGGCAGGACACGCAGTACCACTCGAACGCGTCCGCGACCGCGGCCGGGCGGGCGAACTCCACGACCAGGCCGATGCTGCCCGGCTCGGGGCGCTGCGGGGAGTGCCGTACGTGCGGTGGCAGGAGGAAGATGTCGCCTTCGCGGATCGGGACGTCGACCGGCGGCTTGCCCTCCTCTTCCATGATGCGCAGCACCATGTCGCCGCGGAGCTGGTAGAAGAACTCCTCGATCGGGTCGTCGTGGAAGTCGGTGCGCTGGTTGGGGCCGCCGACGACGGTGACCATCAGGTCGGCCTCGCGCCACACCTGGATGTTCCCGACCGGCGGGCGCAGCAGGTCGCGGTGCTCGTCGATCCAGGTGTCGAAGTTGAAGGGCCTGCCCTGGGTGAGCTTGGGCAGGGGGTGGGACCCGGTCGTCATCGCGTGGCCTCCTCGGGGCGGCTCCCGGCGCGGTCCGCGGGCAGGTAGGCGGTCGCCGAGATCTCGATCAGCAGGTGGGGGTGAGGGAGTTGGTGTACCGCGACGGTGGTGCGGGCGGGGCCGGTCTCGTCGAAGTACTCGGCGTAGACCTCGTTGTAGCCGCCGAAGTCGTTCATGCTGACCAGGTAGGTGGTGACCGACACGACGTCGGGCAGTCCGCCGCCGACCGCGCCGAGCAGATCGCCGATGTTCTCGATGACGGCGCGGGTCTGGGCCCGGATGTCCAGGTCGGTGACGCCCATCGGGTCCGCGGCCGCGCCCGCGAAGGTGCCGTCCGGGCGCCGGGAGCTGGTGCCGGAGACGAACACCAGCTCGCCGGCGCGCTTGAGGTGCGGGAACCGGCCGCGCGGGGCGGCCTTGCCGGCCACCAGGATGCCTTCGGAGGAGGTCATCGCGTGGTCACCTCCACCCGGCCGAGCTCGGCGGCGACGACGCGTACGTGCGCGCCGGGCGTCAGCGGGACGGCGGCGGTCGCGGCACCCGCCAGCACGATGTCGCCGGGGCGCAGGGGCGAGCCGGCGCCCTCGGCCAACCGGGCCGCGGCGGCGAGGGAACGCACCGGGTTGCCGAGGATCGCCGCGGACGAACCGGTCGCGACGGTGCGGCCGTCGACCTCCATGACCATGCCGAGGTTCTCGCCCGCGACCCGGTCCGGGGCATGCCACGGGCCGATGCCGAACGCGCACGCCGACGCGTTGTCGGCGACGACGTCGGGCAGGGTGAAGCGGAAGTCCGCGTAGCGGGAGTCGATCACCTCGTAGGCGACGGCGATGCCGGCCACGGCGCGCACCGCCGCGGCGGGGCTGACCCGGCCGGACAGGGGTTCGCCGATCAGGAAGGCGATCTCCGGCTCGATGCGCGGGTGGATCAGCGCCGAGGTGTCGAGCGTCGCGCCGTCCTCGACCTGCATCGCGTCGGTGAGCAGGCCCCAGATGACGTCGTCGATGCCCATCTGCGCCATTTTCGCGCGGCTGGTGAAGCCCATCTTCGCGCCGATGACGGTCTCGCCGCGGGCGAGCCGCCGCGCGATGCCCGCCCGCTGGACGCGGTAGGCGGCGTCGAGGGTCAGGTCGGGGACGTCCGCGGTCAACAGGCCGGTGGTGGCGCTGCTGCGGGCGGCTTCGTCCAGGGTCCGGGCGAACGCCGCGACGGAGGCGTCGTCGGTCATGTCGGGAGCTCCCAGGGAGTCGGGGCGGGTGGGGCCGGGCGGGGTGGTGGGGCGGCTCATGCGCTGTCGTCCCGGCCGAAGGCGACACGGACGTCGCCGAGCCCGTCGATGCGGGCCTCCAGCACGTCGCCCGGTGCGGCGGCGACCATCGGACCGAGCGCGCCGGTCAGCACCGTGTCCCCGGCCCGCAGCGGGCGCCCGACCCGCACCAGAGTGTCGGCGAGCCACAGGGCGGCGTTGAGCGGGTGACCGAGGCAGGCCGCGCCCGCGCCGACGGACACCTGGGCGCCACGCCGTTCCAAGACCATGCCGGCGAGGCGGAGGTCGACGTCGGTGAGACGCACCGGCCGGGTGCCGAGGACGTAGCGGCCGGACGACGCGTTGTCGGCGACCGTGTCGGCGATGGCGATGTCCCAGTCGCGGATGCGACTGCCGCACACCTCGATCGCGGGCAGCGCGAACGCGGTCGCCCGGATGAGGTCGGCGACGGTGTGCCGTTCGTGGGTCAGGTCGTGTTCGAGGACGAGCGCGACCTCGGCCTCGGCACGCGGCTGGAGCACCGCACCGACCGGGACCTCCGCGCCGTCCGGGATCGCCATGTCGGCGTACAGCATGCCGAAGTCCGGTGTTTCCACACCGAGTTGCCGCTGGACGGCAGGCGAGGTGAGACCGATCTTGCGGCCTACCAGGCGCCGCCCTTCGGCGAGCCGGAGGGCGGTCAGGTGCTCCTGCACGGCGTAGGCGTCGTCGACGCCGGTGATCAGGTCGCGGAGCGGGGCGCACGGCACGCCGGTGCGCTCGGCGTCAAGGAGGCGCTGCGCCGCGGTGCGGATGCGGTCGGCGTTCGCCGCCGGGGTCTCCATCGTCGGGATCCCTTTCGGTACGGTCAGTACGAGATGCAGATGTTGGCCGGCTCCGAGAAGAAGTCGAGCGAGTACTCGCCGCCCTCCCGGCCGATCCCCGACGCCTTGACGCCGCCGAACGGAGTGCGCAGGTCGCGCACGTTCCACGCGTTGACCCACACGATTCCGGCGTCGAGCTTCGGCGCGAAGCGGTGCGCGCGGGCCAGGTCGCGGGTCCACACGGTGGCCGCGAGGCCGTAGCGGGTGTCGTTGGCGAGCGCGAGCGCCTGCTCCTCGGTGTCGAACGGGGCCACGTGGCACACCGGTCCGAACACCTCCTCCTGGAGGGTGCGCGCGCTGTTCGGCAGCCCGGTCAGCACGGTCGGCTCGACATGGAAGCCGCCGTCGCGCGCATCGCCGAACCGCGGCTGCCCGCCGCCCGCGACCACCGTGGCGCCTTCCGTGACGGCGAGCCGGTAGTACGACAGCACCTTGTCGCGGTGCGCCGCCGAGATCATCGGCCCGTACCCGGTCAGGGCCCTCGCGCGCTTGCCGAGTTCCTCGACGAAGAGGTCGTACACCGGGCGTTCGACGTAGACCCGCTCGGTGCACAGGCAGATCTGCCCGGAGTGGGTGAAGGCCGATCGCGCGGTGCCCGCGACGGCCGCCTCCAGATCGGCGTCGGCGAACACCACCGCCGGGTTCTTGCCGCCCAGTTCGAACGACACCGCGGTCAGGTGGTCCGCGGCGTTGCGCATGATCGCGCTGCCGGTGGCGGACTCGCCGGTGAACGCGACCGCGTCGACGCCGTCGTGCCGGGTGAGGAACTCGCCCGCCGAATTCGCGCCGTGGCCGTGGACGAGGTTGAACGCGCCGGGCGGGAGACCGGCCGCGTCGATCACCTCGGCGAGCAGCATCGCGGTGGACGGCGACTCCTCGGACGGCTTGGCGATCACCGCGTTCCCGGCGGCGAGCGCGGGGGCGACTTTCCAGGTGAGGAGCAGCAGCGGCAGGTTCCACGGCGAGATCACCGCGACGACGCCGAGGGGTTTGCGCACCGTGTAGTTGAGGGCTTGGCCCGAGCCGCCGCTCCACGCGGGAACGGCGGTGGTGTAGGCGCGTTCGGGTCGGCCGTAGAGCAGGTCGGCGTAGGCGCGGAAGTTGCCGATCGCGCGCGGGATGTCGAGCGTCTCGGCGAGGTCGCGGGGGCGTCCGGTGTCGGCGATCTCGGCGTTGGCGAACGCGGCGAAGCGGGCCTCGATGCCGTCCGCGATGCGGCGGAGCGCCGCGGCGCGGTCGGCCACGGTGGTGGTGCCCCAGGCGCCGTCGAGTGCCGCGCGTGCGGCCTGGACGGCGGCGTCGACGACCGCTTCGTCGGCCTCGGGTGCGTGCCCGCGGACGGTGCCGTCGACCGGGTCGACCAGGGGGAACGTCCGCGGCCCGCCGGGCAGGAACGTGCCGCCCACGTAGTGCGCGACGCGACCGGTGCCGCCGCCGGATGTCTGTGCCATGCCGATCCCCTCGTGGTTGTTCCGCGGCTCCTCCGCGGGTCCTGTCCGCGGTCGTGGCCGCAGCACCGAGCATGACCAGGGCGACATATGACCGTCTAATACTCTTTGGCGGCCTTGCTATAGCCGACCGGATATACCGCTTGGCGGTGGCGTCGGGCGCGGACATGCGAACATGCCGGTGCCCCGGCGGGGGCCGTACCTCCCCACCGGGCCACCGGCTGTCCCGCCGGGCTGTCGGCTCCGTCCCGCCGGGCGTCTCAGAGCGCGTCGATGAGCCCGTGCAGGGCCCGCGACACCGCAGTCGCCGGATGCGCCAGGTCCAGCACCACGTCGAAGTGGTTGCGGTCCGGCACCACCGTCGCCTCGACACCCCAGTGCGCCGCAAAATCCCGCGACTGCACGTGGAAGCCCGCGGCCTCGTGCTCGGCCACCAGTACCGCCGCCGGGCAGCGCCGCCCCACCGGGGCGAGCAACGGGCTGAGCGCCGCGGCCCGGTCGTCGTCCAGGCCGAGCCACTCATTGATGTGCGTACGCACCAGCGGACGCACGTCGAAAAGGCCGCTGATCGGGAACCCCGCGGCGACCACGTCCTCCGGCAGCCCGAACTCCTCCTGCCAGCCGCCGACCATGGTCATCGCGGCGAGGTGTCCGCCTGCCGAGCTGCCGCCGACCACGATGCGGCCGGGGTCGAGGCCGTACGCGGGACCGGACCGGTACACCCAGGCGATCGCGGCCCGCACCTGGCGGGTGATCTCCTCCAGCGTCGCGGTCGGCGCGAGCGTGTAGTCCACCACGACCGTCGCCACGCCGCGCGCGTGCAGCGCCGCCGCCATGAACGCCGAGTCCTGCCGCGACAGCGCCCGCCAGTACCCGCCGTGCAGGAACACGAACACCGGCCGCCGGTCCCTGGGGCGGCCGGGGCCCCACACGTCGAGGCGCTCACCGCTGCCGCGGTCGTACAGGATCCCCGGGACGCCCGGCAGCTCGGCGACCGCGCCGTCGGACTCCGCCTGGTACCGGCGCATCAGTGCGGCGAACCGCTCCGGGCCGACGGTGTCCCGTGCGTTGTAGGCGACGTCCAGCGCGGTACCGCTCACGCGCTGCCGTCCGCGAACGCGAGGATGCGCGCGGAGATCTCCGCGGGCGATTCGAGCGTCGGGAAGTGCGTGTGCCCGGCGAGCCACTCCGACGAGAACCACGGGTTCCCGACCGAGAACTCGCGCTGCACGTCGTGGTAGCCCTCGAAGGCCGGCTGCGAGTAGAGGTGCACGATGGGCCGCGGCTCCTCGAAGGCCGCCATACGGGCGCGCGGGGAGCCCCACTTCAGGTACGCGGCCTCGATCACTCGGCAGGACCGCGCCCACATCTCGAAGCCGAAGCCGCCCATCTCCTCGGTGAGGTGCTCGGTGACCGGCGGGCAGTCGGCAGCTGCCAGCCACTCGTCGAAAAGCGCCTGGCGGCCCTCGCGCCACGTCTCCGGGTGGTAGCTGACCCGCAGACCGGCGAGGAAGTCGGCGGGGGCCTCCAGCATGAGCCAGTCGATCACCACGACCCGCGGTATGCGGGCGGCACCCAGGCGGTCGGCTATCTCCAGGTTCGCCCAGCCGCCGTGCGATGTCGACACCGGGACGACCTGCTCGACGCCGAGGTGGTCGAGCAGTGCGATCGCGTCGTCGGCCTGCTCGGCGGGCCCGAACTCGCCGGTCTCGGAACGGTCCGCGCCGTGCCCGCGCCAGTCCATGCGGATGACCCGACGGCCCTCCGACAGCAGGTCGACCACGCGCCGGAACAGCCGGTGGTCCTGGCACCAGCCGGTCAGCAGCAGCAGCGGCGGGTGCGCGTCGGCGGCGCCGGAGCGCGGGCCGGAGACGTCGTAGTCGATGGTGTGTCCGTTGAGCTGCACACTCAGCATGGGTGGTACTCCTCGTGCTTGTTCGAGGCGGAATCGAGGTGACCGCGCCCGGCCCCGGCGGCGGGATCGCCGCCGGGGCCGGGCCGCCCGGTCAGAGCCAGGCGTCCGTCTCCGGCCAGGTCGTGGGCGCGCCCGCCGGGTCGGGGGTGGTGACGGTGTACTTGCCGCGGTGGAACAACAGCGGCGGGTCGGCCTCCCCGTCGTCGAGACCGGCCACCCGGCCGACCACGATGTAGTGGTCGCCGGCCTCGTGCACGGTCTCCACCGCGCACTCCAGCCACGCCGCGACGCCGTCGAGCAGCGGCATCCCGAGCGCGCCCGGCCGCCAGCCCGAGCCCGCGAACTTGTCCGGCTCGCGCCCGCCGAACCGGGCGCTGACCGGCTGCTGGGCGTGCGTGAGGACGTTGACCGCGAACCGGCCGGTGCGGGCGATGACCGGCCAGGTACGCGAAGTCCTCGCCGGGCAGAACAACACCAGCGGAGGTTCGAGGGACAGCGCGGAGAACGACTGGCAGGCGAAGCCCACCGGCTGCCCGGCCTCCTCGTCGACCGAGGTCACCACGACGATCCCGGTGCAGAAGCGTCCCAGCACGTCGCGGAAGCGGCGCCCGTCCACGGCGCCGATCGTGTCGAGCGGCGCTGCGGTGCTCACAGCATGCCGCCGGTGACCGACTCGCCGAACTCCAGGTCGCCGAACAGCTTCTGGGCCGGCTCCGGGTCGTTCGCCACGTGCACCCGCGCCGCGTGCGCGTCGCGCCACAGCCGCTGGATAGCCGAGTCGGCATGCAGCGCGGTCACACCAGACGCCTCGAACAGCTTGTCCGCGGCCGCGATGGCCCGCTGCCCGGCACGCACCTGGTCACGGCGGTGCCGGGCACGCAGCTCCAGCGGGATCGGCTGCCCGGCGTCGGCGCACGCCAGGATCGCCGCCAGGTTGGACGTCATCTGCAGCCACGACGCCTCGATGTCGCTGGCCGCCTCGGCCACCCGGACCTTCGCGAAGGGGTCGTCCTTCGCCTTGTCCCCGCCGAACGCGCGCACGCGGGTGCGCTGGTGCGCCACGTGCGCCTCGTACACGCCGGTCGTCATACCGATCAGCGGCGTGGTGATCGTCGTCGTCATGAACGAGTACAGCGGGACGCGGTACATCGGGTTCGGGTTGACCTCGTGCCCCGGGCACTCGCAGCGGAACTGCGCATCGAAGCTCAGCACCCGGTGCGCGGGCACGAACACGTCTTCGACGACCACATCGTTGCTGCCCGTGCCGCGCAGCCCCACCGTGTTCCACACCGGGTCCACGGTGTAGTCCGCGACCGGGACCACGAACGCGGCGTAGTCGACCGGCTTGCCGTCGACGCCGATGACCAGGCCGCCGAGGATCGCACCCGAGGCGTGGTCGACACCGGACGAGAAGCTCCACCGGCCACTGAGGGTGTAGCCGCCGTCCACCGCTTTCGCCTTGCCGAGCGGCGCGTACGCGGACGACAGGACGGCCGTGTTGTCGGCGAGCCAGAACTCGTCCTGCGCACGGACATCGAACTGGGCAAGGTGCCACTGATGGGCGCTCAGGACCGACGCCACCCAGCCGGTGGAACCGCACGCACCTGCGATCGCCCGCACCGCGGTGAAGTGGTCGATCGGCCGTGCCTCCAATCCGCCGTAGCGGACCGGCTGCATCAGACGGAAGAACCCGGCCTCGCGCAGCAGCTTGACCGAGTCGGCGGGCACCGCCCGCGCGTCCTCGGTCTGCT
The DNA here is from genome assembly GCF_039542225.1 of Yinghuangia aomiensis. Taxonomy (NCBI): domain Bacteria; kingdom Bacillati; phylum Actinomycetota; class Actinomycetes; order Kitasatosporales; family Streptomycetaceae; genus Yinghuangia; species Yinghuangia aomiensis. The sequence continues at coordinate 5,894 of NZ_BAABHS010000033.1, read as the reverse complement.
GGGCGCGCTCACGGAGCACCGGCAGGATCTCGTCGACCTGATGCAGAACGTCGGTGGCGGCGCGGGCGCTCATGGGGCTGCTCCTCTGCAGGATCCGATGGGGTCCGCACCCTGCCTACCGTCGGTGGTCCGGATGGGGACGGAGCCAGCCTCGCGTCCTGCCGCCATGCCGGGCAAATACCTGAACCACCAGCCGATATGGCGGAAAAGGTATAGCCCGGCAATCGGACCGATTCACCTCCGGCAGCCGACGCACACCCGACGGGACGTCGTGGAACCGGGAACTGCTCAGCTCCGGCCGGGCCGCCACCGATGTCGGTGCCGCCATCCCACGGGTGGGTGCGGTCACTGGCGGAGACCGAGCCGGAGCCGGTTGCCGTTGGCCGTATTGGAGATGTGGGTCGTGATACCCCTCGGACACACACCACACATGATCCCCAGGTCAAACGACCTGGGGATTGTTGTTGTTTGCGCTGCAACTGTCGTGAAGCCGTGGCCTTGTGACATGGGGGTGCGACTCGCACTCCGACACATCGTGTAACTCCATGCCAGCAGACGAGGTGTATCGGGCCTGGCCAGGTGAGGCCACTGTGGGGCCGGACGCCGACGATGAGAGGACGTTTCCGTACCGACCGCAAAGGTTGGTCTCAATTTCATGAGGCCAGCCGACGGACTCGGTCACTCGCAGGGCACGAACCAGCCGCCGGGGCAAGCCCCGCCGAGCGGCCTGGTACACCGCATGTTCCAGCGCCTGGTGACCCGACTTGGTCGCCTCTACACCGACAACCACGCTTCCACGGTCATCAGGGCCCTTTCCTCCGCCGCGGTGTCGGCGCGTCTCGACTCTCCTCCGGCGTTCCATGGGCTGACAGGGCCGTTGTGTCCTACGGACGGCGAAGTCCGGGAGCCGTCCTCGGGCCGAACGGCGACTGCGGTTGTCGTGCCGTCCAGTACCTCGGGGAGGAACGGCGGGGGCAGCGACATTGGCGTGGGCTTCGCCCCGGGTGGTTGCTTCTCCCGGCCCCGTGCCGTGTGGAACACGGCGCCGCCGCCGACTATCAGGATCTCACGCACAGCTTCCTCCGTTCTCTCGTCCTCTCCGGAGGAGACCGGGCGGGAGCGCCGGCTTTGACAGTCGTCGGTGCGGCACCGGGAGCCGACAGCCCGTTCACTGCGAATGCCTGTCGCAAGCGGATTCCTGTCACAAACGGGGAGGCCGCCCTGTCCTGGTGAGCAGTCCCTTTTGGAGGAAACCCATGAGCGCTGAGCACGCACACCTGCCCCCCGGCGTCGAGGTGGTCGCGACCTTGCCGGAAGCGGGGGCTCTGATACCTGCCGAGGCCGAGGCGCGGACGATCCGCGTCACCTTGGCCCCGGGTGATCCTGGGGCGCCGCCGCACCGGCATCCCGGGCCCGTGTTCGGCTACGTGACCCAGGGCGAGATCCTGTTCGAACTGGAGGGGAAGCAGCCGAGGGTGCTCAAAGCCGGTGATGCCCTGTTCGAGCCGGGGGGCGACGTCATCCACTACCAGGGCGCCAACAACCTCGCGGACGCGCAGTCGCAGCTGGTCGTGACCATGTTCGCCCCGCCCGGCACTCCCGTTCTGACCGTGGTCGGCAAGGAGGAGCTGGCCGAGCGACGGCACCTGCGGTACCCGCAGATGAATCAGGCCGACCATCGCGGCAATGCCGACGTCCGCGGGATCACCACGTTGGAAAGCCTGCGCGAGCACCTGCAATGGGCCATCGAGCTGGAACACGCCACGCTGCCGCCCTATCTCACGGCGCTCTATTCGCTCGACCCGAACCGGAACGCGCAGGCGGTGGAGCTGCTGAGCAGTGTGTTCGTGGAGGAGATGATCCATCTCGCGCTTGCCGCGAACCTGCTGAACGCGGTCGGCGGACGGCCGCGCATCGACACGCCGCAGATGCTCGCGCCGTACCCGCGGCCGGTACCCCACGCCGATCCCGCCATGGAGCTGTCCTTGCTTCCGTTCGGGAAGGAGGCGCTTGCGATGTTCATGCGACTCGAGCAACCGGCGCACCCGGGCGACCCGGGGGAGAGCGACAATTACGAGACGATCGGTCAGTTCTACGACGCGATCGAGAGCGGACTGCGCCGCCTCTGCGCCGAACTCGGCGAGGAGAAGGTCTTCGTCGGCGATCCCGCGCGGCAGGTGACGGCGGGCCCGTTCGGTCACACGGGCGGGAAGCTGAGCCCGGTCACCGACCTTGCCAGGATCACCCGGTCGGCAGCGAGATCCGCACCGCGCAGGAAGCGTTCAACGAGACGTACTGCGAGGTACTGGAGTTCCTGGAGCACGCGTTCAACGGCGAGCCCGAGATGCTCAAGATGTCGGTGCGGGCCATGTACGCGCTCAAAAAGAACGCGCGGGCGCTGATGGCGATGGCCGACGGCGAGGGCCTGAGGGCGGGCCCGACGTTCGATTACGTGCGCCCGGAGGACCGTCGCTGAACCAGGTCTCCCGCTCACGAGGCGCCCGGCTGTCACCACGGCCGGGCGCCTCATACGCGCCCTGGTGGCCGCTGACTGACCGGTGTCGGGCCTTCCACGCCGTGATCACCGGCTCGATCAACGCCCACTGGCCGTCCGGCAAGTCGCTTGGATACGGCTTGCATTCGCTCACCCGACCACCCCAGCAGACCGCCGACTACAAACCGCCGGACTCTCTGCGCGGCCACACCATCAGGTGAAGACATAGCACCTGGAAACTCGCGAACCGTCCTCTAGATTTAGCCAACTTGAGAGTCGACAGCAAATTCGGTCGCTGCTGAATCCGGAATCGGATCGTCAGGTTCCGATGCGCGTGATGAAGCGATTCTTTTCCCCTATTGAGCTCCGGCGGCTAGGGTGGAAGGGGAAATTGGTGGGCTGCGGGCCCACTTTTTCCATGTCCTGAAACAATCCCATTGGGTCTTTGGCCCGGGTGTTTGCATCCTTCTCGCTTTGTATCGCAAGAGTCCAGACTCGTGCGCACTCAGAAAAAACCGCCTCCTGCGGGTTCCGTTATTAAGAAGGGGGTTGTACTCCAAGGGGGTGCGGGTATGCGGGCGAATTCGGTTTATCGTCGCGAATTGAATTCGAATTGGGCGGCCTGTGGGTGGGCGTCGTAAGGATTGATTACGGATTGGCGGCGATGGGCCTTCTTGCTACGCACTCGGCCTTGTGGGTGCCGACAAGTTCATCCGCGCAGGTCATGCGGCATGTCGGTATTCGTGGATGGTGTCGCCGAGTCGGTCGTGTCGGCGTATGCGCAGCTGCTGGAGTTCGTCGGGATCGATGATCGGGTCCGGCACTTCCCGTAGCGGTGCTGCTTGGTGGATAGCCCTGTGTGGCCGGTGTTCGTTGGAGTGCTGTTCGAACTGGCGTAGCGCGTGGAGCAGGTGTCGCTGGTTGCAGATGAGTGTGCGGTCGAGGAGCTCACGGCGGTACGTGCGGAACGCACTCTTCGACGAGCTCCTCGCCGACGCCGACATTCGCACCGTCTTGACCGCGGTGCGCACCCCTCGGATGAACGCGATCATGGAGCGCTGGGTGCGAATCGAAGCAGCACGGGTGATCATGCTGCCGCGGTCGCGCCTACGCCCAGGCACCAGGGTCGGGCATCTCGCACAGAGTCGTTGTTGAGGCTCCCGCCTGCGCGGATGAGGTTATCGGCACCCGCAACGCGGCCACAACGGCGCAGGCACCGAGTTCAGTTCGCCACGTTCACGTTCACGTGCAGGCGGTTCTGCGGCCAGTAGTGCTCGTTGTTCTCGATATCGACGCCGTTCGTGGAGATGGTGTTGCAGCCGTTGGACAGCCGGCGCGTGTCCAACTTGTAGGAGTACAGGCCGTCGCTCTCCATGTCGACGTCATAGCCGACCCAAACGGCGTTCACCTTGGGTGAGCTGCAGTTCTTCTCGTTCACGTAGAACGACACTTCTTGGACCCGGGAGAGGTCCCCATGGACGCGCACCGTGACAGTGATCGTGCCGCTCACCGTGCTGCCGGCGGCGGGCGCGAGGACCTCCAGCCATGGCTCGCCGGATTGCGCGGGCTGCGAGGTGACGGCCGGCGGCGGGGCAGGCGTCGCCGCGGCCGTGGAATGGGTGGGCTGCCCGGCGGACGGTGAAGCCGTTGTGCCGGCCGGGGGCGCCGACGTGGACGGCGTCGTCGAGGGGGTGGCCGAGGTGGGGGAGGCGCCGGATACCGTGGATTTCGGGTTCGCGCCGTTCCCGTCGTTCGCGGCGCCGACGGGTGCCTCGCCGCTCCCGCGCCAGGCCCGGACGTAGTCCACCGACATGGCGGCGCTGTCGGGCGCGTGCCGGGTGTCGCCGCCCATGATGCCGCCGACCGCGAGGTTGAAGATCAGGTACATGCGCTCGCGCGGCACCGCGTCTCCGACGACGGTCAGGATGGGCTTGCCGTCCGCATAGTAAGTGAGCTTGTCGTCTTGCCAGTTGACTCCGAAAATCCGGTAGTCGTCGACGAAGTAGTTGCTGGCACGGGTGAGTTCGCCGTAGCACTCGTCGGCGGAGCGCACCTCCCCGAGCTCGACGCGGCACGGTCCTGCGGCGTGCAGCCTTGCCTGTGCGAGGCTTTGCTCGCCGCCGAACTCGAACACGTCGATCTCGGGACGGTGCGGCTCCTGCGGGACCATCGGCGTGAGCGACATCGCCGACCGCATCGCGACGCCGCGTGCCAGACGTACGCGCGCCTCGATGTAGACCCCCGGGCTGAACAGCGCGCGACTGTTCTCGAGCGGCTCGCCCGCCCGCGCGTCCGTGCTCACCGCGCCCGAGGAGAACGGCAGCCCGTCGACCGGCTTGCGCTCGGCGGCCAGGTGCAGGCTGCCGTCGGAGACGGTCACCTGAGCGGGTGTGTACTTCTGTTGCTCGCCGTTTGTGGGGCCCTTGCACGGCTTGGTGGTGTCGTACCCGGACAGGCACGTCATCCACTTGCCGGCGTCGAGCTCGGTCCCGTCGAACTCGTCGAACCAGTATGACTGCCAACCGGGGTGGTCCACACGCTCCGCGACATGCTGGGGCGTGCGGCCGGTGTTGTGCCGGCCGCCGCCCGACACAGCATTGGCGACGATGATGATGGGCGCCGACACCAGAACGACCGTGGCGACTGCGACGCCCCACCACTTGGTCCGACGTGGTGGCGGGGTGCCCCCGTCTCCCGCGCTGTGGATGGCCCGACGAGACATGTTGTGGCTCCTGTCGTCTCCATGCCTGCGGCCAACGGCCCATGAACCCGGCACGGGGACAGGACCGTTCGCGGAACAAGATCGCGGGCAGGATACCGGCGCCGCAGTATGTGGCCGAGCCCTCGCAGCAACAGGACAACCAGGCGCGGGAACCGGACAGCCATGGATGGGCGACGTCCGCGCCATATCGACATGCAGGCGGCCGACGTCACGCGGGGGCGAGGCACCGCCCGCGTCGACCCCCGCCCCGGGCGGCCACCCGACTCGGTTGCCGGAGTGCGGCCTGACAGGTGTCCGACGTGACGGTTGCCTGCCCGCCGTCGTCCTCTGCGTGCGCAACGCGAGCCGCTCCGGAGCTGAGTGCTCTGGGGCAGCTCGCGTGATGCCTTGCCGCGGATCCCAGGGGCTCGAACGTGCCTGCCCTGCTTGAGACCCAGAAGAAGCGCCGAGGCGAGCGATGAGACGCTGCCACCGTGAACTGCAGGGCAACGCCCCTGGCTTGGCAACGGTGCAGCAGTGGAAACCTTCTGCAGGGGGACCTGGGCCCGCAGTCACGATGCTCGAAGAGCACCTCGCGGTGCCGTTCACCACCGAGGTACTCGGCGTCCCGGTCGTCGTCAGGAAAGTCGACGTCGGCGTGGACGGCGGCATCGTCGCGGTGTGCGTGGCGGGTCGGCA
>NZ_BAABHS010000032.1:0-91184 GCF_039542225.1 Yinghuangia aomiensis | reverse complement strand
CGCGGCATAGCCTTCCGAACCGACAAAACCCCCGACAGCTACCTCGCCGGACTCCACCTACGCGGCGCCATGATCTGGCTCCGCAGCCTCCCCACACGACCGTGATCCGAACCCAGAACAGGCCCTAATCGCGTGCTGCTCCACCCTGTCCTCGCGCATGAACCGGCCCCGCAATCGGAATGATCTCTTCAGGATCGGGGTTGGCGGCGGTGGCGGGCGCATCCGCCAGAGCCGCCGGTCCCGCGGGACGGCACGGACAGCCTGGGAGCGGCAGCATGCGGGAAGTGGTCAAGAAGACGGCTCGCGCGATCCTGCTCGACGACGAGGACCGGTTGGTGCTGATCAAGCGCACCAAGCCGGGGCGGACGCCGTACTGGATCACGCCGGGCGGCGGCGTCGAGCACGGCGACACTACCGTCGTGGAAGGGTTGCGGCGCGAGGTGCTGGAAGAGCTGGGCGGGAAACTCGCCTCGTGTGTCCCGGCGTTCGTGGACACCGTGCCCGAACCCGGCGGCGGCGTGAAGGTGCAGCACTTCTTCGCGTGCCGGCTGGAGTCCGTCGATCCGTCGCTGCGGCACGGCCCCGAAGTCGACGAGCCCAACGGCATGTACGAAGTCGTGCGGGTGCCGTTCACCCCTGAAGGCCTGGCTACCGTCGACGTCGTGCCCGCCACCCTCGCGGCCTACCTGACCGCGAACATCGAAGGCATCCTCACCTTGCTCCGCCGCGACCTGCAGTAGGCCCGGACCGCCCGGACCGCCCGGACCGTCCAAACCGCCCGCACAGCCGGGAAGTTCACCAGCCCGCCGCGCGCGACACCAGCCGCGCGTGCAGCTGCGCGAGGTGCGGCCGGCTCAGCTCTCCCGTACGCACGGCGAGGAACAGCGTGCTCAGCGGCGGGATTTCCGGTTCCAGCAAAGCCACCAGCGCACCGCTGCCGAGCGCTTCGGCGCACAGGTAGCGCGGCAGCACGGCGATGCCCGCGCCGGCGAGCGCGCAGTCGACGACGGCCCGCAGGTCCGGCACGACGAGCGCGGCCGGCGTGGTCGGCTTGGTGTCGAACACGCTGGCCCAGTACCGCTCGACGAGGGTCTGCTCCTCGTTGCCGGCGACCAGCGGCACGCCGTCCAGCGCGAGGTGGCCTTCGGCTTCCAGCCGGTGGCAGGGCAGGCGTTCGGCCCACGCCGGGGCGCCGACCAGCACGTACTCCTCGTCGGCGAGCGGTGTGGCGGTGATGCCGCGGACCCGTGGCCGGACGTCGGATATGACGATGTCGTGGCGGGCCGCGGCCAGGCCGGTGAGCAGGTCGTCGCCGGATCCGAGGCTCACCCGCAGGCGCAGTCCGCGGCGCACCAGGTCGGCGAGCGCGGGCAGCACGAGCCTGCCGGTGATCTCCGGGGGGCCCGCCAAGTGCACGGTCTGGCGCAGCGGGTCGGTGCCGAGCACGTCGCGCGCGGTGATTTCCTCCAGCGCGTCCAGGTGCGGGGCGAGTTTGGCGGCGAGTTCGTCGGCGACGGTGGTGGGGGTGACGCCGCGCGGCAGCCGCTGGAACAGCTGGCGGCCGACCTGCTTTTCGAGGCTGCGGATCTGTGCGGTGATCGCGGGCTGCGAGAGGTCGAGCAGGTGTGCGGCGCGGGTGAAGGATCCGGCCCGGTGGACGGCCAGGAACGTGCGCAGCAACGTCAGATCCACGAACCCCCCTGCCGTTCGTTCCCCCACCGGATACCCACCGGGATATGTCTGCCCGGATTCGTGTGGTGAAACACTGTTGAAGTGCGGTCCCCGCCAAGACCAGAGTCATCCTGGGCGGGCCCGGAGGGCGCGAACAAGTCGTTGTGCACCGGATCCTGGGGTATTGACCGGAAACCGCGCAGGGTTGACGTGATCTTGTAATCGGGGCGCCCGGTCCGCCGGGCCGACGGGTTGGCCCGGCGGTTCAGCCCAGGGCTTTGTCCAGCGCCTGGGTGACGTCGGCGAGCAGGTCGGGGGTGTCCTCGCAGCCCGCGGAGAAGCGCACGAAGCCTGCCGGGATGTCGTCGCCGGGCCAGCGGCCGCGGCGTTCGGCGATGCTGTGCACCCCGCCGAAACTGGTGGCCTCGGCGACCAGGTCGAGGGCGGCGAGGAAACGCTGGGCGGTGTCCGCGTCCGGCAGCGTGAAGACGACGATGCAGCCCGGGCGGCGCATCTGCCGGGTTGCGAGGACGTGTGCCGGGTCGCCGGGCAGGCCGGGGTAGCGCACGTCGGCGACGCCCGGGTGGGCGCTCAGGAGTTCGGCCAGTGCGGTGGCGTTCTGGGTCTGCCGGTCGACGCGCAGGTGCAGGGTGGCCAGCGAGCGGTGCGCGAGCCACGCTTCCATCGGGCCGGGGATGCCGCCGGTCATGGTGCGCCAGGCGCGGATCCGGTCGCCGAGTGCGGGGTCGGCGGAGGCCACGTAGCCGAGCAGGACGTCGGAGTGGCCGGTGAGGGCCTTGGTGCCGCTGGCGACGGACAGGTCGGCGCCGAGCGCGAGGGGGAGCTGTCCGAGCGGTGTGGCGAGGGTGTTGTCGACCGCGACGAGCGCGCCGTGGCGGTGTGCGAGTTCGGCGATCGCGGGGATGTCGCAGACGTCGAGGCCGGGGTTGCTGGGGGTTTCCAGCCACACCAGGTCGGCGTCCGGGACGGCCGCGGCGAGGGCGGCCGTGTCGGTGCGGACGTGTCGGACGGTCACCCCGCGGTCGGCGAGGTGGGTGCCCACCGTGCGGGTGGCCGGGTAGCCGTCGGCGGGGAGGACGATGGTGTGCCCGGGCTGCGCGAGGGCGAGCAGCGCGCCGGAGACCGCGGCCATGCCGGACCCGAAGGAGACGGCTGCGGCGGCTCCTTCGAGGTCGGCCAGCGCGGTCTCCAGCGCGGTCCACGTCGGGTTGGCGAAACGGCCGTACTGGTAGGGGCCGTCGGGGTCGCCGCTCATGTGGAAGGTACTGGCGAACACCGGCCCGTCGGTGAACGGGCCGCCCGGCCGGACCGGCGGGTGTCCGGCATGGATCGCGCGGGTGCCTTCCGACGTCACGGTCCCTCCTCGGGAATGTTTCACGTGAAACGGCGACGGGCCGGTTGCCCGGCCGCCATGGGTCAGTCGCGGTCGAAGACCAGGTTGAGCGCCCAGCTGACGATCGACACGCACAGCGCGCCGAGCAGGGCGGGCCAGAACCCGTCCACGTGGAAGCTCAAGTCGAGCTTGCCGGAGACCCACGAGGTCAGCCACAGCATGAGCGCGTTGATCACGAAGGTGATCAGGCCCAGGGTGAGGATGAACAGAGGCAGCGAGAACAGTTTGACGAGCGGCTTGATCAGCACGTTGATGACACCGAAGATCGCCGCGACGATCAGCACCGTGCCGGCTTTGTTGCCCCACGAGTCACCTGTGATGTTGACACCGCTGACCACCAGCGTGGTGATCCAAATGGCCGCCGCGTTGGCGAGCAGTTTGACGAGAAGGCTCTTCATACACCCGATCGTGTCAGGTGCGGCCGTCTGGCGGGAGGCGCCGAAAGTCCCGATGCGCTGCTGTGGCCCAACAGTGGCGCAACGGTGGTGCACTGCCGGGCACGCGGTGGAGAGGTGTGTGCGTCCGGGTGCCGTATCTTCGGGCCCGGGGTGCCCGGTGGGGGCCCGCGGACGGTGGAGGAGTGGCGCGCGGTGAAGGTGTTCCGACTCGACGACCTGGATCTGGAGCGGGCGCAGGAACGCGGGGCCTACCTGCGGTTCCTGAACGAGCGCCACTTCTCGATGGGGCTGTACGCGCTGGAGCCCGGCGAGGTCGACACCCAGAAGCCGCACGGCCAGGACGAGGTCTACGTCGTGGTCAGCGGCCGGGCGAGCCTGACCGTGGGCGACGAGGTGACGGATGTCGCACGCGGCAGCGTGGTGTTCGTGGCGGCCGGCGTCGAGCACCGCTTCCACCGGATCACCGAGGCGCTGCGCGTGCTGGTCTTCTTCTCCCCGCCCGAGTCCTGACGCGCCCGAGTCTCGACGCGCCGGAGTCCGACCCCTGGGGGGTCGTGACCCGCGGCACTCCCGACCCGTCGCCCGACGGCCCCGTTAGGCTGAACGGGCACCGGGCCGAGGCGCGGCCGGTGCGCGGCAAGGAAAGGCAGGCAGGGCACACCATGGCGTTCCGCGACGAACTGTGGGCGGCGATCGAGGACGTGTACGCGGAGATCCTCGCGCACCCGTTCCTCCAGGGCCTGACCGACGGCACCCTGCCCGCCGAGGCGTTCCGCCACTACGTCGTGCAGGACTCGCACTACCTGCGCGACTACGCCCGCGCGCTGGCGGTGTGCGCTGCCAAGGCGCCGGACGAAGACGCCGTCCGCCAGTTCGCCGCGGATGCTGCCGGGGCGATCGCCGCCGAGCAGGCGATGCACGCGGACTTCCTGACCGCGTACGGGACTTCCGCCGAAGTGGCGGCCACCGAACCGGTGCTGCCCGCCACCCGCGCGTACACCAGCTACCTGCTCGCGGCCTCCTACGGCGGCTCGTTCGCCGAAGGCCTCGGCGCGGTGCTGCCCTGCTACTGGATCTACGCCCGGGTCGGCGAGGCGCTGTTGGAGAAGTCCTCGCCGAACCCGCTGTACGCGCACTGGATTTCCACCTACGGCGACGAGGCGTTCCAGCAGACCGTGGAGGCCGTGCTGGAGCTGACCGACCGGGTCGGCGCGGACCTCGGTGCCACCGAACGCGCGCGCGTGATCGAGCACTTCGTCACGACGTCGAAGTACGAGTGGATGTTCTGGGACGCCGCGTGGCGCCGCGAGGCCTGGCCGGTCTGAGCCGGGTTTCCGGCACGGGAACCACACACGGGGGTGTCGCGTCCCCGGTAACGGGCAGATAACGAGTACTGCACCGGCGCTCCGCAGCGGCCGAAATATCCGGCGGCGAGGGGCGCTTGCAAGGACCGTAAAACCGTCCGCGACCGCGTCTGGGGGATGCCATGGGTTCCGTACCCGAGTGGCTGCGCCTGGGGATACCGCTGCTCGTCCTGCTCGGCATAGCCGGGCTGCTGGTCTGGGTGATCGGCGCGTTCCTCGGGTTCATCGTGAAACTGCTGGTGGGTTCGCTGATCGTGATCGGGTTCGTGGCGCTGCTGACGCACTCCGGTGTCACCGGGCCGGCACGCAGCGACCGGATGCGCTGACCGTCGGGGAGACCACGGCACCGTAAGCCCGATAAGCACGACAAGCCCCACAAGGCTGACAAGCCTGACAGGCACGACATGCCTGCGGGCGGCGAGCCCGTCCCGAAGGAAGGCCCGCCGCCCGCGGCGCCGGATCAGGGGCAGATCAGGGGCAGATCGGTAGCAGATCAGTGGCAGATTACTTGCGGGTGATGTTCCGCCCGTCCTGCCCGGCGTCGCCCTGCACCGGGATCGCCTGCGTTTCCGGCTTGCCGTGCTTGGCAAGCTTGCCCGGGGCCTCCGGCACCCCGTCGACGGCCGTCCCGTCCGTGTTCATCGCGGCGAGCATCTGCCGGGCGAGGCCCAGGCCGGTGCCGCCGAGGGTGAGCGCCTTGGCGAACATGTCCGCCATGCCGTCGGCGCCGTTGAGCAGCACCATGTGGTCGACGTTGCCGAACGCTTCCGCGCCCGCCCGGACGATGTCCGGCCAGTTCTCCGCCAACTGCTGCGCGATGACCGCTTCCTGGTTCTCCGCCAGCGCCGCGGCACGCGCCTTGATCGCTTCCGCCTCGGCCAGACCCTGGGCCTTGGCCGCCTCGGCTTGCGCAAGGCCCTGCGCCTTCGCCGCCTCGGCCTCCGCGAGGCCGCGGGCCCGCGCGGCGTCCGCGTCGGCCGCACCCATCGCCCGGGTGGCTTCGGCCTGCGCGAGGCCGCGCACCTTGGCCGACTCGGCTTCCGCGCTCGCCGCCGTCTTCACCCGGGTCGCCTCGGCGGCCGCGGCCAGCTCGGTCTCGCGGGCCTGCGCCTGCGCGGCGGAAATCCGCGCGTCGCGGTTCGCTTCGGCGACGGTGCGCGTCTGGTATGCCGCCGCGTCGGCAGGCTTGCGGACGTCCGCCTGGAGCTGCTGCTCGCGCCGCTGCGCTTCCAGCTCGGCGGCCCGCGTCTCCTGCACGATGACTTCCTGCCGCGCGGCGGCCTCGGCCAGCGGGCCGGCCTGCTTGGCCTCGGCCGCGGCCTTGTCCATCTCGGCCTGGTACCCGGCCTGCTGCACCCAGCTGTTGCGGGTCGCCTCGGCCTTGCGGGCCGCGGCCTCCTGCTCGGCCTCGGTCGCGTCCCGGTCGGCGAGCGCCTGCGCGATGCGCGCGTCGCGTTCCACGGCCGCCGCGTGCGGCCGGGCGAGATTGCCGATGTAGCCGGTCGGGTCCTCGATCTCCTGGATCTGCAGCGAGTCGATGATGAGGCCGAGCTTCTCCATCTCGGAGCCGGACGACGCGCGGGTCTGCTCGGTCAGCTTCTCCCGCTCGCGGATCAGCTCCTCGACGGTCAGCCCGCCGACGATCGACCGCAGGTGGCCCGCGAACACGCTGTGCACGCGGTCCGTCATCAGCTTCTGCTGGTCGAGGAAGCGGCGTGCCGCGTTGGCGATCGAGATGTAGTCGTCGCCGACCTTGAAGATGACCACGCCGCGCAGGTGCACCGGGATGCCCTGCTTGGTCACGCAGTCCACCGCGAGGTCCGCGGCGTTGAGGTCGAGCGACAGCTTGCGCACCGCCTGGACGCCGGGCAGCACGAGCGTCCCGCGGCCGGTGACGATGCGGAACCCGAGGCCCTCCGCGAGGCCCTCGTTGCGGTGCCGGGAACCGGAGATCAGCAGCGCCTCGTTGGGCTCCGCAACCCGCCACATGAGTTTGAACACGATGACGACCACGAGCAGCAGGATCACTGCTGTCACGATGAGGCCGACGGCCATCGGACTGTCCCCCTTCGGACTTCCCTGTGCGCCACTGAGCGGCTGGCTGCGCGCTGACCAGGTGGCGCGTCTGGATTGTGCTCCTGGTGATCGCGCCAAGACAGGGGGAAATCCGTTCCTTGACCCCCGGGGAACAGGGTCGATGGATCTCCCTCACACCGGCGGCCCACGGCTGTGGCGTGCGTCATACGGATGGGCGGCTTGGGGTGTCACGTTCGCGGGTTCCCGCTTGTCCCATGGACATGACCGACACCAAGAACGTGCTGCTGGCAGGGGCGACCGGCGTCTTCGGACGGCAGGTCGCCGAGGCTCTCGCCGCCGCGGGCCACACCGTGCTCGGGCTCGGCCGCGGACCGGGCAACGACGTGCGCGCCGACGTGACCGACCGCGACGCGCTGCTGCGCGCCGTGGACGGCCTCGCGGTCGACACCGTCGTGCACGCCGCGACCGCGCTTGCCCGCCCGCCGATGCGGCACCGCGACATGGCCGCCACCGACGTGCTGCGCACCGACGGCACCCGCAACCTCGTCGAGGCCGCGCAGGCCGTCGGGGCCCGCCGGATGATCTCCGAGTCGATGGTTTTCGGCTACGGCTACCGCGACTTCGGCGACCGCGTCCTCACCGAGGACACCGACGTCTACGGCCCCACCGGCCGGCCGGCCGCCTGCCAACGCCACCTCGACGCCATGCGCGTCAAGGAGGAGCTCATGCTCGGCACTCCCGGCATCGAAGGCATCGGGCTGCGCTTCGGCCTCTTCTACGGCGCGGGCGGCACCGACGCGCTCGTCGCGATGCTGCGCAAGCGCAAGCTGCCCGCGGTGAAGGACCAGGGGCGGGTGCTGCCGTGGATCAACCTCGCGGACGCGGCGCGGGCCGTCGCCCTGGCGGTGGACGGGGGCGTGCCGGGGGAGGCGTACAACATCGTCGACGACACGCCGCTGGGGTTCGGTGCGCACGTCCGCGCGGTCGCCGCGGCGTTCGGGACGCCGAAGCCGCTCGACGTGCCCGGGTGGCTGATGCGGCCGTACTCCTACGCGTACACCATGGTCACCACGAACATGCGCGTGTCCAACGCCAAGGCCGCGGCCGGGCTCGGCTGGCTCCCGGAGTTCCCGGACTGCGCGGCCGGGCTTCGCGATCTTGCCGCGCGTTGACCGGGAATGCCACGGTGAGGGGCATGACGGACGGCTTGACGGAGGACGTGTTCGCCGCGCATCGGCGGCTGCTGTTCGGGACCGCCTACCGGCTGACCGGCAGCGTCGCCGACGCGGAGGACATCGTCCAAGACGCGTGGCTGAAATGGCACGGCGTGGACCAAGACACGGTGGAGCACCCGAAGGCGTACCTGGTGCGCACGGTGACCAACCTGAGCCTGAACCGCATGACGTCCGCCCATGCCGTCCGCGAGTCCTATGTCGGGCCGTGGCTGCCCGAACCGCTCCTCACGTCGCCCGACGTCGCCGAGGAGGCGGAATTGGCGGACACCGTCTCGATGGCGGTCCTCGTCGTCCTGCAGACCCTGACCCCGGCCGAACGCGCGGTCTTCATGCTGCGCGAGGTCTTCGGCTACTCGCACGCCGAGATCGCCGAGGTGATCGGCAAGTCCGAGGCCACGACGCGCCAACTCGCGCACCGTGCCCGGGCCCACGTGCAGGCCCGGCGCCCGCGCTTCACCCCCGACCCGGGCGAGCAGCGGCGCATCGCGGAGAAGTTCCGCGACGCGTGCGCGGACGGCGACCTCAACGGCGTCCTCGCCATGCTCGCCCCGGATGTCACGTCGTGGTCGGACGGCGGCGGCGTGGTCACCGCCGCGCGGCGCCCGCTGCACGGCCCCGACCACGTCGGCCGGTGGATCCTCGGCGTGCTCGCCAAGCCGTCGCCGGCCGGCATCGAGCTGCACCTGGCCGAGATCAACGGCGAGTCCGGCGTCCTTGCGCGCTACGCGGGCACCGCGGTCGGCGCGTTCACCTTCGACACCGACGCCACCGGGCTCATCACCGCGCTGCGCTTCCAGGTCAACCCGGCGAAGGTGCGGGGCCTGCAGGGCGACGGGTGACCGGCGGGCGCGGGGCGGCTCGTATCCTCGACGGGATGTCCGATTCGCCCGAGGCCCGTGTCCCGTCGCCGCTCGCCGAGCTGTCCGACGAGCGCTTCGCGTCCGGCGGCGTGCGGCTGTGGCTCAAGCGCGACGACCTGATCCACCCCGAGCTGCCGGGCAACAAATGGCGCAAGCTCAAGCACAACCTCGCCGACGCACGCGCCGGCGGCCACCGGACGCTGCTCACGTTCGGCGGCGCCTACTCGAACCACATCCGCGCCACCGCGGCGGCCGGGGCACTGTACGGGTTCGCCACCATCGGTGTGGTCCGCGGCGACGAACTCGCCGACCGGCCGCTCAACCCGTCGCTCGCCTTCGCCGCCGCCCGCGGCATGCGGCTTGTCTTCGTCGACCGCGGCACTTACCGCCGCCGCGCCGAACCCGCCTTCGCCACCGAACTCGCGGCTGCCCACGGTGACTTCTTCCTGCTTCCGGAAGGCGGCAGCAACGCGGCCGCGGTCCGCGGCTGCGCGGAACTCCCCGCCGAGATCGACGTCGACCACCACGTGGTGGCGGTGGCGTGCGGCACCGGCGGCACCCTCGCCGGGATCGCCGCCGGCCTCGCGCCGGGACGCACCGCCCTGGGCGTGGCCGTGCTCAAAGGCGGCTTCCTCTCCGGCGAAGTCACCGCCCTGCAGCGAGCCGCCTACGGCCGCGCGACGGCGAACTGGCGCGTCGAAGACGACTTCCACCACGGCGGCTACGCCCGCACCACCCCGGAACTCCGCACCTTCGTCGAGGACTTCCGAGCCCGGCACGGCGTGGCCTTGGACGAGACCTACGTCGGCAAACTGCTCTACGCCTTGACCGCACTCGCGGAGCGCGGCGCGTTCGCCCCGGGGACGGGCATCGTCGCGGTGAAGACCGGCTGACGGGCCCGGCTCAGGAGTCGTCCGCGCAGGTGACGAGGCGGCCGGTCGGCACGGTCGCGGCCAGGGCATCCGCGAGTGCCGTCCCCGCGCTACTCCGGAATCAAGGCCAGCGGCCGTACCGGCGCCCCCGTCGCGCCGACGATCGGCAACGGGGCGAGCATCAGCAGGCATTCGCCCACGCCCGCGTCCAGGAGTTCGTCCAGGCGCATCGTCTCGACGATGTGGATCCCCGCCTCGACGAGCAGGATGCGGTGCACGGGCAGCGGCGCCGGGCCCAACCCCGGGGCGATGCGTTCGAACACGAGGGTCTCGCCGCCGACGATGCGGACGCCGCGCGACGCGAGCCAGTGGGCGGCGTCCGGGCCCGGCCCGGGGACGCCGTCGCGCATCCCGGTGAACACGTCGTACTGGTCCCACACGCGCGACCAGCCGGTGGCGATCAGCACGGCCTGCCCGGGGCGCACATCGGAGCCGGCGAGTGCTTCCGCGCGGGAGAGGTCGTGGGCCGTGATCTCGTACCCGGGCGGCAGGACGTCGACGCCGTACAGCCGCGGCACGTCCAGGACGACCGCGCGGCCGACGTACGGCCGGAACGCTTCGATGCCGTGCGCCGACAGCCCTTGGCCGCCCTGCGCGTCCGCGGCCGCGATGCCGCCGTGCAGCACCCCGTCCTGCGCGACGTGGCCGAGCGCGTCGACGTGCGTGCCGACATGCCCGCCGGTGATGACGATCTCGCTCGCGTCCGAGCTGCCGTCGGGGCGGACGTAGTCGCCGTGCCGGCGGTCCAGCACGAGCCGGAACGGGGGATGGTTCGCGGGCTGCGGCATGCCGCGCCGCAGCGGCTGGGCAAGGTCGAGGACGCGCGATTCGGCCAGGCGGTACCCGTCGATGTAAGCCATACATCTCTCCCGTCCGGACCGCTACGCTTCGGAGCGACGCCGACCCACGGAGGCTCCCGTGTCCCAAGTCAGCGAGCGCGAAACCCCGGGCGGCCCCGCCCCGGACGGCCCCGACCTGGCCGACCCCGCGGACAACCTCAGGTCGTTCGTGCGCGCCCGGGCGAGCACCGGGCCCGAGGACACCGTCGTGTGGTGGACCGGCAACGTGCACAGCCAGGCGCCCGGCGAGAACCACCGGCATCTCTTCCGGTTCGAGGGCTTCAACGTGGGCCGCATGGTCGAGGTCGACGGCGGCTGGCGCTTCCTGGCCCGCGAAGCGGCCTTCTACCAGGACCCGCGCACCGGCGGGATCCTCGACTCCTGGACCGACCCGGACACCGGCGCCGAGCACGAGGTGCTGCACATCTGGAACGACCCGGTGAACCAGGACCTGCTGCTCGACGGGCCGCGCGGCCCGTGGCGGGCGCCGGTCACCGAAGTCGGCGGCGACGTGATGTGGGCGCAGGACATCCTGCTCGCCTACCCGTCCCCGCTGCCGGTCGCGGCCTACCCGGACAACTCCGCCGACGACGTCTACCGGGCCGCCGAACTGTTCCAGTTCTTCTGCCGCCGGGCCGACCTCGACGCGGCCGACCTGCCGTCGGTGCCGTGCCATTTCTCGTGGACGCGCCTGGCGCCGTGGCTGCCGTGGATGCGCCGCGGCGCCCGCCCCGGCGGACTGGTCTACCACTGCCACGGGGCCAAGCTCGGCGGCTACGACGAACTGCCCGAGCACCTGCGCAAGTACGTCGCCGCCCACGATCCGAGGTTCGCGCACTCGCCCGAGGAGTGGTCGGCGCCCAACGAGACCAGCTGGACGTATTTCCGCAAGCGTCACCCGCAAGGCTGACGCGGAGGGGGAGCGGCTGCCCGGACCGGCGCGGAATTGGACAAGCGCCGCCGATCTGGGAGAGAAACGTACGTGCAGACCTCGCGGATCCGATCGCTGACGTTTCCCGGGCAGCGTGGGACGGGAGCGGCCCGGGCGCCGCGGGACTTCGTCGCCCGCCCGACGCCGTACCTGCTCGCCGTCGTGTTCTTCGGCGTGTACACGCTCATCTCGGTGCTGCGTTTCCGGCACGTCGAGAACCCGTCGTGGGACCTGGCGATCTTCGAGCAGGCCGTGAAGGCCTACGCGCACTTCGACGCGCCGATCGTGGACGTCCGGCAGCCCGGCATGAACCAGCTCGGCGACCACTTCAGCCCGATCCTGGCCACCCTCGCCCCGTTCTACCGGGTGTTCCCGTCGGCGGTCACGCTGCTCGTCGGGCAGGCGGTGCTCTTCGCGCTCGCGGTGATCCCGGTCACCCGGGTGGCGACGCACTTCCTCGGGTCCGGGCGCGGCACGGCGATCGGGATCGCCTACGGCCTGTCGTGGGGCGTGCAGCGGGCGGTCGACTTCGACTTCCACGAGATCGCCTTCGCCGTCCCGATCCTCGCCTTCCTGCTGGAAGCCCTGCTGCGCGAGCGCTGGCTCGCCGCGGTTCTCTGGTGCCTGCCGCTGCTGCTGGTCAAGGAAGACCTCGGCCTGACCGTCGGCGCGGTCGGCATCTACCTGCTGACCCGGCGCCAGTGGCGGCTCGGCGCCGCCGTGATGGTGATCGGCGCGGCGGTGATGGCACTGACCGTCTATGTGCTGATCCCGGCGCTCAACCCGGACGGCGTCTACGACCAGGGCAAGAGCGCGGGCGGCGGATCGCTGTTCGGGATCTTCGGCGGCTTCCCGAAGGACCTGTTCTGGCCGTGGATCAAGGTCAAGACCCTGCTGTGGGTGTTCGGCGCGGTCGGGTTCCTCGCGCTGCGCTCGCCCGTCGCGATCATCGCCGCCCCCACGCTCACCTGGCGCCTGCTGTCCGACACCCCGAACCACTGGGGCCAGGACTGGCACTACAACGCGGTGCTGATGCCGATCGTGTTCGTCGCCCTCGTCGACGCGATCCGGCGGTCGGCCGATTCGCCGCGGCCGTGGATGCGCACGTGGGCCCGGAACGTGCCGGGCGCGGCGCTCGGCGCGTCGCTCGCGCTGTGCGCGGTGCTGCCGGCGGCGAAGCTCATCGAGCCCGACGAGTACAAGACCCCGCCGCGGCTGCCCGCCGCGGAAGCGGCCGTCCGGCACGTGGCCAAGGGCGCGACCGTGGAGACCGACCTCGGGCTGATCTCCCAGCTGCCGTCCCGGGCGCACGTGTACTGGATCGGCGCGACCGGCGGCGTGATCCCGGACTACGTCGCCGTCAACCGGCCCCCGGCGTTCGGCGACGAGGAACGCCGCCAACTCCTGGAGGACGCGTCGGCACGGCATCCGGGTGCGACGTACCGGATCGTCTTCGACGACACGTTCGTCATCCTGCAACGCGTGACGTGACCGGCGGCAGGCCGTCCGGCCGCGGTCAGCCGCGCCGGATCGCCCCGGCCAGCGCCCGCACCCGCGCCGAGCAGCGGCGGGCGTCCTCCGGCCCGGCGAGTTCGCGCCAGGCCCGGGTGTGCGCGGTGGCCAGCGCGTCCGCGGCGGCCTCGGTGACCGCGTTCCAGCACGGTATTTGGCGTGCCCAGTTCTCCGCGTCGGCGGCGGTGTGGCCGTGCTCCATGAGGCGCAGCACGGTGTAGGCGACGTCGAGCCAGGCCGGGCCGCGCGTGGCGTACGCCCAGTCGACCAGGTAGGCGCGGTGCCCGTCGGCCAGCAGGTTGTGCGGGTTGAGATCGGTGTGCACGAGGGCGTCCCCGTCGAGCAGCGCGAGCGACGCGGTGTCCAGATAGGCCGCCCAGCGGTCGGCGGCCCGGGCCAGCGGCACGCCGGCGCCGGGCGGGGGCAGGTCGCCGAGGCGGCGCAGCGCGTCGGCGACCTGCGGCAGGTCGCGGGAGCCGGGGGAGAAGTCGGCGTGGTCGGCGTCCACGAACTCGAACACCAGCACGTCCCACCCGCACCGGCGGATGTGCCGGACCAGGCGCGGGGACAGCCCGGTGACGTACGGCGCGACGGACGCCTCGACGCGCTGCTGCGGGACGGCGGGATGCCCCGCGCGGACCCCCTTGGCGAAATAGCTGCCGTGCGCGGTGCCGAGCGCGGCGGCGAAGTCGCAGCTGAAGCCCGCCCACACCGTCGCGGCATCGCCGACCCGGCCGACGGCGGCTTCCACACAGGCCCGGATCGGCGGTTCCAGCTCCGCCCACGGCACCCGCGGCGCGGTGGCGAAGCCCGCCGGCGGCGGCGGGACCCGGAGGGTCATGCGGCGTCGCCGTCACCCTCGGAGGGCGGTAGCGGAGGGACGGGGCGGAGCGGCGACATCGTCGTTCCGCACAGGCGGCAGCGCTTCTTTCCGCTCCAGTCGACCCAGTCGTGCGGCGGACACGGATCGGGCACGGCATCTCACCCCCTTGCGCGGCCGCGGCCTCGGCCTTCGTGGCAGGTCCCGGAAGGCGGGTTTCGGCCATCCGGTTCGCCTCCGAGCATCGCCCGCGCACCGGGCGTGAGACAAGGGGCGCGCAAAACCGGTGGAACGCGCCGGGGGCGGGCCCCGAGACTGGGCGGCGCGATGAATGAAGCGAACACCTTCCCGTACCGCCAGATCCGGGCGCGGTACGGCGACGAGACGATCACCGTCTACCAGGCCTACAAACCGCAGATCGCGACGTACGCCGCCCGTGAAGGACGGTTCCCGGACACCTGGAGCCGGTCCCGGATGACGTGGGTCAAGCCCAGTTTCCTGTGGATGATGTACCGCTCCGGCTGGGCGACGAAGAAGCTGCAAGAGCACGTGCTGGCCTTGGAGATCACCCGCGCGGGCTTCGACGAGGCGCTCGCCGGGGCGTGCCTGAGCCACTACGACACGAGCGTGTACCCGGACCGGGATACGTGGGGACGGCGCCTGCATCGGACCACCGTGCGGATTCAGTGGGACCCGGAACGCGATCTGCACCTGCGGCCCTTGGAACACCGCTCCCTGCAGCTCGGCCTCGCCGGCCGGGCGACGCGGGACTACGCGGACGCGTGGCTGGTCGGCGTCACCGACGTGACGGACCTGGCGCACGAGATCCACGGCCTCGTCCGTTCCCGCGACCTCGCCGCGGCGTCGGCGCTGCTGCCCGCGGAACGCCCCTACGACCTGAGCGACGAGCTGGCCGCGACGATCGGCGCGACGCCCCGTCAGTCGCCTTCGGCGTGAGGGAACTGCGGCGGCTCGGTGGGCTTGGGCGGCACGACGGGCCGCCGCTGCCGCCGCTTCTGCTCGGCGAGCAGTGACTCACCGAGCGGCACCAGGCTGATCAGCAGCGCGAGGATCGTGAAGGTGAGGCAGAGCCAGGCACCGGCGGAGATTTCGAAGGTGCCGCCGACCGCACGCACCGGGTTGCCGATCATCGCGTCGAGCGTGGTGATCACGATGATGATGACGAGCATGGCTGTGAACGCCGGGATTGCGACGAACGCCAGCTGCGATGGCCGTCGGAGAAGAAGCACGCAGCCCGCCGCCGCGACGACGGCAACCAGCATGATCACCAGGATGATCGGCGCCGCGGGCAGGACTTCCCGATTGAAGCCGTCCCAACTGACCGATTCGCCGCGGAAGCGGCTCGTCTGCCAGTCGACGAACATCATCGCGACGGCCAGCACCCCGCAGAACATGACGGCGGCCGCGGGCCACTCGGTGCGCACGTCGAACCGGTCCGCGCCGCGTTCGACCGGAACCCCGTAGGAACCGGGCGGCCCCGGCGGAGGCGGCGGCACCGCGGCCCCCTCGCCCCCGAACGACTCGGGCGCGGGCGGCGGCGGAGGCGCCCCGCCCGGGGGCGGCGCGGAGGGCGGATGCGGGGGCGCGGGCGGCGGGGGCGGTGCAGCGCCGGGCTCGGGCGGTATCGCGCCGGGCGGAGGTGGTGCGGCGCCGGGCTCCGGCGGTACCGCGCCGGGCGGGGCGTTGTGCGGTGGCGGTGGCGGCGGAGGCGGTGCGCCTGCGGGCCGGGGCGGCTGCTCACCAGGTGCGGGCGCCCGCTCGTGCTGCGGCGGGGGCGGCGGCGCACCGGGTGCGGGGGAACCGGTCTCCGGCGATTCGCCGGGTGCGGCCTCCTCGCCGGAAGGACCCGCCGCCGACCCGTCTTCGCCCGACGCTCCGGGACCGCCCTCGCTGCTTTCCGGCCCGCCCGAACGCGGTGCCGAGGCGGCCGCGTCCTCGGTCGGCCCGTCCGGCTCCGGCTGCTCCCGAGACGCATCGAACCGTTCGCTATCCATACAAACCACGCTAGGCCGCCCACCCCACCCACGCAGTCCGACCGGGCAGCAGCGGCGCCGCCCTCGCGGCGACGGTTTGGCCGCTGCGCCTGCTCGCCACGTTTCCCGCCCCACCGACCGACGCCGCAAGCCCTGGCATCCCGTCCGTGCCGCGCGCCATCGTGCCCGCACACCGGCTCCCGCCCGCTCCGCACCCCCGGCCCCGTGCGCCTCGCCGCCTGATGTCCCGGTTCTCGCGGCGGGCCACACCTCCCCCTTCTCCTTGCATGCCCCCTCGTCCCCTTTCGGCGTGATGTCCGACACCTGTCCCGGTGGCCCGGCGGGTCCGCGGAGCGGGCCGGTGGCGGGGTGCGGCTTGGCCGATGGCCCAGTCGGGGGCTGCGGTGCCGGGCGGGGACGGGGCGCGGGGGAGATGCTTGATATTGACAAGCTCTTGCGAGTGGGAGAAATTCGACTCTGCCAAGTACCCGCGTGGTGCGCGGGCTGCGAGGCCTCGCCGGGTCGCGCGGGCCGGGCCTAGTAAGGAGCCGATGACGTGCATCTCGCCCCAACACCTGCGCAGGACGCCCTGCGCGCCGAGCTGCGGGAGTATTTCGCCCGCCTGATCACCCCGGACGTCCGCCGCGCACTCGAAGCCGAAGGCGAGCAGGGCGGCGAGACGACCCGCCTCATCCGCCGTCAGCTGGGGGCGGACGGCTGGCTGGGCATCGGCTGGCCGGTCGAGTACGGGGGCCAGGGCAAGGGCCCGGAGATGCAGTTCATCTTCTTCGACGAGGCCTACCGCGCCGGTGCCCCGGTCTCCATGGTGACCCTCAACACCGTCGGCCCGACGCTGATCAAGTACGGCAGCGACGAGCAGAAGCAGTACTTCCTGCCGAAGATCCTGGCCGGCGAGATCATCTTCGCGATCGGCTACAGCGAGCCCTCCGCCGGCACCGACCTCGCGTCGCTGCAGACCAAGGCGGTCCGCGAGGGCGACGAGTGGGTCATCAACGGCCAGAAGATCTTCACCAGCACCGCGCAGGGCGCGGACTGGATCTGGCTGGCCTGCCGCACCGACACCGAGGCGCCCAAGCACAAGGGCATCACGATGATCCTGGTGCCCACGAACGACCCCGGTTTCGCGTGGACCCCGATCGTCACCGTCGGCGGCATGACCACGACGGCGACCTACTACGACAACATCCGCGTCCCGTACACGAACCTCGTGTACGAGGAGAACCGCGGCTGGAACCTCATCACCAACCAGCTCAACCACGAGCGCGTCGCGCTCGCCGCGCTGGGCATGCAGGCCGAGGACTTCTTCGAGGAGGTCCTGGCCTGGGCCAAGGAGACCGAGGTCGAGGACGGCGTCCGCGTCATCGACCAGCCGTGGGTGCAGCTCAAGTTCGCGGAGACGTACGCCCGCCTGTCCGCGGTGCGCATGTTCAGCTGGCGGCTCGTCCACGACGTCGGCAACAACACGCTGAACGCCGGCGACGCCTCGGGCGTCAAGTTCTTCGGCACCGAAGGCGCGATCGAGGTGTACCGGAACCTCATGGAGATCGTCGGCCCCGACGCCCTGCTGCGGCCGGGCGCGCCGGGCGCGTTCAGCGACGGCTACCTGGAGGCCATGAACCGCCGGGCGCAGATCAATACGTTCGGCGGCGGCGTCAGCGAGGTCCAGCGCGAGATCGTCGCCATGGTGCGGCTCGGGATGACGAAGGTGAAGCGGTGACCACAGTAGAAGAGAAGGCCGACTTCCTCGCGCGGCTCAAGGAGTTCGAAGGCATCCACGCCGAGTCCGGCATCCTCGGGCTCGACCCGGTCAACGGGCCGATGATCCGGCACTGGGCCGAGGCGATGGGCGACACCAACCCGGTCTACACCGACCCGGACTTCGCCAAGACCACGCACTTCGGCGAGGTCGTCGCGCCCGCGACGATGCTGCAGGTGTGGACGATGCGCGGCCTGGCCGGCGGCGCCCCGGGCGGCAGCGAAAGCCCCGTGCAGAAGCTGTACGACCTGATCCTGGACGCCGGCTTCGGCTCGGTCGTGGCGACCAACTGCGAGCAGGAGTACGTCCGCCCGCTCACCCTCGGCGAGTCGATCGAGTTCGACCAGCTCATCGAGACGGTGTCGGAGGAGAAGACGACCGGCCTCGGCGTCGGCCACTTCATCACCACGCTGATGAACATCTTCGTGCGCGGCGCGGAGGGCGAGCGCGAGCTGGTCGGCACGCACCGCTTCCGCATCCTGCGCTACCGCCCGCACCCGAAGAAGCCCGCCGCGGCCCCCGCCGCCGAGCGCCGCCCGCGCCCGCGCCGCGTCGTCAACCGCGACAACAAGGCGTTCTGGGACGGCATCGACGCCGAGCAGCTGCTCATTCAGCGCTGCGCCAAGTGCGACACGCTGCGGCTGCCGTTCGGCCCGGGCTGCAACAACTGCGCGTCGTTGGAATGGGACACCGTCGAGTCGGCCGGCAACGGCACGATCTACTCGCACGTGACCATGCACTACCCCAAGTTCGAGGCGTTCGACATGCCCTACGCGGTCGCGCTCATCGAACTCGACGAGGGCGTCCGCACGCTGTCCAACATCGTCGGCATCCCGCACGACGAGGTGCGCATCGGCATGCGCGTCAAGCTGGAGTTCGTGGAGCACGACCCGGGTCTGAAGCTGCCGGTGTTCCGGCCGGTCGACGCGGCGCAGGAGGCCTGACCATGGACTTCAACCTCACCGAGGACCAGAACGCGCTGGCCGGCCTGGCCGGCGAGATCTTCGAGGCGCGGTCCACGCACGACCGCATGAAGCAGCTCAAGGCGTCCGGACTGGAGTTCGACGCCGACCTGTGGCGCCAGGTCGCCGACTCGGGCCTGGCCGGCGCGGTCATCGACGAGAAGCACGACGGCGGCGGCCTCGGCATGGTCGGCCTCGCGCTGCTCCTGGAGCAGCAGGGCCGGTTCACCGCGCAGGTGCCGCTGCTCGACACGCTGGTCTACGGCCTGCTGCCGCTGCTCCAGTTCGGCTCCGAGGACGCCATCGCGGCGGACCTTCCGGCGCTGCTGGACGGCTCGCGGATCGTCGCGGGTGCCCTTGCGGAGACCGGCAACGGCCTGCCCGGCACCCCCAAGACGACCGCGCGCGAGGCGGACGGCGGCTACGTCCTGGACGGCGTCAAGCGCGCCGTGCCGTGGGCGCAGGTCGCCAACCGGATCCTGGTGACGGCGAACCTGGACGGCACGACCGCGGTGTTCGTCGTCGACCCGGCCGCCGACGGGGTCACCGTCGAGGCCGCGCCGACGACCGCTCCGTGGGCGTCCGGCAACGTGGTGCTCGCCGGTGCCGCGGCGCAGCCGGTCGGCGACGTGGCCGACGGCCCGGCCACCGCGGCGTGGATCGTGGACCGGGCGCGGGTCGCGCTCGCCGCGCTCCAGGTCGGCGTGTGCGCGCAGGGCGTCACCCGCACCGTCGACTACGTGAAGACCCGCGAGCAGTTCGGCGTGCCGCTGTCCACCAAGCAGGGTGTGATGATGCGGGCCGCCGACGCCTACATGGACACCGAGGCCATCCGCGTCACGGCGTTGGAGGCCGCGTGGCGCATGGACCAGGGCGAGGCGGCGACCGAGCAGGCGCTGGTCGCGCGCTGGTGGGCGTCCGAGGGCGGCAAGCGCGTCGTGCACGCGTGCCAGCACCTGCACGGCGGCATGGGGTCGGACATCGACCACCCCATCCACCGGCACTTCCTGTGGGGGCGTCAGATCGATGCGACGCTCGGCACCGGAATCCAGCAACTGGCCACGCTCGGCGCACTGTTCGCGAGCGGCGCGGGGAATTCCAAGGGAGTAGGGGCATGACCAACCTGACGAGCCGGACGTACGACGAGGTCAACGTCGGCGACGAACTGCCCGAGCTGGTCGTCCCGCTGACCCGCACGTTCATCACCGCGACGGCCATCGCCACGCGCGACTACCAGGACGTCCACCACGACCCGGGCCTCGCGCAGGCCAAGGGCTCGCCGGACATCTTCATGAACATCCTGACCAGCAACGGCCTCGTGGGCCGCATGGTCACCGACTGGGGCGGTCCGGAGACCGAGCTGCGCAAGGTCGCCATCCGCCTCGGTGCTCCGAACTACCCGGGCGACACGATGACGATCACCGGCAAGGTCACCGCGAAGGCCGACGGCCTGGTCGAGGTGTCCGTGGTCGGGGCGAACAAGCTCGGCAACCACGTGACGGGGACTGTGACCGTCGCGCTCCCGGGAGGGCAGGCATGAGCCTCAAGCACGCGGACAACCTCAAGGGCAAGGCCGCGATCGCCGGTATCGGCGCGACCGAGTTCTCCAAGGAATCCGGCCGGTCCGAGCTGCGGCTGGCCGCCGAGGCGGTCGGCGCGGCGCTCGACGACGCGGGCCTGAAGCCGTCGGACGTCGACGGCCTGGTGACCTTCACGATGGACACCAACCCGGAGATCTCCGTCGCGCAGGCGTGCGGCATCGGCGACCTGTCGTTCTTCAGCCGGGTGAACTTCGGCGGCGGCGCGGCGTGCGGCACCGTCGCGCACGCGGCGATGGCGGTCGCCACCGGCGTGGCCGACGTGGTGGTCTGCTACCGCGCGTTCAACGAGCGGTCCGGCCGCCGGTTCGGCTCGGGGGTGCTGGAGCGCGAGCCCAGCGCCGAGGGTGTGGCGATCGGCTGGAACATGCCGTACGGCCTGCTCACCCCCGCGTCGTGGGTCGCCATGTTCGCGCAGCGCTACCTGCACGTGTACGGCGCCACCACCGAGGCGTTCGGCCACGTCGCGATCGCGGACCGCGCGCACGCCGCGACCAACCCGGCGGCGTACTTCTACGGCAAGCCGATCACCATGGAAGACCACCAGAACGCGCGCCGCATCGTCGAGCCGCTCGGTCTGCTGGACTGCTGCCAGGAGACCGACGGCGCCCAGGCGATCGTGGTGGTCAGCGCGGAGCGCGCGAAGGACCTGCGGCAGTCGCCGGCCGTCATCACCGCGGCGGCGCAGGGCGCGGGCCGCAACCAGGAGATGATGACCTCCTTCTACCGCGACGGGATGACCGGTCTCGCGGAGATGCAGGTCGTCGCCAAGCAGCTGTGGCAGACGTCCGGGCTCACCCCGGACGACATCCAGACGGCGGTGCTGTACGACCACTTCACGCCGTTCGTGCTGATGCAGCTGGAGGAGTTCGGTTTCTGCGGCCGCGGCGAGGCGCCGGGGTTCGTGGCCGACAACAACCTCATGCTGGGCGGCAAGCTGCCGACGAACACGCACGGCGGCCAGCTGGGCGAGGCGTACCTGCACGGCATGAACGGCATCGCCGAGGGTGTCCGGCAGATCCGCGGCGCGTCGGTGAACCAGGTCGAGGACGTGCACAACGTGCTGGTCACGGCCGGCACCGGTGTGCCGACATCCGGGCTGATCCTCAGCCAGGCCTGATCCGGGACCGCCCCGGGACGCGTCCGGGGGCGGGACCGGCGGAGCAGTGCATCGCGGGCGCCGGAGGCGAACAGCCTCCGGCGCCCGCGTCGTTCCCCCGGACGGCCCAACAGGTGGGCCGGCCCGGCGTGTTGCCGATGATGTGGCACTTTTCGCGAGCGGCCGGTCGCAAGGTGGTGGGGTGCGTCCTCACTTCCGTGCCGGAATTGCCGGTCTCGTCGTCCTCGCCCTGGTCGGCTTCGCCGTGCCGTCCGCCGTTGCGGCGTCCGGCAAGCCCAAGCCCGCATCTGCCACGTCCGCCCCCAAGGCATCGGTGATGCGGTCCGTCGCCGCCCCGGGGTTCGACACCTGCGAAGCGCCGTCCGTCGCCGCGATGGACGCGTGGCGCGCGTCGCCGTACAAGGCGGTCGGGATCTACGTCGGCGGTGCCAACCGGGCGTGCGCGAACGCCGGCCTGACCCAGGACTGGGTGCGCCAGGTGCACGCGCAAGGCTGGGATTTCCTGCCGGTCTACGTCGGCGCCCAGGCGTCCTGCACGGCTTCGACGAAGGCGGTGCGCATCGACCCGGCCCGGTCGTGGGACATGGGCCGGGAGGACGCCGACGACGCGGTCGACCGCGCCGCCGCGCTGGGCTTCAAAGAAGGCAGCGCGCTGTACTTCGACATGGAGGCGTACGACAACCGCAACGCCGACTGCAGTCGCGACGTGCTGGACTTCGTGTCCGCGTGGACCCTCCGGGTGCACGAACGCGGCTACGTCGCGGGCTACTACAGCAGCCTCGACTCCGGCATCGAGGATGTGCTCAAGGCGGACGGCACCCGGCTGCTGCCCGACGCGCTCTGGTACGCCCGCTGGGACGACCGGGCCGTCACCTCGGGCGACGGTGCCATCCCGGACGGCGCCTGGCTGGGCCGCCGCGTGCACCAGTACGCCGGCAACGTGAAGGAGACCTACGGCGGGGTGGCGATCACCATCGACCGGAACGAGCTGGCGGGGCCGGTGGCAGTGCTCTGACCGCGGGCCGCAGCGCCTCCGGCCCGGCGGGCAGGGCGCCGCGTTCCGGCGCGGCGGCCGCGGCGATCTCCGCCGGCCGGGCGGGCGCCTCGCGGAATCCGGCCCAGGGCTCGCGGATGTCGCGCGGCGCGGGCAGGTTGTCGACCGGCATCCGCGGGGTCGGGATGCTGCGGCTCATGTCGCCTACGAGCAGCGCGAGTTCGGTGGCCAGGTCGACGGCGTGCCGGTCGCCGGGGTGCTCGCGCATCCACCAGCACATGATCTGCACGATCGGGCCGGCCGCGTCGGGGTGCCCGAGGATCGCGTTCCGGGCGGCGACCGGGAGCGGCGGGTGCGCGTGGCCGATGCGGAACCACGTGCCGTCGCGGAATCCCAGAGCGGGATGGCCGAGTGCGTCGGGGAGGACGACGTCGAAGGCGGCCGGCGGAGGCTCGGGGGGAGACGCGAAAGGGGGAGTGTGCGTCGCGTACATGCCGCTCATCCTCGTTGCTGCCGTACGGGGGCATTAGCCCGAACGGTCGAATTGGCACAGTTTTTCACTCGTTCGTAGGCATTGCCGTGACCTCCGCGACGCGAGCCCCGTCACACCGCTCCCGGGGATCTTGATTCCGGTTGCTTGCCACAACTAACGCCGCTACCTTTAGTTGCACGAAACAATGATGGGGTGGAGCATGCGCGTCTCGGCGAGTGACACAACGTCAGAAAGACCTGCCGGCACGGAAACTCCCGTGGCCGGCGAGTTCACGCACCGTCAGATCATGCGTGTGATGAGCGTGTTGCTCGTCTCGCTGTTCGTGGCCTGTATATCCGGCACGGTCATCAGCACGGCCCTGCCCACGATCGTCGGCGACCTCGGCGGGCAGAACCAGCTCGCCTGGGTGGCGAGCGCGGGCCTGCTCACCACCACGGCCTCGACGCCGCTGTGGGGCAAGCTGTCCGACCTGTACGGCCGCAAGCGGCTGTTCCGCATCGCGCTGATCATCTTCGCGCTCTCCTCGGCACTCGCCGGCTTCTCGCAGAGCATGAGCCAGCTCATCGCCGCCCGCGCCGCACAGGGCGTCGGCGTCGGCGGCATCACCGCGATGACCCAGGCGATCATGGCCGACGTCACCACGCCGCGCACCCGCGGCCGCTACTCCGGCTGGATCGGCTCGGCGTTCGGCGTCGCGACCGTCGCGGGCCCCCTCATCGGCGGCTTCCTCGTCGGCTCCGACGCGCTCGGCTGGCGCTGGTGCTTCTACGTCGGCATCCCGTTCGCGGTCGCCGCGCTCGTCATGGTCGAGCGCGTGCTGAAGCTCCCGCACGTCCGCCGCGAAGCGCACGTCGACTACCTCGGCGCCGCGCTGATCACCGGCGCGGTCACCTCGATCCTGCTGGCGCTGTCGCTCGGCGGGCAGAAGTGGGCGTGGAACTCCGCGACCACCTACACGCTCGTGCTGCTTGCGGTGGCCCTCGGCGGCGGCGCGGTGTGGCAGGAACGCCGTGCGGTCCAGCCGATCCTGCCGCCGCACCTGTTCCGCAGCCGGACCTTCAAGCTCGCCGGCACCGGCTCGTTCTTCGTCGGCTTCGCGATGTTCGGCGCGATGATCTACCTGCCGCAGTACCTGCAGATCGTGCGCGGCATGAGCCCGACCCGCTCCGGCCTGATGACCCTCCCCATGGTGCTCGGCATGCTCGGCGCATCCGTCACCTCCGGCCGCCTCATCACGCAGTTCGGCCGCTGGAAGGCCTTCCCGATGATCGGCCTTCCGATGATCGCGCTCGGCATGTTCCTGCTGTCCTCGCTGCACCGCGGCACGCCGCTCGCGCTCGCCGGGCTCTACATGCTCGTCCTCGGCGTCGGCCTCGGCCTGTCGTCGCAGGTCCTCGTGCTGGCCATCCAGAACGACGCGGACAAGGACGACATCGGCATCGCCACCTCCGCCGCGTCGTTCTTCCGCTCGATGGGCGGCGCCGTCGGCGTGGCCGTCCTCGGCGCGATCCTCAGCAACCGGCTCGCCGCGGACATCCCGAACCTGATGAAGGAACGCCACGTCGCGCCGCCGCCCGGCACCGACGTCGGCCACCTGCTGGGCAGCCCGTCCGCCATCCACGCCCTGGACGCCCCGCTGCGCGGCGCCGTCCTGGACGGTTTCCTGGAAGGCCTGCACACCGTCTTCCTGATCGCCACGCCGGTGACGCTGCTCGGCTTCCTCGCGGTGCTCGCCATCCGCGAGACCGCCCTGCGCGGCAAGGACGACCCCGAAGACGGGCCCGCGGAGGTCCTCGAAGCCCGCGAATCCCTCGAACCGGCCGCCACTTCGGCGGCGGACCTGGAAAAGGCCGCCACCCGGGGCTGACAAGCCGCGATAGGCCAAGCAGAATCCTGGGTACCCGCCGGTAGCACCGGGGCCGCGCGCCGAGCGCGCGCCCCGGTCTCGGCACACCGCGCACCCCGCGCACCCGACCCGGGAGGTCTGACGATGCTGAGCACGATGCAGGACGTGCCGCTGACGATCACCAGGATCATGCGGCACGGCACCACCGTGCACGGCACGTCCGAGGTGGTCACGTGGACGGGCGCCGAACCGCGCCGCGCCACCTACGCCGAGGTCGGACGGCGCACCGCGCAGCTCGCGCACGCGCTGCGTGGACTGGGCATCACCGGCGACCAGCGCGTCGCCACGTTCCTGTGGAACAACCAGGAGCACCTGGAGTGCTACCTCGCGGTCCCGTCGAGCGGCGCCGTGCTGCACACGCTCAACCTGCGGCTGCCCGCCGACCAGCTGATCTACATCGCCAACCACGCGGACGACAAGGTCCTCGTGGTGGACGGCAGCCTCGTCCCGCTCTTCGCCCCCGCCCTCCCGCACCTGGCGACCATCGAGCACGTGGTCGTCACCGGCGACGCCGACCTCGCGCCGCTCGAAGGCCAGGGCAAGCAGATCCACCGCTACGACGACCTCATCGCCGGCCAGCCCACCGAATTCCCGTGGGCCGAGGACATCGACGAACGCACCGCCGCCGCGATGTGCTACACGAGCGGGACCACCGGAAACCCCAAGGGCGTGGTCTACAGCCACCGCTCCACTTACCTGCACAGCATGCAGGTGTGCATGGTGGAGGGCTTCGGCCTCGGCCCGACCGACAAGGTGCTGCCGGTCGTGCCGATGTTCCACGTCAACGCGTGGGGCCTGCCGTACGCGGCGATGCTCTCCGGCGCGTCGATCCTCATGCCGGACCGTTTCCTCCAGCCCGAGCCGCTCGCCGCGATGATCGCCGCCGAGAAGCCCAGCATCGCCGCCGCCGTGCCGACGATCTGGACCGGCCTGCTCGACCACCTCGACCAGCACAAGACCGACGTGTCGTCGCTGCACGAGGTCGTGGTCGGCGGATCGGCGTGCCCGCCCGCGCTGATGGAGGCGTTCGAGGAGCGGCACGGCGTCCGCATCATCCACGCGTGGGGCATGACCGAGACGTCGCCGCTGGGCACCGTGGCGCGGCCGCCGGCCGGGCTCGACCGCGAGGCGGAGATGGCGTACCGCGTCACCCAGGGCCGGCTGCCCGCGTCGGTGCAGGCCCGGCTGGTCGGCCCGGACGGCACGTTCATGCCGCACGACGGCGAATCGGTCGGCGAACTCGAAGTCCGCGGCCCGTGGATCGCGGGCGGCTACGTCGGCGGCGAGACCGGCGCCGACTCGGCGGAAGGCGACCGGTTCCACGACGGCTGGCTGCGCACCGGCGACGTCGGCACGCTCACCCCGGACGGCTTCCTCCGGCTGACCGACCGCGCCAAGGACGTCATCAAGTCCGGCGGCGAATGGATCTCGTCCGTCGAGCTGGAGAACCTCCTGATGGCGCACCCGGACGTCGCCGAGGCGGCCGTGGTCGGCGTCCCGGACGAGAAGTGGGGCGAACGCCCGCTCGCCACCGTGGTGCTGCGGCCCGGCGCCACGGCCGGGCTCGCCGAGCTGCGCGAGTTCCTCGCGGCGCGCGTCGCACGGTGGCAGGTGCCGGAGCGGTGGAGCATCGTCCAAGCGGTGCCGAAGACCAGCGTCGGCAAGTTCGACAAGAAGGTGATCCGGCGGCAGTACGGCGACGACGAGCTGGACGTCGTGTCGCTCTGACCCGGTCGGCGGAAACCCGAAGGGCCCGGCGCGACGCCGGGCCCTTTCCGTTGTTCCGGGTGCTGCTCAGACCACCGACGCGATCTTGGTGAGCAGGTCGACCACGCGCTGCTGGACGTCCTCGCGGGTCGAGCGTTCGGCGAGGAACAGCACGGTCTCGCCGGTCCGCAGCCGGTGCAGGTCGTCCTGCGCTATGTCGACCGTCGTGTAGACGACGATCGGCGTGGAGTGCAGGCGCTGGTTGTTGCGCAGCCAGTCGACGATGCCGAGGCGGCGGCGCCGCACCAGCATGAGGTCGAGCACCACGAGGTTCGGCTCGACGCTGGACGCCTTCGACACCGCCTCGCTCTCCGAGGTGACGTGCGCGACGTCCATGCCGCGCCGCATCAGCGACGCCGTGAACGCGGCCGCGATGTCCGCATTGCCCTCGACAAGCAGCACACGCGACGCGTGCGCGGCACTGTCGGCGGGCGCCAGCGACCGCAGCAGCACCGCCGGATCGGCACCGAACGCCGCTTCCCGGGTGGCCTGCTGGAGTCCCGCGGTGACCAGGACGGGGATTTCCGCCGCGGTCGCGGCGGTCCGCAGCGACTGCAGCGCCGTGCGGGTGATCGGCCCGGTCAGCGGGTCCACGAACAGCGCGGCCGGATGGCCCGCCGCGCTCGCGTCGACCTCGTCGCGGGACCGCACCAGCACCGGGTCCCAGCCGCGCGCGGTCAACGCACCGGCGGTCGCCTGGTCGGGCGCGGGCCACACCAGCAGACGCCGCGGACGGCCGTCCGGCGCGGGCGCGACCATCGCCGGGTAGTCCGGGTCCAGCGCCGCGAGTTCGCCGGGCGGCGGCGTGTCGGTGCCGATCCCGGCACCGGGCGGCACGGGGGCTTCCGGCTGTGCGGCGGCACGCCGGCGGCGTCCCGGCAGCGCGGGGCCGGAGCCCGGCGGCGGGGACACCGGCGTGATCGGACCGCTGTCGGGGCCGTTGCCGTATCCGGTCTGGTGGCCGGGGCCGTATCCGGGCGCGGCGGGCGGCATCGGCGGGATCGCCTGCGGCGTCCCGGGCTGCGGCGGCAGGTCGGTGGGCGGCGCCGGTATCGGCGGCATCAGCGCGGTCGGCGCGTCCGCGGCCGACGGGTTCGGCGGCGGCGTCTCGGCCCGGTCCTGCACGCTCGTCGAGCGGCCGCCCGGGCCGGAACGCGGCTGGGACGGTATCGACGCGGGCGGCACCGACAGGTGGTGCCGGGCCCGGGCCATGTGCCGGGTGTGGTGCCCGTTGGTGCGCGCGGGCGCACCGCGCCGGGTGACCGCGGGGCGCTCGCCGCTGCGGTTCACCGCGGGCGTGCTGCCGCTCGGCGGGCCTTCCGCACCCGGTGCTTCGGCGGTGGGGTAGGCGCCGCTGTCGTGGCCCTGCTGCGGACCGGGCAGCGCGGGACCGCCGTACTGCGGACCGGCGGGAAGGCCGTACGGCCCCTGCGGACCGGGGAGTTGCGGCTGCTGGGGCGGTGGACCGGCGTGCGGGGCCTGCGGCGTGTGCTGCGGTCCCGCACCGGGCGGGAAGGCGCCGGGGCCGGGCAGGTAGCGGCCGGGGGCGTGCGGATCGGTGCCGTCGTCCGGCTGACCCGGGGCGTGCTGGGCGGCCGCGCCGGGGTACGCCGGACCGGCCGGGTAGCCGCCGGGCTCGGGCGCGTACACCGGACCGCCGCCGTGCCGACCCGGAAGGGAGTGCGGGCCGGACTGGTCGCCGGGGTATCCGGCGGGCGGGGGAGCGGACTGCGGGCCCCGCTGCGGAACGGGGTGCGGGCCGGACTGCGGCTGTGGGCCGTACCCGTCCGGGGCATACGGCGTCGGCGCGCCGGGTGCGGGCGGCAGCGCGTGGCCGCCGCTGTGGTCCGGAGCCGCGCCGGGCGTGCTCTCGGCGGCGGGCGGCGGCAGCGGTCCTTCCGGACGCGGCCCTTCCAGCGCGAACGGGCCGTGCGCGGCGGGCGGCCTGGCCGCCTGCCCGGCGTTGTCGGCCGCGTTGTCGGCGTTGCCCGCTTCGGTGTGCGCGCCGGAGGCCTGGAGGGCGCGCCGGCCGCGGCGTCCGCCCGAGGCGGGCACCAGCGGTACGGACGGCTGGCCGCCGGCGGCCGCCGATCCGCCGGCCGGCAGCGCGATCGGCTTGGCGGGAACGGGCAGCGGCGGCACCGGCGGGACGGCGGGAGTCGCGGGGGCGAGCCGGGCGGCCCGGGGGCCGGAGTCCCCGGGGGTGCGCACGGCGACCTCGGCGCCACCGCCGGACGCACCGGCCGGCGGGGCGGCTTCGGCATCGCCCGGGGCGTCCGCGGTCTCGGACTTCGCGTCCTGGCCGGCGGCGTCCTCCGGGTCCGCGGCAGCCTCGTCGGCCTCGGCAGCGGAGCCTTCGGGCTTGTCTTCGGGTTTGTCGTCGGTCTTCTCGGCCGGTTGCTCGGTCTTCGCCTTCGCCGCGTCGTCCTGCGGCGTGGCGGCGGTGCCGGGGCGGACGGCCGGAGTCGTGCGGGCCCGTTTGCGGGCGCGCACGTGCGCGTTGCCGTCCGAGCCCTCCTGCGGACGGGCCTTCTCCGCGGCGTCCTTGTCGGCCGGAAGCTCGACCACGTAGACGCTCTCGTCGTCTTCGGTCGTGTGCTCGACCGTGCCGCCGTGCGCCTCGACCACCGTGCGGGCGAGCGGCACGTGCACCGAACTCCCGCGGCTGGCGGGGCCGCGCACCTCGATGCGGGCCTTCCCGTCGCGTTCTTCGGCGGCGACGACGACGGTCGCGCCCTTCTCGACGGCGCCCACGGTGTCCGCGAGCAGGTGCCCGAGCGCCCGCGTCATCGCGTCGACGTCGGCCTGCACGCCCACCGGGGCGGCGGTCAGGGAGAACTGCACGCCTGCCGCGCGCGCCGGGTACGTCACCGTCTCCAGCGCCCGGTCGAGCAGGTCGTCGACGGTCGCGGCGGTGCGCTCCGCGGCCGGCTTGTCCTCGCCTGCCTGGTGCTGCAGCACTTCGCCGGCCAGCCCGGCCAGCTCCTCGAGGTCGCTCGCGACCTGCCGCACCACGCGCCG
This sequence comes from Yinghuangia aomiensis, assembly GCF_039542225.1. Lineage (NCBI taxonomy): Bacteria > Bacillati > Actinomycetota > Actinomycetes > Kitasatosporales > Streptomycetaceae > Yinghuangia > Yinghuangia aomiensis. The sequence goes on along the minus strand of NZ_BAABHS010000032.1, from coordinate 61,539 downwards.
GGCGCTCGGGCCGAGTTCGCCGATGCTGCCGTCCGCGAGCGTCTTCAGCCGGGCCCGCCCGGCCTCGATCCGCGCCACCAGCTCGGCCTGCACCAGCTCGACGAGCTGCTCGCGGCGCTCGCCGAGCGCGCGTTCCCGCGACGTGTCGGTGAACGTCATGACCGCGCCGACGACCGTCTCGCCGAGCAGGATCGGCGCGGTCGTCATCTCGACCGGCACCGCTTCGCCGTCGCCGCGCCACAGCACCTGGTCGCGCAGCCGCTGCTTGCGGCCGGACTTCAGGGTGATCAGTGCGGGGCACTCGTCGGCGGGCAGCGGCGAGCCGTCCGCCTTCTTCGGCTGGAGGAGTTCGTGCAGGGACCGGCCGCCCAGATCGCTGGCCCGGTGCCGCAGGATCCGCGCGGCGGCCGGGTTCGCCAGCACGATCGACCCGTCGGAGTCGATGCCGATGATGCCTTCGGAGGCGGCGCGCAGGATCATCTCGGTCTGCCGCTGCTGGCGCTGCAGCTCGGACTCGACGTCGAGGGAGTCGCTGAGGTCGCGGACGACGATCATGAGGAGTTCGTCGTCGTAGGCGCCGGGCAGGTTCGCGCTGGTGACCTCGACCGGCATGAGCGAGCCGTCGGTGCGGCGCGCGGTCATGCGGGTGGGCTTCGTCCGGCTGTCCTGCTCCACGGCGCGGACCGACCCGGGGATGCGGCTGCGGTCGAAGGTCGGCAGGAGGTCGAGCAACCCGCGTCCGACGATCGGGGTGCCGGGGGCTTCCAACGCCTCCAGCGCCATCGCGTTCGCGTTGACGACCGTGCCGTTGCGGTTCACGAGCAGCAGGGCGTCCGGCAGTGCGTCGAGTATGGCGGCGAGGCGAGCAGCGCCCCGAGATGGCCTGCTGCTCACGAAGCGCGTACCTCCTCAACGTCCCCTGGACTGTGCCGACGGCCCATCCTTGCCCGTCCCCCCGAGGCATGTCACGACCGACTATCCCATTGTTTTTGCAGTCGTGTTGACCTGGCAGGTAATCTATCCGCCGTCGGGTTACACCGATGGAGGCTTCGCCTAGTCTGGTCTATGGCGCCGCACTGCTAATGCGGTTTGGGTAACCAACCCCATCCCGGGTTCAAATCCCGGAGCCTCCGCTCTGAACAGCCCGTCCGGTCCGCCGGACGGGCTGTTTTGTGTGCCCGTCCGACCCCGGATCGGTTCGTACCGTAGCCGTGCCGGTACGGCACGTGTGCCGCGACGCCCTGATTGTCCGTCAAGTCCGTTGGGCGGTGGATGTCTTGCCGGTGTCCTTGCGCCGGCCTGCGGGGGTCGCCCGGCCGCGTCGTCCGGGTGTGATCCACGCCGCACAAAACCCGCCTTCCGTACCAGTGCACCAAACCCAGCATTTCGCTCTGAGCGAACACGGCGGGCGTGGCGCGGGGCGGGATGGGCGCGGGGGTGGCTCGCCGCGGGTGCCGTGGTGTCGTCGGCGACCGCTCCGCGGCGGCCGGCGAGGGTGCTGCCGGGTCGGCCGGCGCAATCACTGCGGGCGTGTGGCCCCCCTCTCATCGGCGCGTCCGACGGGTGCATCCGAGGTCGGCAGGATCCCCCAAATGCCCCAAACATGCAGCTCAACCCCCATACCGGCACCCGGCTGCTAATCGATTTCATGCCCGGCGGGAGTTCCTGTATTGTTCTTCTCGTCGCAACGACAAGCGCTCGTAGCTCAACGGATAGAGCATCTGACTACGGATCAGAAGGTTGCAGGTTCGAATCCTGCCGAGCGCACCAGCGAAGAGGCCCTCTCGAATGATCGAGAGGGCCTCTTGCTTTGCATGAACTGCCAACGCCGGGACCGGGTGCGGCAATTGGGCGGCCGGGGAGCAGCCCGGCGTGGCACGCTCGCGGCATGCGGATCGCAGGAGGCGGCTCGGCGATGATGGGGCGCCCGGTGCTCGTGAACGAGTTCGTGGACGGGGCCACGCGTTCGAGTGGCGCTGTCGGATTCGGTGATCTCCGCGTTCGCCTGGGCATCGTCTTGTCGTCGACCTCGGCTGCCGACCTCCCCGCCGAGCCGCGCGTGGGGCCCGGTCCGCGCCGTGGCAAGCTGGCCGCATGGGGCTGTTCACCGTGGACGAAGCGCGCGAGGCGCTCGCCGAGATGCTGCCGACCCTCGACGAGATCGTCGTGGTGCGCGGGCAGGCCGCCGAGTTGGCCGCGGATCTGGCGGACGCGGGCGGCCCGACCCCGCACGGCGGGCTTCCCGAGCTGAAAGGGATGCACGCGCGGCTCGACGAGCTGATGACGGACGTCCAGCAGTCCGGGGCCGAGCTGAAGGGGTTCGCGCCGCTGCTGGTGGACTTCCCGTCGGAGATCGACGGCGTCGCGGTGCTGCTCTGCTGGCTCGAGGGCGACCGCGAACTCGCCTGGTACCACCGCGAGGACCTGGGCTTCGCAGGACGCCGCCCGCTCGCCTGACCCGCGCCGCTACTTCTCTTCCGCCGCGATCTCGTCGATCCACGCGGTGAGCCGCGCGCCCTGCACCGTCATGATCTCCGGGTCGCGGAACGTGTTGGCCAGCAGCGACATCCCCTGGTACCCGGCCACCAGGGCGACCGCCGCGTCGTGCGCGTCTTCCCGGCCCAGCGCGCCGAACTGCACGGCTGCCCAGTCCACCAACTCCCGCATCACGTTCGCGGCTTCGCGGTCGAGGCCGTCGTCGCGCTTGTCGAGTTCGGAGGCCAGGGTGCCGAACGGGCATCCGTGACGGGCCGCCACGTCGCGCTGGTCGACCCACCCCGCGATCAGGGCTTTGAGCCGCGCGGCCGGGTCCGGCTCGCGGTCGAGGATCCCGGTCAGCGCGCCGAGTCGGCTGCGGTGTTCGCCGATCGCGGCCCGGACGAGCTGGTCCTTGGTCTTGAAGTAGTAGTAGACGTTCCCGACCGGCACGTCCGCCGCCTGGGCGATGTCCGCGATCGTCGTCTTCTCGACGCCTTGCCGGTGCAGGACGTCGGTCGTCGCCGCGATCAGGCGTTCGCGCTTGCCGGACCGTTTGCGGGCCGGCGCGGCCTCGGGCCTGTCGCCGGCGGTTGATGCGGTGCTGCGGGCCATCGCGGGTGCTGCTCCTCGGGGCGAGTCAGTTGTCCGACTAAAAGCACTCTAGACAGCGCTCGCGCAGGGCGGCTACCTTCGTCGCATCGGAAGTTAGTTGGATGACTAACTAAGGCAACGCAGGGGAGAACTGCCGTGATCGTGGTGACGGGTGCGACGGGCAATGTCGGGCGTGCGCTGGTGGAGCTGCTCGTGGCGGCGGGTGAGGACGTCGTGGGAGTGGCGCGCCATGCGCCCGACGGCGGGCTGCCCGGCGGTGCGGCGTTCCGCGCCGGGGACCTCGGTGATCCCGGCGGGTTGAAGGAGGTGTTCGCGGGCGGCGATGCGGCGTTCCTGCTGGTGGCGGGGGACGACCCGGCCGCGGTCGTGGACGCGGCGCGGTCCGCCGGGGTGCGGCGGCTGGTACTGCTGTCCTCGCAGGGGGCCGGCACCCGGCCGGACGCCTATGCGCATGCGGTCGCCTACGAGCAGGCCGTCCGCGCGTCGGGCCTCGCGTGGACGGTGCTCCGTCCCGGCGGCTTCGCCAGCAACGCGTTCCAGTGGGCCGAAGGGGTGCGTGCGGCGCGCACGGTCGCCGCGCCCTTCGGGGATGTCGCGCTGCCGGCCGTCCACCCGGCCGATCTCGCCGAGGCGGCCGCCGTGGTGCTGCGTGGCGACGCGCACGCCGGGCAGGTGTACGAGCTGACCGGCGGCGAGGCGCTGACCCCGCGCGAGCGGGTCCGGGTGCTCGCCGACGTGCTCGGCGAGCCCGTCCGGTACGTCGAACAGTCCCGCGCCGAAGCCGCCGAGCAACTCGCTCGGTTCATGCCGCCGCCGGTGCTCGAGGCGACCCTCGGCATCCTCGGCGCCCCGACCGGCCACGAGCGCACCCCGGCGCCGGACTTGGCCCGGCTCCTCGGCCGCCCGCCGCGTACGTTCGCCGACTGGGCCGCCGCGAACGCCGACGCTTTCCGCTGACGCGGCGCCCGGTCGCGGTCCCTGCGTCCAGGCGTATCCCGCCTCGGATACGGGGGCCCGCCCCGGTCTCGTCTTGCGGGGCCGCGGGCGGCCTGGTGTAGTCGATTTGTCATATTTTGACCATCGCTCGACGCGTCATGCGGTCGGCGACGGCCACCGGCGGCAGACGACGAAAGCTGGGTGCCATGCAGAACGATATGGAGACCCCTCCGACCCTCGGTGCCTACCTGGACCGGGTGGCCCGCAGCGCGTGGCAGGCGATGCTGGTGATGGGCATCGCGTCCTTCGCACTGGGGCTGATCGTGCTGATCTGGCCGGGCCCGTCGCTGCGCGTGGTCGGCGTGCTGTTCGGCGTCTACCTGCTGGTCAGCGGTGTGTTCCAGCTGGCGGCCGCGTTCGGCGACCACCTGTCGACGGCGATGCGCATCCTGGCGTTCATCAGCGGTGCGCTGTCGATCATGCTGGGCCTGTTCTGCTTCCGCGGGACGCTGGAGTCGATCCTGCTGCTCGCGCTGTGGATCGGCATCGGCTGGCTGTTCCGCGGCATCACGCAGGTGATGGCCGCGGCGATGGATCCGACCGTGCCGAGCCGCGGGTGGCAGGTGTTCGTCGGCGTCGTCACGTTCCTGGGCGGCATCGTGCTGCTGGCGGCGCCGTTCGACTCGATCAAGGTGCTGGCGATCGTGGTCGGTATTTGGCTGATGGTGGTCGGCATCACCGAGTTCGTCACCGGCATCGCCCTGCGCAGGCACACCCGGCACCTGTCCGAACGCGAGTGGCAGTCGACGGAGTCGGGGACCCGCATCGAGGGCTGATCCCGCGCCGCATGAGCACACCGAGGGTGTCGTTCCCGGACCACCGGGGCGGCACCCTCGTCAGGTTCGCCGGCACGATGCCCGGATCACGTCGCTCTCCGCGGCGGCGGCGCGGAGCGTCACCCGTGCCGCGCTGCTCCGTGGGGGCGCAGGACGCCGACCGCGGCGTGGCCGAGTTCGGTCAGCAAGCCGTCGAACGGGAGCGGCAGCTCGGTGCCGTCGGCGAGGCGGCGTTCGCTGTCCGCGAGGGTCCCGGTGACCAGCAGCTGCATGAGCCGCAGGCGGGCGCTGTGCACGGCTGGGGGCGTGTGGGGCTCGGCCGCGGCGAGGGCGTCCGCGATGAGGGCGGTGACCGCGCGCATGCCGCCGGCGAAGTCCGCTTCCAGGGGCGGCGTCAGCACCTCGCCTTCGAGGGTGAAGCGGTGGATGAAGCGGGCGTAGTGCCCGTCGTGGGAGCCGTCGCGCATCGCCTCGGCGAGCGGGCGCAGGTACACGTCGACGAGGCCGGCCAGATCGGTGCGGCGGTCCTCGGGCAGCGCCGCGAGGAGGGCGAGGCGGCGCCGGTTGAGCGGGGCGAGGCGGTCTTCGTAGAGCGCCCGGACCAGCGCGTCGCGGGTGCCGAAGTGGTACTGCACGGCCGAGTTGTTGCGCTGCCCGGCGGCCGCGCCGATTTCGCGCAGCGATACCGCGGCGACGCCGCGCTCGGCGAAGAGGCGTTCCGCGGCGTCGAGGATCCGGGCGCGGGTGCGGGTCTTGACATCCACGCGACGAGTGTAAGACATTCCGTCTCAGAAACTGTTAAGACGATCTGTCTCAAACTGTGCGCGACGTTGGAGTACCCGTGTTCGACATCCGCCCCCTCACCCCCGCGATCGGTGCCGAAGTGGCCGGTATCGACCTGAACGACGACCTCGGACCGGACGCCTACGCGGCGCTGACCGAGGCGCTGCACACCCACCAGGTCCTGTTCTTCCGCGGCCAGGACATCGACGCGTACCGCCAGCGCGACTTCGCGGCCGGCTTCGGGACGCTCCAGCAGTTCCCGTTCGGCCACCCGCCCGCGCCGGACCTGCCCGAGGTCATGGTGCTGGCCACCGGCGACGGCCCCAAGCAGTCGAATGCGGACATCTGGCACAGCGACGCGACGTTCATGGCGCGTCCGCCGCTCGGCACGATGCTGCGCGCGGTGTCGCTGCCCCCGCTCGGCGGCGACACGCTGTGGGCGGACATGGAGAGCGCGTACGCCGCGCTGTCCGCCCCGATGCGCGTCCTGCTCGACGGCCTCACGGCGGAACACGACTTCACCAAGTCCCGCACCCACCGCGGCGGCGACCCCGACGCGCTGCCCGTGGTCGCCCACCCGGTCGTGCGCACGCACCCGGTCACCGGCCGCCGCTGCCTGTACGTGAACCGGATCTTCACCACGCGCATCGTCGAACTCGACGAACGCGAGAACGAACTGCTGCTGCCGTTCCTCTTCGACCACGTGACCCGCCCGGACTTCCAGGTGCGGTTCGGTTGGCGGCCTGGCGACATCGCCTTCTGGGACAACCGCAGCACGCAGCACTACGCGGTCTACGACTACGAAGCCCCGCGCGTCATGCACCGGATCGTCATCGAGGGCGACGAACCCCGCTGACCTCGGACCCGCCGCGGCCGCGATCGCGGCCGCCGCCCCCGCCTGCCTTCCCGCCCCACCTTCGAGGAGCCCCCCGATGACCCCTGCGTCCCGAAGACTGCCCGCCGCGCCCGGTCTCACCCGGCGCGCCTTCTCCGCCGGCGTGCTCACCTCCGCCCTCGCCGCCTCGGCCGCCGCGTGCGGCGGGTCGGGCGGCTCCGGCGGTAAGTCCGCAGCGCAGAGCGGGCAGGCACCGACCGCCGCCGCGGTGCGCGGCGGCACCGCGACGCTGGTGATGTCGCTGGAAGCCAACGGCTTCGACCCGGCGCTGGTGAACCCGACCGGGATCACCTACGGCACCCGCATGGCCGCGGTGTTCGACGTCCTCGTGTACGCCGACCAGCGCACCGGCGAAGTCCGGCCGCAGCTCGCCGAGTCGCTGACCAGCCCGGACGGCGGGACGACGTGGGTACTCAAGCTCCGCCCGGGCGTGCTCTTCTCGGACGGCACGACGCTGGACGCCGACGCGGTGCGCTTCAACTGGGCCCGCCTCGCCGACCCCGGCGTCCGGTCCCCGCAGTTCCGGGTGGCCAAGGATCTGAAACTGGCGGTCACCGACCCGGTCACGCTGACCGTCACGCTGCCCGCACCCAACCCGCACTTCGCCTCGGTCGTGGCGCGCAGCATGGCGTTCGTCGGCTCGCCGAAGGCGATCAGCGCGGACCCGAAGGCGTTCGCGGCCGCGCCGGTCGGTGCCGGGCCGTTCGTGGTGGCGTCGTGGCTGCGGGGCAGCCAGACGACGTTCGACCGCAACCCGCACTACTGGCAGTCCGGGCGCCCGTTCCTCGACAAGCTGGTGGTCAAGACGGTCGCCGACGAGCAGCAGCAGTTGTCGACGGTGTCGACCGGCGGCGCGGACCTGCTGCTCGGCTCGGCGCTGCCCGGTGCCGAGGTCGCCCGGGACGCCGCGGGCGTGTCCGTCGCGTCGACCGTGCTCGCCGGCGGCTACCTCATCGTCTTCAACACCACCCGCGCGCCGTTCGACGACGTGCGGGCGCGGCAGGCGTTCGCCGCCGCGCTGGACAGCGGCGAACTGGTCAAGACGGTCTACGGCCACGGCGCGGCGGGCGCGACCGGGCTGTTCCCGGCGGACAGCCCCTACGCCGACCCGGCCGCCGCCCAGCCCGGTCCGGACCGCGCGCGGGCGCAGACCCTGCTGGACGAACTGGCGGCCGCCGGGAAGCCGTTGGCGTTCTCGTTCACCGCGGTGAACAGCCCCGTGTCGCGGAAGATCGCCGAGTTCGTGCAGAGCCGCCTGAGCACGCTGAAGAACGTGCGGATGGACGTGAAGGGTGTGGACGGCCCCGCGTACCAGAGCAGTGTCATCGTCAACCGCGACTTCGACGCGTCGCTGTACTCGATCTCCTTCACCGACCCCGAGCCGGCGCTGTCCGATCTGCTGCGCACCGGCGGCTCGGCGAACCTGGGCGGCTGGACGGACACGGAGGCCGACGCCGCGATCGACGAGGCACGCGCGGCGAACGACCCGGCGGTGCGCAAGGCCGCGTACGGGCGGGCGCAGAAGCGCGTCGCCGAGCAAGTGCCGGTGTGGACGTACCTGAACGCGTGCTCCTACACGGCCTACCGCAAGAACATCACCGGCATCGAGATGTTCGGCGACGCCTGTCTGCTGCCGGACCGGCTGGGCCGGGCGGGCTGAGCCTGCCGGGCCGGCCGCGCGGGATCGGGGGCGTCCGGCGCTTGGCCTTCCGACGCGAGCGGTGCGGCGTCGGGCCCGCTAGCGTGCGAAACGGGCCCGGCGCCGCGGGCCCGACCGTCGTCCCGAACCTCGGAGGCCACGTTGTTCGATGCGTCCACCGTCGCCCGCCTGCGTGCCGAGACACCGGGGTGCGCGTATGTCACGCACCTCAACAACGCCGGAGCGGCGCTGCCGCCGACCGCGGTGACCGAGGCGGTCATCGGGCATCTGCGGTTGGAAGAGCGGATCGGCGGCTACGAGGCGGCGGCCGCGGCGGCGGAGCGGATCGACCACACGTACGATGCCCTCGCCCGGCTCGTCAACGCCGACCGCAACGAGATCGCCTGTGTGGAGAACGCCACCCGGGCCTGGGACATGGCCTTCTACGCACTGCGCTGGCAGCCCGGCGACCGCATCCTGACCTGCCGTTCCGAGTACGCGAGCAACGCGATCGCGTACCTCCAGACCGCCCGCCGCCACGGGGTGTCCGTCGAGGCCGTGCCCGACGATGCCTCCGGGCAGATCGACGTCGACGCGCTGCGCGCGATGATCGACGAGCGGGTGAAACTGATCGCCATCACCCACGTCCCGACCCAGGGCGGCCTGGTGAACCCGGCCGCGGCGGTCGGCAAGGCGGCGCGCGAGGCCGGGGTCCTCTACCTGCTGGACGCCTGCCAGTCCGTCGGCCAGCTCCCGGTCGACGTCGCCGAGATCGGCTGCGACCTGCTGAGCGCGACCGGCCGCAAGTTCCTGCGCGGACCGCGCGGGACCGGCTTCCTGTACTGCTCGTCGCGGGTCCTGGAAGACCTCGAACCGCCCTTCCTCGACCTGCACGCGGCCACCTGGACGGGCCCGGACACGTACGAAATCCGCGGCGACGCCCGCCGCTTCGAGACGTGGGAGACCAACTACGCGGGCAAGATCGGCCTCGGCACCGCCGTCGACTACGCGCTCGGCCTCGGCCTGGACGCCATCGGCGCCCGGGCGGCCGCCCTGGGCGAGACGCTGCGCGCGGCCCTGGCCGAACGGCCCGGCGTCACGGTGCGCGACCTGGGGGCGCGGCGCTGCGGCATCGTGTCGTTCACTGTCGAAGGCGTGGACGGCGCGGAGGTCGCCCGGCACCTCGCCGCGCACAAGGTCAACGTGTCGGTGTCGGTCGGCGACTACGCGCAATGGGATCTGCGGGCGCGCGGCCTGGCCTCGGTGGTGCGCGCGTCCGCGCACTACTACAACACCGAGGACGAGATCGCCCTGCTCGCCGCCTCGCTGCCCGCGCCGCGCGCCGGACGGACGGACCGGGCGGGTTGGGGCGGTTAGGCCGATCGGGCAGTTCGCCGGCGCGGGACCGATGAGTCCGCGGCGGTCGGGCAGTCGGTATTGGTGACAGCTCGTTCCCACCTCGGAGGAGAATCCGATGAGCGGCGAAATCGTCACGTGCCTGTGGTTCGACGGCAAGGCGCAGGAAGCGGCCGAGTTCTACCTGTCGGTGTTCAAGGACGGCAGCATCGGCCGGGTCGCGCACTACAACGATGCGGGCCCCGGCGAGCCGGGCTCGGTGATGGTGGTCGAGTTCACCGTCAACGGGCAGAAGTTCGTGGGCCTCAACGGCGGACCCGAGTTCACCTTCAACGAGGCCGTCTCGTTCCAGATCCCGTGCGCCGACCAGGCGGAGGCCGACTACTTCTGGGAGAAGCTCACCGACGGCGGCGAGGAAGGGCCGTGCGGGTGGCTGAAGGACCGCTTCGGGCTGTCCTGGCAGGTCTTCCCGTCCGAGGTGCTCGACCTGGTCGCCGACCCGGACCCGGCCAAGGCCAAGCGGGCCACCGAAGCGATGTACCGGATGAAGAAGATCGACGTCGAGACCATCCGCAAGGCGCACGCGGGGCAGTGACCACGGGTGCCCGCCGGGTGGTCGCCGGTCAGGTGAGGCGGCCGATCAGCAGCGCGACGTCGTCCTCCGGATCGGCCGGGAGCACCCGCAAGGCGGCCTCCCGCAGCCGGTTCGGGGACGCGTCCGCGCCTTCGGCGTCGAGGACGCCGGTCAGGTCGTCGATGCCGGTGTCGATGTCGCGGCCGCGGCGTTCCACCAGGCCGTCGGAGTAGAGCACGACGGTCGAGCCGGGGGCGACGCTGTACGACGTCTGCTCGAAGGTGATGCCGCCGAGGCCGAGCAACGCGTTCGCGGGGCCGCCGAGCACGCGCGGGCGTTCGCCGGGGGACAGCAGCAGCGGCGGGGGGTGCCCGGCGCGGGCCCAGGTGAGCGTGCGGTCGTTCGGGTCGTAGACGGTGTAGACGCAGCTGGCGAGTTCGCCGTCCACCGCGAAGTCGTCCATCAGCGAGTCGACGTGCGCGAGCAGCGCGGCAGGCGGGAGTTCGAGGCGGGCGACCGCGCGCACGGCGACCCGCAACTGGCCCATCAGCGCGGCGGCTTGCAGGCCGTGGCCGGTGACGTCGCCGACCACCATCGCCACGCAGCCTTCGGACAGCGGGATGACGTCGTACCAGTCGCCGCCCGCCAGGCGCCCGGCACGGGCGGGCTGGTAGGCGTACGCGAACGACAGCCCCGGGGCCTCCGGCAGGTCGCGCGGCAGCAGATGCCGCTGCAGGGTGCGGACGGCGTGCCGCTGCCGTACGTGCGCCTGCGCGTTGTCGATCGACGACGCCGCCCGCAGCCCGAGTTCCTCGGCGGTCTGCAAGTCGTCGGCTTCGAACGGCGGGCTGCCGGCCAGCCGGGCGAACATCGTCATGCCGATCGCGCGGCCGCGCGCGATGAGCGGCGCGACGATGCGCGAGTGCATGCCGGCCTTGAGCAGGTGGGTGCGCAGCGGCGGCGCGTCGGGGGTGGCCTGGCCGATGACGGTCGGGGTCTCGCGCGGGTCGACGCCGCTGAGTTCGGCGCGCTGGCGGCGCAGCGCGGCGCGGACTTCGGGCGGGACCGGGAACGGGCGGCCGTAGTCGCGCGGGGACAGCACGGGCAGATCGGGGATCTTCGGGTCGACGACGGCGGCGACGGTGCGCAGCAGCGTGCCGGGCGGTGGGTCGAATCCGTGTTCGGGGAGCATGCTGATCGGCACCGGGGCGTCGAACAGGCCGACGGCGGCCGCGTCGGCGAACGACGGCACGACGACCAGCGGCACCTGCTCCGCGCAGCCGACGACGTCGCGGCTGAAGCCCATCCGCAGCTCGGCTTCGTTGACCAGGGCGAGCCGGGCGCGCACCTGCTCCATGCGGGTGAGCGCGGAGGTGTCGCCGGTGATGTCGGTGAAGGTGATGCCGACGCCGCGCACGCCGCCGTCGCCGCGCAGCGGCCATATGGCGAAGCTGCACACGTACGAATGGGCCACGCCGGTCACCCGGCCGCGGATCACCCGGTCGACATGGGGTTCGCCGGTCTTGCCGGCGCGCAGCAGCGACGCCAGGACTTCGGGGTGCGAGAGCGGGCCGGAGACCTCGTGCGCACGGGTGCCGGGCAGGGTGTCGGCGGGGACGCCGTGCAGGTCGGCGAGGGCGCGGTTGACGGCCAGGACGGTGCCGTCCGGGGCGAGGATGCCCAGCCCGAACGGGCAGTCCGCGAACATCGCGTCCGACGCGCTTTCCTGCCACCACTCACCCACGGCCCATGCCTTCGCGTCCTCGAGATCGCCCTGTGTGTGACCATCGTCGCCGACTCGGGGCGGGTCGGCTACGGGGTGTCGCCTCAGTGTCGCATCTAATGGGGAAGCCGATGTGGGCACGTTAATCCGCCGGGCCGGGCGCCGGTAACGCGCCAACCGGGCGAAATTGCCGCGCGGTCGCCGGGGCGGTCGGGGGCCGCCGCCGGGAAACGAGCGTTTTCGTCCGGGGATGTTGTGGTTCGTTCGCGCCCGGGAACCCTGGCCGGGACGCCCGGAGATTCCGCGCCGGGCGGCTATCACCCCCAGGAGGAGAGCCATGCAGCGTTTCACCGACCGCAAGGTCCTGGTCACCGGCGGCGGATCGGGCATCGGGCAGGCGACCGTGCTGCGGCTGCTGGCGGAAGGCGCCACGGTCGCCGCGGCGGACATCGCGCAGCCGGGCCTCGACGACACCGCGGCGAAGGCGGACCGGGCCGGTGCCGAAGGACGGCTGGTCACCATCGTGGTGGACATCAGCGACGAGGAGTCGGTCCGTGCGTCGGTGCCCGCCGCCATCCGCGACCTCGGCGGGCTCGATGTGCTGGTCAACGCGGCCGGGATCCTGCGGTCGGTGCACACCGCGCAGATGACGCTGGACGCCTGGAACCAGGTCATCGGCGTCAACCTCACCGGCACCTTCCTGGTCACCCGCGAGGCGCTGCCCGCACTGCTCGCCACCGGCGGCGGCGTGGTGGTCAACTTCAGCTCCACGTCGGCGTCGTTCGCGCACCCCTATATGGCGGCGTACGCGGCGAGCAAGGGCGGCGTGCAGTCGTTCACCCACGCCATCGCCGCGGAGTACGCCAAGCAGGGCCTCCGTGCCGTGTGCGTCGCGCCGGGATCGATCAGCAGCGGCATGACCGACGCGTCCGGCAAGAGCGGCCAGAGCCTCGGCCCGGGTCTGCCCGCGGACGCCGACATGGCGCTGTTCGCGAAGCTCACCCCGGCGATCAACCCCGACAACACCCAGTTCGGCTTCGCCGGGCCGGAGCGCATCGCCGGTGTCATCGCGATGCTCGCCTCGGACGACGGCGCGTTCGTCACCGGCACCGAGATCCGCGTCGACGGCGGCACCCACATGTGACCCGACGACCGTGCGCCGCCGCGGTTACTCCGCCGGGAGTACTGCCCCGCGGAGTAGCCGCCCGGCCGCGCCACCCGCCGCAGTACCCGCCCAATCGGCCGCCCGCCCGACGAACCGCGGCCTTTCCGCCGGAAGCCTGGAGATCAGGAAAACCACCGGCCGACGCGGAAGGCGGGCGCTCATGGAAGCGCGGGAACGACCGGCACCACCACCGAGCGCGGCACCACCGTCCCGGACCGCCGCGCAGCGGAAATGGCTGTGGGGGACCCTCGCCGTGTGGGTCCTCCTCGTGGTGGCACTCGGCCCGCTCGCGGGCAAGCTCAACGGCGAACAGAAGAACGACGCGGTGTCCTACCTGCCCGCTGGCGCGCAGTCGACGAAAGTCGCCGACGTCCTCGCCGACCTGCCCGGCGGCAGCACCACCGACATCGCCGTCGTCTACCACCGCGACGGCGGCCTGACCCCGGCCGACCGCGACGCCGCCGACGCGCAGGCCCGCCAGATCGCCGCCGAATTCCAGGCCGTCGGCGGCCAAGCACCGCCGCCCGCCACGGCACACGACGGCCGGACCGCCGTCTACAGCTTCCAGCTCGCGGAAAGCGCCGGACTGCGCGCCGACGTCGTCGACGACGTCCGCGCGCTGACCGACCACCACCCCGCAGGTCTGGACGTCCTGGTCGGCGGCCCCGGCGCGACCGGCGCGGACATGGACGAAGTGTTCGGCTCCCTCGACGGCACGCTCATGCTGGTCACCGTCCTCGTCGTGACCGTGCTGCTGATCGCCACCTACCGCAGCCCGTTCCTGTGGCTGGTGCCGCTGCTGTGCGTCGGCGTCGCCGCCGCGGCGTCCCGCGGACTCACCTACCTGCTGGTCAAAGCCACCGGCCTGACCGTCACCGGGCAGAGCGGCGGCATCATGACCGTCCTCGTGTTCGGCGCGGGCACCGACTACGCGCTGCTCCTCATCGCCCGCTACCGCGACGAACTGCGGCGCACCGAACGCCCCTACGACGCCATGCGCATCGCCCTGCGCGGCTGCGGCCCGGCGCTGCTCGCCTCCGCGGGCACCGTCGTCGCCGGCCTGACCTGCCTGCTCGCCGCCGACATGAACAACATGCGCGGCCTCGGCCCGGTCGGCGCCGTCGGCGTGGTCAGCGCCCTCGTGGTGATGACGACCCTGCTCCCGGCCGCTCTCGTGCTGCTCGGACGCCGGGTGTTCTGGCCGCTGATCCCCGCCTACGGCACCCAGGACAAGCCGCGGCGCAGCGCCTACGCCCGCATCGGCGTCTTCGTCGCGCGCCGCCCCGCCGGCATCCTCGTCGGCGGCGGCATCCTCCTGGGCGCGCTCGCCTTCGGCACCCTGGCGATGCCCGGCAACCTCAACCTCGCCGACGGCTTCACCAAGACCCCCGAGTCGGTCAGCGCGGCGAAGGTCATGGCCCAGGCGTTCCCGGAGCGCGGCAGCCAGCCGATCGACGTCATCGCCCCGGCCGGCCGGGCCGCCGACGCCGTCGCCCGCGCCGCCGCCACCGAGGGCGTGGCGGACGCCCGGCTCGGCCGCTCCGCGGACGGCTGGACCGAGATCACCGTGCACGCCAAGGACCGCCCGGAATCCGCGGGCGAACGCGCCACCGTCGAACGGCTCCGCGACCGGCTCGACGCCGTCCCGGGCGCCGCCGTCGGCGGCCAAACCGCGCAGCGCATCGACCAGGAGCATGCCAACGCCCGCGACCGCATGGTGGTCGTGCCGCTGGTACTCGCCGCGGTGCTGCTCATCCTGGTCGCGCTGCTGCGCAGCCTGGTGGCGCCGCTGATCCTGGTGTCCGCGGTGGCGCTGGTGTGGGGAGCCGCGCTGGGGCTCGGCGCGCTGGTCTTCGAGCCGGTGTTCGGGTTCGCCGGCGTCGACCCGGCGCTGCCGCTGCTGACCTTCGTGTTCCTCGTCGCGCTCGGCGTCGACTACGGCATCTTCCTGATGCACCGCATGCGCGAGGAAGTGCACGCCGGACTGCCGGCCGAGCGGGCCGTGCTGCCCGCGCTCACCTCGACCGGCGGGGTCATCGCGTCGGCCGGGTTCGTGCTCGCCGCGACGTTCTCGGTGCTGACCGTGCTGCCGCTGGTGCTGCTCGTCGAGGTCGGCTTCGTCATCGCCGTCGGCGTGCTGCTCGACACCTTCGTGGTGCGGACCTTCCTGGTCACCGCGGCAAGCCTGCTGCTCGGCCGCCGTGTGTGGTGGCCGGGTCCGTTGGCCAAGCCCCGCCCGGGGGTGCCGGCGGCGACCCGTCCGGACGACCGGTCGCCCATGATGGCCGGGTGAAAAGCCTCCGCGAACAGGCGAGCAGGGCGTCCGCCGACGCCCTGCTCGCGCTCGCTTTCGCCTTCGGTTCGGCGGGTGCGGCGCTCCGCTGGCCCGGCGACCGGCCTACCGACGGCCTCGGCATCGCCTTGCTGATGGCGGCGAACCTGCTGGTGGCGTTCCGGCGGTGGCGCGCGGGCTGGACCCTCGTCGCCGTGGTCGCGGTGATCCTGCCGTACCACATCCTCGGCTACCGGCACGAGGCCGCGGTGCCCGGCGCGCTGCTCGCGCTGGGCAGCTTCGCCGCCGAAGTGCAGCGGACGAAGGCGCTGCTCGTCGGCCTCGGCCTGGCGGTCATCGGGCTGTCCAGCATGATCTACATCCAGGACGGCCGCATCGACGCCGGACACCTCGGCGCGGCCGGCTGGATCTTCGCCTCGGCGGTCGCCGGGCAGGCGTGGCGCGCCAACAAGAACTACGTCGGATCGATCATCGACCGCGCGGAACGCGCCGAACGCACCCGCGAGGAAGAGGCCCTGCGCCGGGTCGCCGAGGAACGGGTGCGCATCGCCCGCGACCTGCACGACGTGCTCGCGCACAGCATCACGCTCATCGGCGTCCAGGCCGGGGTCGCCGCGCACTTGGCCCGCCAGCCGCAGCCCGAAGGACCGGTCCTGGCCGACGCCTTGGAGACCATCGCGGACAGCTGCCGAGCGGCGCGCGAGGAGGTCCGGGCGACGTTGCGGGTGCTCCGCGACGAGGGCGAGGAACCGGAGCACGGCGCCGTGCCGGGGCTGTCCGGGCTTGCCGACCTGGCCGACGCGGTGCGGGCGACCGGACTGGAGGTCGCGCTGGCGGTGCGGGTGGAGCCGGGCGAGGTGGGGCCGGCCGTCGGCGTGGCGGCGTACCGGATCGTGCAGGAGGCACTGACCAACGTGGTGCGGCATGCGAAGGCCGACCGGGTGCGGGTCGACGCGGTGCGCGAAGGCGGGATGCTGCGGCTGACCGTCGTCGACGACGGTGTCGGCGCACTCGCCCGGCACGGCGAAGCGGCGGATGGACCGGGGGGCTTCGGGATCCTCGGCATGTCGGAGCGGGCTCGCAGCGTCGGCGGGATGGTGAGTGCCTGGCCGGGGGAGGACGGGGGATTCCGGGTGGAGGCATGGCTGCCCGTGGGCGACGCCGAGCCGGAGGAAAACGCGGTGCCTAGGGTGGGGCGTGCCGGAGCCGTGCCCCCGTCCCGTCCCGGGGCTGCGACTGCTCCGGTGTCTCCTCGTGATCCGGAGGTCCGATGACGAACCCGCTGCGGGTCCTGCTGGCGGACGACCAGACGCTGGTGCGTTCCGCGTTCGCGATGCTCGTCGCGTCCGCGCCGGACATGGAGGTGGCCGGCGAAGCCGAGAACGGCCTGCGCGCCGTCGACATGACCCGTGAACTGCGGCCCGACGTGGTGGTGATGGACATCCGCATGCCCGGGCTGGACGGCATCGAGGCGACTCGGCGGATCGCCGAGGCGCCGGACCTCGCCGACGTCCGGGTGCTGGTCCTCACCACGTTCGACGACGACGCGAACGTGCTGGCCGCCCTGCGCGCGGGTGCCGCCGGATTCCTGGTCAAGGACACCCGTCCCGCCGAACTCCTGGACGCCATCCGCGTGGTGGCCGCGGGCGACGCCCTGCTGTCGCCCGGGCCGACGGCGCGGCTGATCGCCCGTGTCGTGCGGCTGCCCGACGCGGTGTCCGTGCCGGGTGCCGCCGCCGGGAAACGGCTCGACGAACTGTCCGCGCGCGAACGCGAAGTCCTCGCGCTGGTCGGCCGCGGACTCAACAACGCGGAGGTCGCCGGCGTGCTCGACCTGAGTCCGCTGACCGTGAAGACCCACGTCAGCCGGGTCATGGGCAAGCTGCGGGTCCGCGACCGCCCGCAGTTGGTCGTGGCCGCCTACGAGTCGGGGCTGGTGCGGCCGGGCGAGTAGCGGCCGCACCTCCGGCGCGTCAGGCGCGGCGTTCGTAGGCGCGGATGAACACCCGCACTCCGGCGTCGACGAGGGCGTCCCGTTCCGCCGGGTCCAGCGGCCGGGCGTCGAAGAAGCTGCGGCTGTTGACCTCGCTGCCGGCCAGCAGCATCAGGTGCGAGGCGGCCTGGAGGGGATCGGGGGCGTCCAGCAGGCCGGCGTCGTCGAGCGCGGCGAGGCGGTCCGCCAGCGCCTGCTGTACCGGGCGGGGGCCCGCGTCCTGCCATGCCTCCAGGACCTCGTCCGGCAGGTGCAGGGCTTCGGCCTGGATCTGCCGGACGACGGCGAAGTGGTCGGGGAAGTCGCGCCGCGACCCGACGAGTGCGCGGGCGAAGGCGCGCAGGTCGCGGTCCAGATCGGTGACGTCGCCCAAATACCGCTCGACGACGGCGAGATGCGTCTCCCGCACGCGCGCCGCGCTCTCCGCGATGACGGTGCGGAACAGCTCGTCCTTGTCCGCGAAGTGGTTGTAGATGGTCCGCGTCGAGACGTCCGCCTCCTTGGCGATCTCGCCGATGCTCGCCCGCGTGTAGCCCTCGCGGCCGAAGACGCGCAGGGCGCCTTCGGTGATGGCTTGGCGCTTCTCGCGGAGGCCGCGCCGGGGGCGGGCGGCGGTCACGGTCGGGTCGCTCATGGCGCAGCTCCTCCAAAAAAGTGCAATGGTCGTTGTAATAAGTGCAATGCACGTTGTACTTTACCTGAGGCGAGGGCGGAACGGCCGCCTGTCGCGAACGACCGAGGAGTACGTCATGACCGCGAACACCACAGCCGCTGCCGCCACTGCCGCCGCCCCGCTCCGCCTGGCCGTCGTCGTCGGGAGCAACCGGGACGGACGCGTCGGCGGCGTGGTCGCCGACTGGTTCGTCGGGCAGGCGCGGGCCGGCGCGTGGGAGGTCGACGTCGTCGACCTGGCCGACACGCCGCTGCCCGCCGTGCTCGTCCCGCCGGGCACGTCGGACGCGCCGGAAGTGGTCGGCCTCGGGGCCCGGCTGGCGGCGGCGGACGCGTTCGCCGTGGTCACTCCGGAGTACAACCACAGCTTCCCGGCGGTGCTCAAGCACGCGATCGACCTGTTCCGCGAGGAGTGGCGCGCCAAGCCGGTGGCGTTCGTGTCGTACGGCGGCATGGGGGGCGGCCTGCGGGCGGTCGAGCAGCTGCGTCTGGTGTTCGCGGAACTCCACGCGGTGTCGATGCGCGACTCGGTGAGCTTCCACGGGGTGTGGAGCCTGTTCGACCAGGACGGCGTGCCGGTCGACGAGGCCGGGACGAACGCGGCGGCCAAGGGGATGCTGGGGCAACTGGACTGGTGGGGCCGGACGTTGCGGGATGGTCGGGCGGTTCGTCCGTACGACGTGTGACCGGTTCGTCGTCCGCTGTCCGTCCTGCTTCGGGGAGTTCTGCCATGTCGGTGAAAACGCCGATCACGCCGGTCCCGCCGCCGGCCGGGACCGCGCGAGCGGTGCGGCCGCGTCCCGGTCTCGCGCTCGCGGTCGTGCTGTTCGGTTTTCTCGTGCTGCCGATGTCCATGTCCGGCACGACGGTGGCGGTGCCGCGGATCGGCGCCGATCTGGGGGCGTCGGGGGCGGCGCTGCAGTGGATCGTCACCGGGTACTTCCTCGCCGCGTCGTCGTTCATGCTGGTGACGGGGTCGCTGGGCGACCTGTTCGGGCGGCGCCGGCTCTACCGGATCGGCGCGTTCGTCTACCTGGCGGGCAGTTTCGCCGCCGCCGCGGCGCCGGACATCGTTGTCCTGGACGCGGCGCGCATCGTCACCGGGCTCGGCGCCGCCGGGGTGATGGCAGGTGGCGGGGCGATCCTGGCGACCACGTTCACCGGGCCGGCGCGGACCCGGGCGTTCGCGGCGATGGGGACGACGTCGGGCATCGGGCTGGCGGCCGGGCCGACGACCGCGGGGTGGCTGGTCGAGGCGCTGGACTGGCGGATGACGTTCGCGCTGTTCGGGGCCGCCGGGTTGGTGCTGGCCGCGGGCACGTGGGCGCTGGCGGAGTCCAAGGCGGAGACGCGGCCGACGGTCGACCGCACGGGCATCGCCGCCTTCATCGGCGGGCTGGTGCTGGTCATGTTCGCCATCACCCAGGGGTCGCAGGCCGGTTGGGGGAGTGCGTGGGTGCTGCTCCCGGCGGTCGCGGGACTCGCGTTGCTGGCCGGGTTCGTGGCCGTGGAACGGCAGGCGGCGCGGCCGATGCTCGACTTGGGGCTGCTGAAGAACCGCCGGTTCACGGGGTGGCTGCTGGCGGCCCTGACGATGACGGCGGGCTTCGGCGGCCTGCTGGCGAACCTGCCGACGTTCCTGCAAGGCGTCAACGGCGCGAGCACCGGCGAGGCGGGGCTGACCATGCTCATGCCGACGCTGCCCGTGCTGGTCATGCCGGTGGTGTCGGCCAGGCTGACCGCACGGGGCTTGGTGGCTCCGCGCGTGCTGATCACCGCGGCGCTGCTGCTGATCGCCGCGGGCGACGCGTGGCTGACCGTGCTGCACCCGGGCATCGGCGCGCTTGGTTTGGCGGGGCCGCTGGTGACGATCGGGACCGGGGTGGGGCTGTGCTCCGGGATGATCGACGCGCAGGCGATGGACCGGGTGGCGCCGTCCCGGGCCGGGATGGCGGCCGGACTGCTCAATACCGTGCGTGGCACGACCCAGGCGCTCACGCTGGCCGTGTTCGGCTCGGCCCTGATCGGCGTGCTGCGCTCGCACGTGGGCGCGGCGGCGGACCGGGTGGCCACCGGGGATCTGCCGTCCGGCGCGGAACACGCCCGCATGGCCGCGGAGTTGAGCGGCGCGTGGCACACGGTGCTGGTGGGCGCGGCCGGGCTCGTCGTGGCGGGGGCTGTGGGGGTCTGGGTGCTGCTGGGGACCGCGAGGGACCCGGCTGTCCGAGCGGCAGCGGCGGACCGCCCGTAGCATCGGCCCATGACCGCACATCCCGTCCGCATCCTGCTGATCAGCGGCAGTCTCCGCGCCGGAGCCGGCAGCACCAGCCTGCTGCAGACGGTGCCGGGCATCGTCGATCCGGCGGACGTGCGGGCCGACATGTACTTCGGCATGGCAGCCCTGCCGCACTTCAACCCGGACGACGACTTCGACCCCGTGCACCCCGCCGTCGCGCAGCTGCGCACCGCGATCGCGGAAGCGGACGCGCTGCTCTTCGCGACCCCGGAGTACGCGGGCAACCTGCCCGGATCGTTCAAGAACCTGCTCGACTGGACGGTCGGCAGCGACGACATCGGCGGCAAGCCCTCCGCGTGCCTCAACACCGCGGGCCCCGGCCGCGGCGGGGGCGCCGACGCCGCCCTGCGCGGCGTCCTCGGCTACACCGGCGCGGACATCGTCGCCGACGCCAGCGTGCGGATCCCCGTCGGCCGGGACGCGATCGACACCGAGCACGGCACCGTCGCGGACCCGGACGCGCGCAAAGCCCTCGCCGCCGCGGTCGAAACGCTGGCGGCGTACGCGCGCGGCGTCAGGCCGTAGCGGCCTCGACGGCTTCGGCCGCCTCGGCGGCCTTGCGGCGGAGCGGCGGCAACGTCGGGGGCGGCTGCTTGCGGGGCGGGAGTTCGCCGAGCAGTTCGGTCGCCGCCTCGGTGACCGCCGTCACCGCCCGTTCGAACGCTTCTTCGGTGGCCGCCGACGTCTTCTGCACACCGCTGATCTTGCGGACGAACTGCCGCGCCGCCGCCTCGATCTCCTCGGCGGTGGCGGCCGGCTCCAACCCGCGCAGTGTCGTGATGTTCCTGCACATGCCAGCCAGCCTAAATCGCCGGACGGACAACGGCAGGGCACCGCACGGCCGGGAGACCGGCGGCGCGTAGCAGCCCCGGCCCCTGCCACCGCTCCTCAGTTGCCCTCCGCCGCGGCCACCGGCCCCCGCCGGTCCCACCCCTCCGCCCGCACGTGCGCATGGACCGTCCCCGCGACGGCTTCCTCCCCGCACGTCCCGCACATCAGTGCCGCGGCGAACTCGTGGTCTTGGTGGGTGTACGCCACCGGTGGTTCGTCGCTCACCCATCGGTCGCCCCACGCCGCCAGCATCTGCAGCACCGGCAGGAGGTCGGTGCCCGGCACCGTCAGGTGGTACTCGAAGCGCGGCGGGCGGTCCTGGTACCGGCGGCGCTCCAGGACTCCGACCGCTTCGAGAGACCGCAGCCGGGTGGTGAGGATGTCGCGCGGTGCGCCGGTGTTGCGGGCGATGGCATCGAAGCGCCGGTTGCCGAGGGCGACCTCGCGGACCGCGAGGAGGGCCCACTTCTCCCCGACCAGGGCCAGCGCGGCCGCGATCGAGCACGGCCGCCCGGGAGTCTGCGGGTGCGGGAGGCGCGGCGCGGCCGAGGCGAAGGAATCCATGCCACAAGGTTGTCATTTCCAACCCACTGGCGCTACCGTCGGACACGTGGTGAGTTGGATTTTCCAACCATCAACCACCCGCAGCACCTTCATGCCGTGACCCGGCTCCTGCCGCCGGCTCGCGGACCGTCCGTCCGAAAGGCGGCACACCATGACCGAGGCGTACATCGTCGACGCCATCCGCACCCCCGTCGGCAAGCGCAACGGCGCCCTCGCCGACGTGCACCCCGCCGACCTGGGCGCGCACATCCTGGGCAGCCTCGTCTCGCGCACCGGCATCGACCCGGCCGCGGTGGACGACGTGGTCTTCGGCTGCCTCGACGTCATCGGCCCGCAGGCGGGCAACATCGCGCGGACGTCCTGGCTGTCCGCCGGCCTCCCGTCCTCGGTGCCCGGCACCACCATCGACCGCCAGTGCGGCTCGTCGCAGCAGGCCGTGCACTTCGCCGCGCAGGCCGTGATGAGCGGCACCGCGGACGTCGTCGTCGCGGGCGGCGTGCAGAACATGAGCATGATCCCGATCTCCGCGTCGCTGCGCGCCGGACGCGAGTTCGGTTTCGCCAACCCCTACGACCGCGCGGTGGGCTGGCAGAAGCGCTTCGGCGGCCAGGAGATCAGCCAGTTCCGTGCCGCCGAACTGATCGCCGAGAAGTGGGGCATCTCCCGCGCCGAAATGGAGGAGTTCGCGGTCGCGTCGCACGAGCGCGCGCTGCGGGCCCGCGCCGAAGGCCGGTTCGACCGGGAGATCGTGCCGTTCCGGATCCGGCACGACGAAGGACCGCGCGTCCCGGACTGGGACAAGATCCGCTCGCTGCCCGCGCTGCGGCCTGACGGCCGGATCACCGCCGCGCTGGCCAGCCAGATCTCGGACGGCGCGTCCGCCACCCTGATCGTGTCCGAACGCGCGCTCCGCGAGCACGGCCTCACGCCGCGCGCCCGCATCCACCACCTGACCGTGCTCGGCGACGACCCGGTGTACATGCTCACCGGTCCGATCCCGGCCACCGCCCGTGCCTTGGAACGCACCGGACTCACCATCGACGACATCGACGTCGTCGAGATCAACGAGGCCTTCGCGTCGGTCGTGCTCGCCTGGCAGCGCGAGATCGGCGCCGACCTCGCCAAGGTCAACGTCAACGGCGGCGCCATCGCCCTCGGACACCCGCTGGGCGCCAGCGGCACCAAGCTGTTCGCCACCATGCTCAACGAACTCGAGCGCACCGGCGGCCGCTACGGCCTCCAGACCATGTGCGAAGGCGGCGGGATGGCCAACGTGACGATCATCGAACGCCTGTGACCGTCCGGCCCTGACCTCCTACCGCCGACGAGAACCCGCCCGCACCCGCGAGGGTGCCGGGCGGGTTCCCGCGTTCCCGCGGCGGGCCGGACGGTCAGTCTTCGACGTACGTCAGCCAGTGCGCATAGCGCTCGTCGGTGCCGGTCACGGCGGCCTGGTAGCCGTCCTGGATCTTTCGGGTCACCGGCCCCGGGGTGAACGCGCGGCCGTCCATCTCGCCGACCGGCACCACGTCGGCGGCCGTGCCGCACACGAACAGTTCGTCGGCGGTGTAGAGGTCGGAGCGCAGCAGGTTCTCCACACGCGTCTCCAGGCCGAGGTCCGCGGCGAGGGTCCGCACCGTGTCCATGGTCAGGCCGCGCAGCGCGCCGGCGGAGGCAGGCGGCGTGTACAGGACGCCGCCGCGCACGGCGAAGATGTTGGCGGCCGTGCACTCGCTGACGTAGCCGTCGGCGTTGAGCAGCACGGCCTCGTCGTAACCCGCGTTGATCGCCTCGGTCTTGGCGAGCGTGGAGTTGAGGTACCCCGCGGTCGCCTTGGCGGCCGGCGGAAGCGCGTTGGGGTCGTTGCGCCGCCACGAACAGGTCTTCAGCCGGATGCCGCGCTCGGCGGCCTCGGCGCCCAGGTAGGCGCCCCACTCCCACGCGGCGATGGACACCGTCATCGGCGCGTCCGGGCGCAGCACCGGCCCCATGTCGCCGTAGCCGACCGCGGCCAGGTGCCGCAGGTAGCAGGAACCGATGGCGTTCGCGCGCAGCAGATCGAGCGTCGCGGTGTGCAACTCGGCGACGCTGTAGGGGAGTTTCATGCCGATGATGCGCGCGCTCGCGCCGAGCCGGACGAGGTGGTCGTCGAGCCGGAACACGGCAAGCCCGCGCGGCGTGACGTGCGCCCGGGTGCCCTCCAGCACGCCGGTTCCGTAGTGCAGGGCGTGGGTGAGGACGTGCACCTTGGCGTCGGCCCAAGGCACCAGTGCGCCGTCCATCCAGATCCAGTCAGCCTCGGGCAGTGCCACGGTCGCCTCCTTGCTCGCCGCGAAGTGGATCATTCATGCGCGGATGAATGGTCCACTCCCTTGAGTGGCACATTACGGCGCGGCTGAATAGTCCACTAGTCGTTGCCCGGAATATGGGATGGCGGACGCGTCCGATGCCCCCAAGGGCACGGGAAACAACGCCGGATGCCGGGGAATCGGCCGGGTCGGTCCTCAGCCCGCGCGGTGTGCCGTCCAGGCGGCCGCGAGCATGGCCACCGCTTCCGCCAGCACCGGCTCGGGCCAGGCGAAGCTCAGCCGGATGCGGTCGTCGCCCACGTCGCTGCCCGGCGGTGCGAACACCGCGCCGGGCGACACCGCGACGCCGTGCCGCATCGCGGTCGCGGCGAACTCCTCGCCGTCGGCGCCCGGCAGGCGCACCCAGAGCGACATGCCGCCCTGCGGCAACGTCCACGACCAGGAAGGGAGTTGCTCGGCAAGGAGGCCGGCCAGGCAGTCGCGGCGGACGCGCAGCCGCTCCCGCCAGGCAGCCTGCCGGACCGCCGCGTCGGGGTCTGCCAGCAGGGCCACCGCGAGCCGCTGGTCGAGCGCCGAACTCGCCAGGTCCGTCCGCTGCTTCGCCACCGCGAGGGGCCCGAACACCGGCCGCGGCGCGGCGATCCAGCCGACCCGCAGGCCGCCCCACAGGGTCTTGGACAGCGACCCCAGGCACACCGTGTGGTCGGGCGCGTAGGCCGCTGCCGACGCGACCGGGCCGGCGTCCTCGGCCAGCACCAGGTCGGCCAGCGTGCGGTCTTCGACCAGCAGGGTGTCCGCGTCCCGGACGATTCCGGCGAGGGTCTTTGCACGGCGCTCGGCGGTGACCGACCCGGTCGGATTGTGCACGGGCATGGTGAACGCGTAGGCGGGCCGGTGCTCGGCGACGGCGTCGGCGAACGCGGCGGGGGAGAAGCCGTAGCGGTCGCCGTCGACCGCGACCGGCACCCCGCCGAACCGCTCGATCGCGGCGAGCATCCCCGGATAGGTGGCGTGCTCGACGAGGACCCGGTCGCCGGGCCGCAGCAGCGCGTCGGCGACCAGGTGGAGCGCCTGCTGGGCGCCCGAGGTCACCAGCAGCAGGTCGGGCCCGTACGCGCCCGGCGCGGCGTGGTCGGCAAGGAGCCCGCGCAGCCGGGAGTCGCCGAGGAAGGCGTAGCCGTCCGCCGGGTGGGCGTCGAGCAGGTCCTCCACCGCCAGGTCGAGCCGCGGCAGCAGCGACGGATCGGGCACCACCGATTTGGCGAGGTCGACGACCACGGTGCCTTCGCGCAGCCAGCGCCGGAAGATCGGCTGCGGCCCCGGCGCGGCGGCCCTGACGTAGGTGCCGCTGCCGTGTCGGCGCTCCACCAGCCCGGCGGCCGCGAGCTGGTCGAACGCGGACGCGACCGTGCCGCGGCTGACGCCCAGTGCCGCGCCCAGCACGCGCTCGGCGGGCAGCCGGGTCTCGGGCCGGAGGTCGCCCGAACGGATCAGCGAGTCGAGGGCGTCGGCGAGGCGTTCGCCGCGCGACCGGCGCTCGTTGCGCCGGGGCCGCCGCAGCCGCTCGCCGACGAGCACGGCGAACCGATCGACGTCCACGCTGACTCCGTCCGTACCGGCGCCCGGGCCGGGGCTGCCGCCCGGCCGGGACGCGCGTCCCCGATCCGGGGCCGTGCCGTGTCCGGCCGCCGTTCGTCGCGGCGGCCGTTTTTACCGACCGCAGCGTACTCGGCCGCCGCCCGGGGCCCGGCGGGTCAGTCGTCGGTCACGTCCACGAAGAAGCCGGTCATCTGCACCGGCTCGCCCGCCGCGTCGAGGGTCACTTCGCCGACCACGGCGACGGTGCGCGTGGTGCCGTCGGCGAGGAGCAGCCGGTGGCGCGAGGTGAACGGTTCGCCGTCCACGTCGCCGCCCGCGAACGTCCGCGGACCGGGGGACTCGGCCGGATCACCCGCGTCCGCGCCCGAGGCCGAGCCGCCGGCCGCCGTGTCGTCCGGGTGCCGCAAGGACAGCATCAGCCGGGTGCTCGGCCGGACGCTGTCCGGCGCGAGGCCGAGGATGCGGTACGTCTCGGGGGACCACCACCACGAGTCCGTCTGCAAGTTCCAGGTGTACGAGCCGGTCGGCAGCCCGGTGCCCGCGTCCAGCGCGGGCACCATGCGGCGCGGCACCGGCAGGATCCCGGTCAGCCCGGTGACCTCCAGCAGCCGCACGACCCGCGGCCCGGCCGCGACCAGGTCGAGCCGGCCGCCCGCGGCCATGGCACTGCGGCGCAGGCGTAACAGCATGTGGATGCCGCTGGAGTCCATGAAGTCCACGGCGGCCAGGTCCAACTCGACGCGGGTGCGTCCGGCGGCGATCTGGTGCGCCGTCAGTTCCTCGATGCGGGGGCCGCTGTCCATGTCGATCTCGCCGCCGACGTGCACGCGGGCGCGATCGGGAGCGGGCACGGTGACCCGCACCGTGAACAAGGGCGGATTTGCGCCCGTGGTCACCAGGGCCTCCTCAGGTGGGTTCCGGAACTGTTCGTGCGCGGGGCGCGCGTGGCGAGGCGCGGCTCGGGCGCACCGGAACCGGCGGAGAGCCGGGCGGGGCGACGGCCGCGCGGGGACGGACGGTTCGGTCGGGACGGGATCCTGTGGCGGCAGGGTTTGGTGACGGCCTTGATGCTACGCCCGAACGGGCGTTTGCAGCCGCTGTTCGAGCGCTGTTCGGTCATCGAGTCCACGCCTTCCCCCATCCCTTGAGGGAAATATGTCATCAAATGCGTTGGGTTCGGTGAAAACCCTCAACAATCGGGCAATGATTCGTTCTCGGGCGGTACCGCCGACGCCTCGCGCGTTCGGGTGACCCGGACCGAGCCGTTCGTCCGCACGCGCCGGGAGGTCCGCTTGTCCGTACACCAGCACGCGCCGCATGCGCCCCGCTGGGGGGTGCTGCGCACCAAACCGGTCGACGCGATCCTCGCGGAGAGCGGCCACGGCGGCGTCGACGGCACGGAAGGCACCGGCCTCAAAAGGACGATGGGTCTCCTGACCCTCACCTTCTTCAGCGTCGGCGCGACGCTCGGCACCGGCATCTTCGTGGTGCTCAGCGAAGCGGTGCCCAAGGCCGGCCCCGCGGTCATGCTCTCCTTCGTCCTGGCCGCCGTCACCGCGCTCTTCTCGGCCCTGTCCTACGCCGAACTCGCGGGCACCATCCCGGTCTCCGGCTCGTCCTATTCCTACGCCTACGCCACCCTCGGCGAAGGCATCGCGTGGGTCTGCGGCTGGTGCCTCCTGCTCGAGTACGGCGTGTCGATCTCCGCCGTCGCCGTCGGCTGGGGCCAGTACGTCAACGAACTCCTCGACTCGGCCTTCGGCGTCAGCCTCCCGGCGGCCATCGCCAACCCGCCCGGCGAGAACGGCGGTGTCGTCAACATCCCCGCCGTCATCGTCGTCGCCCTGGCCACCGTGCTGCTGGTGCGCGGCGTGTCGGAGAGCGCCAAGGCGAACACCATCATGGTGTTCATCAAGCTCGCGACGCTCGCGTTCTTCTGCGCCGTCGCGTTCACCGCGTTCGACTCGGGCAACCTCGCCCCGTTCGCCCCGCTCGGCTGGGCCGGCGTGAGCGCGGGCGCGTCGCAAGTGTTCTTCTCCTACATCGGCTTCGACGCCGCCTCGACCGCGGGTGAGGAAGCCAAGAACCCGCGCCGCGACCTGCCGCTCGCGATCCTGTTCTCGCTGCTGATCGTGACCATCGTGTACGTCGTCGTCGCGCTCGCCGCCCTCGGCGCCATGCCCTGGACGGAGTTCGCCGACGCCGAAGCCACCCTCGCCAAGATCGTCACCGACGTCACCGGCGGCTCGTGGGCGTCGATCATCCTGTCCGCGGGCGCGATCATCTCCATCGCCTCCGTCGTCCTGACCGTGCTCTACGGCCAGACCCGCATCCTCTTCGCGATGTCCCGCGACGGCCTGATCCCGCCGATCTTCGCCAAGGTCGACCGCCGCACCCAGAGCCCCGTGCCGAACACCCTCATCACCGGCTTCTTCGTGGCCCTGATCGCCGCCGCGTTCCCGCTCAAATACCTGGCCGAAGCCACCAGCATCGGCACGCTGTTCGCGTTCGCCATCGTCAACATCGGCGTCATCGTGCTCCGCCGCACCCGGCCCGAGCTGCCGCGCAGCTTCAAGACCCCGCTGTTCCCGCTGACCCCGATCGCGGGCGTCGGCTTCTGCTGCTACCTCATCTCGCAGCTCTCCTCGAAGACCTGGGCGGTCTTCGCGGGCTGGCTCGCCGTCGGCGTGCTCGTGTACTGGCTGTACGGCTACCGGCATTCGAAATGGGGCGACACGCCGCCCAAGACGTGGAACTCCGGCGACGGAGGAGTGCGGGAGCCGCAATCGTGAGCGGCCTGACCGTGCTGGTCGGCTGCATGCCCGACGAACGCGGCGACGACGCGGTCGCCTTGGCGGGGGCGGTCGCCCGGCAGGCCGGGGCCGAGGTCACCCTCGCGTACGTCCAGCCCGACAGCTGGCCGGGCACCGGCGTGGGCGCCGTGGACGCGGAATGGGAGGCGTACCTGCGTGCCGAGGCGGACGCGGTGCTGGGCGGCGCGGAGCGCCGGCTGCGCACCGTCGCCCCGGACGTGCGCTACGACCGCGTCGTCACCGCCCACCGCGGCAGCGGCCGCGGCCTCGGCGAACTCGCCGAACGCCGCGGCGCCGGCCTGGTCGTCGTCGGCTCGGCCCCGCACGGGCGGCCGGGCCGCATCGCGGTCGGCAGCACCGCCGACCAACTGCTGCACGGCTCGCCCGTGCCCGTCGCGCTGGCCCCGTGGGGCTACGCGGCCGCGGTGCCCGAACGCATCACCCGGACCACGCTGGCCTTCCACCGCTCGACCCGTTCGGCGGCCACGCTGAGCTGCGGCATGCTGCTGCGCGACCGGCTGGACACCGACATGCGGCTGCTCACCGTGCTGGTTCGGCCGCCGCGGATGTACTCGGGCCTGCAGCACCGGGGCGTGGAAGAACAGATGCTTCAGGTCGCCCGGGACCAGATGGCCGCGGACCTCGCGGAGGCGGAAGCCGGCCTGCGTGTCGACGCCGTGTGCGAACTGGTCGAAGGCGACGACGTCGCGGCGGCCTTGTCGGACACGGACTGGGGCGACGAGGTGCTGGTCTGCTCGGCCACCGACGCGGGGCCGCTGACCCGGGTGTTCATCGGCGACGTGTCGCTGAAGATCGTGCGCTCGGCGCAGGTCCCCGTGGTGGTGTTCCCTCGGGGAGCCCGCCTGGACGGGTGGCGCTGAAGCGCTACTTGCCGCGCACCGCCGCGATCGCCCGCCACCAGGCCTCCACCGGCTCCTTCGACGCCGGCTCCACGAACTGCCCCGGCCGCGGCACCGCCACGGCCACCCCGCGGCGTTCGCTCTCGGCCAGGACCCGTTCGGCCGGGGCGTGCCACGCGTGCGGTGCCAGGTCGAACGTCCCCCAGTGGATCGGCAGCAGCACCGCACCCGTCAGGTCGATGTGCGCCTGCACGGCCTCCTCGGGGTCGAGGTGCACTTCCGGCCACGCGTCGCAGTACGCGCCCGCCTGGATCATCGTCAGGTCGAACGGCCCGTAGGCGTCCGCGATGTCCGCGAACCCCGGGAAGTAGCCCGTGTCCCCGCTGTGGAAAACCCGGTGCATCGGCCCCGATACCACCCACGACGCCCACAGCACCGTGCCCAGCACCCGCGCGCCCCGATTGCAGTAGTGCCGCGCGGGCGTCGCGGTGAACTGGAGGCCGGCGATCTCCGCCGTCTCGTGCCAGTCCAACTCCAGGATCCGCTCCGGCGGCACACCCCACCGCTCCAAGTGCGCACCCAGCCCCAGCGGCACCGCGAACTGCGTGTCGCGGAGCGCCAACGCCTTCACGGTCGCCATGTCCAGATGGTCGTAGTGGTCGTGCGAGATGACCACCGCGTCGAGGTAGGGGAGTTCCGACCACCCCATCGGCATCGGGTGCAGCCGGGCGGGGCCGAACGCCGCCGACGGCGAGCAGCGCGTGCTCCACACCGGGTCGAACAGCACCCGGCGCCCGTCGATCTCGACCAGCACCGTGGCATGCCCCAGCCAGGTCGCCCGCAGCCCCGACTCGGGTCCGTCCGCGTAGTCCGCCGCGCGGCGCACCGTCAGCGGGATCTCGCCGGTCGGCCGGCGCAGCCCGGCCGCTTCGCGCTGCGCGCGCAGCATGAGGCGCACCGCACGGTCGGTGGAGCGCCGGGTCGGCACCGGATTGCGGAAGGCCCCGTCCACGAAATGCGGCGAACGCCGGACGCGAGCGAGGCGCTCCCCGGCGGGGCGGGCGCCCAGGGCTGCGGGCCACTGCGGCGCGAAGGCTTGCCCGGTCACACGGTCTCCTGCGTGGTACGGGGCGCCGACCCGGCCGCCAGGGGTACCGCACGGACCGTCGTCGCCGATCATCGGGATGGGGGGAGACTAACCCTCAGGCCACGGCTGAAACGTCGTCCACAGGGAGGGCCGTTCCGGGGCCGGTCCTCCGGGTGGAGTAGCCGATTCCGTCCTCCTCCCGGAGCTCAGCGCTTGTCGGCCTCGGCCTCTAGGCTCGTCTCATCGCCGCTCGGGAGTGACGGGATGTCAACTCCTTTATGTGCGGCGGAACTTCCCCAAAATCTGCGGAGATGTCTCCGATATCCCGTATTGCCGAGCAGCCGAGGAGAACGCGGCCATGACGGACTCGACCACGTACCTGGAACTGTCGGAGGACGGCGGAAGCTCGCACAAGTTCTACGAGGTCGTGGTCTCCGGCGCGGACGTGACCATTACGTACGGCCGTATCGGCGACCCCGGCAAGGCCGCCACCAAGACCCACCCGACGGTCGCCAAGGCCGTCGCGGAAGCGGCCAAGAAGATCGGCGAGAAGAAGCGCAAGGGCTACGAGGAGGCCGTCCGCGGCGTCCGCAAGCGCCGCTCGGTCACCCGCCGCCCCTCGGTCCCGACCTCGTCCTCCTCTGCGCGCACCCCGTCCAACGTCAAGCGCGCCCCGGTGCTGTGGAAGTACAACTCCGGCTCCCCGGCCTTCGGCGTCTTCGTCGACGGCGACCGCGCCATGGTCGGCAACGAACGCGGCGACGTGTGGACGCTCACCCACGAGGGCGAGGTCGTCAACCGCTACAAGCTCCCCGACGGCGTGAAGTGCATCGTCGGCGACGACTCGTGGATCTACGCCGGCTGCGACGACGGCAACGTGTACGACATCGGCGGCAAGGCCCCGCGAGTGGCCTACGAGATCGCCGACGACATCGACATCTACTGGCTCGACATCCACGACGGCACCCTCGGCGTGTCCGACGCCAACGGCGGCATCACCGCGATCGACCACGAGGACGAGTCGCTGTGGGCCGAGAAGGGCCGCGGCACCGGCGCGTGGATGGTGCGCTGCGACGCCGGCGGCATCTACTACGGCCACTCGGCGGGCGTGGAGATGTTCACCCGTTCCGGCGAGCCCAAGTGGTACCGGAAGACCCAGGGTTCGGTGCTGTTCGGCTGGCAGGAGCGCGACGACGTCTACGCGGGCACGTCCAGCAGCAAGGTCCACCGCATCCGCAAGTCCGACGGCGAGATGCTCGCGACCTACGACTGCAACGCGTCGGTCTTCAGCTGCGCGACCGCACGCGACGGCGAGTACGTGTTCGCGGGCGACAGCTCCTCGTCCATCTACTGCTTCAAGGCGGACGGCACCCGGCTGTGGAAGCTGTCCACGGGCTGCGGCGCGGCGTACTCGATGCAGTACCACGAGGAACGCCTCTACATCGTGACCACCGGCGGCCAGCTCGCCTGCATCGACGTCAGCGAGGCGGCCATCCAGGCGGCGCAGGGCGGCACGGTGCCGCAGGTGCGCGACGTCAAGCTCGCGACGCTGGACGCGGTCGTCCCGACGAACGACGTGGCGACCACCACGGACGCGGGCACCGGCGTCGTCGTCGAATGCATCGAGACCAACGGCCGGCTGCGCGTGCACGTGGTGTCGGCGGGCTACGAGTCGGGCTGGAACGTGCAGTTCCCGAAGAGCGTCCGGGTCGTCGGCGCCCGCTACGTGGTCGACGCGGTCCGCGAGTCCGGCCAGGGCGGCTTCTACCGCGCGCACGGCGAGATCAAGCGCCTGGTCTGACCCGGTCCGAAGCCGCGGCCGCTCCGCGGGCAAAGGCCGAGGCCCGGCACCGACCTCCGGTGCCGGGCCCCGCCCGTCGTCCGCCGCCTGCTCGCCGCAGGCCTCAGTCCTTGCCGCGGTTGCGCCCGGCGTTGCCGCCCGCCTTGCTGCCGACCGGCTGCTTCGGCTCGGCGGCCTCGTGGCCCGCGGTCTGGTCGGCCGCCGGGTCCGAGGGCTTGCCTGCGGGCTTCTCACCCGACGCCTCACCCGACGCCGTCCCCGACCCGCCGGACTTCCCGGTGGCCTTCGCCGTGGCGGCCTTCGCCTTGCCCGTGGCGGCCTTGGCCTTGCCCTTGACCTTCGCCGCCATGCCGCGCTGCGCTTCCGCGATGTGCGCGACCTTCTCCTCGTGCCGGCGGCCGAACAGCGACGGCAGGCTCGGCGCCTCGAGGAAGCCCTCCGCGCGCGCCGACGCCAGGCCGATGCGCGGCAGTTCGCTGGCCTTGCGGAAGCACAGGTAGCGCGGCTCCCAGATCGGCCGGTACTTGGCGTTCGCCCGGTACAGCGACTCGATCTGCCACCAGCGCGAGAAGAACGTCAGCACGGCCTTCCACAGCCGCAGCACCGGGCCGGCGCCGAGCTTCGAGCCGCGCTCGAAGACCGAGCGGAACATCGCGAAGTTCAGCGAGATCTGCTCGACGTCGAACTGCTTCGCCTGCGCGATCACGTCGAGGATCATGAACTCCAGCAGGCCGTTCTCCGACTCGCGGTCGCGGCGCATCAGGTCCAGCGAGATCCCGTGCGGGCCCCACGGCACGAAGCTCAGCACCGCGCGCAGCTTGCCCTCGCCGTCGGTGCACTCGACCATCAGGCAGCGGCCGTCGTCCGGGTCGCCGAGGCGGCCCAGCGCCATCGAGAAGCCGCGCTCGGTCTCGCCGTCCCGCCAGTGGTCGGCGAGGTCGAGCAGCTCGCTCATTTCCGCTATCGGGATGTCCTCATGGCGGCGGATGCGCGTCGTGTACCCGGCGCGCTTCACCCGGTTGTACGCCTGCCGGACCACCCGCATCGCGCGGCCGTCGAGGCTGAACTCGTCGACCTCGACGATCGCCTCGTCGCCGAGTTCGAGCGCGTCGAGGCCGTGCCGGGCGTAGATGGTGCCGGCTTCCTCGCTGGCGCCCATCACGGCCGGGACCCACGCGTTCTCGCGGGCTTCCTCGAGCCACGGCTCGATGGCGCCGGGCCAGGCCTCCGGGTCGCCGATCGGGTCGCCGGACGCCAGCGACACCCCGCCGACCACGCGGTAGGCGACCGCGGCCTTGCCGCTCGGCGACCACATGACGGCCTTGTCGCGGCGCAGGGCGAAGTAGCCGAGCGAGTCGCGCTCGCCCCACTTGTCGAGCAACTCGCGCAGCCGGACTTCGTCTTCGGCGCGCAGCAGCTCGGTGCCCTTGGGAGCGCGGAAGAGGACGTAGAGCACGAGGAGGAACAGGAGCGTCGCGGCGACGTTGATGACGATGTCGGTGGCGCGCGGGACCAGGATCTTGCTGTCGAACTCGGCGTCGCGGGCGAGCGTGAACAGCCGCAGGATCGTGTACCGGATCTTCGTGCCGACCGACGCCTCGCCGATCTTGT
The DNA here is from genome assembly GCF_039542225.1 of Yinghuangia aomiensis. NCBI lineage: Bacteria > Bacillati > Actinomycetota > Actinomycetes > Kitasatosporales > Streptomycetaceae > Yinghuangia > Yinghuangia aomiensis. The sequence continues at coordinate 27,813 of NZ_BAABHS010000032.1, read as the reverse complement.
CGGTGAGCGAGACGAGGACGGTGCCGAGGCCGACGATCAGGGCCAGTCCGGTCAGGGCGACCGCGCCGGCCTTGAAGACGTTGCCGTGCTCGCCGCGGGCGTAGAACTCGCGGCGGCCGAGCGCCAGCGCGATCACCGGGATCAGCGTGATGCCGGCGGAGATCCAGTTGAACGGGTGCTGCCGGAAGTCGGGCAGCGCCGCGAGCACCCACACGTAGAGCGCGAAGGTGGGCAGCATCAGGATCGCGGTGAACATCCACGCGACGCGTTTGCGGCGGTTCAGCATGACCGCGAGGAAGGTCGCCAGCGACGCCGTGGTGAAGCTGGTGGTCAGCAGGAACGGCGTGAAGTACTCGCCGGAGTTGTGGTGCCGGACGCGGTTGCGCAGCGGCACCATGATCGCGGACAGCAGGTCGAACGTCGCCACCAGCCGCAGGTACCAGATGAGCACCCGGGACGCGGCGTACTGGACGCGGTCCGCGCGGGTTGTCGGCTCGCAGGAGGGTTTGCTGCTGCTCATGCCCTCACCTCGGTGCCAAGGGCGTGAGGCTGGTGGAGGTTCATGGGGGACAGCTCCTCAAAGCGGGCGTGCCGGCAGGGCGACGTCCCGCGGGATCCGCGGCTTACCGGACCGGGCGGGGGATTTGTCCGCGATTCTGCGGACGCTACGAGCGTAGGACGCAACAGCCTGTCTGCTCGTGAGCACACAGATGTAATCGTCGTCATCCGCAAGGAGGATGCCCTATACGCCGTACGGAGTACCAGAGGGGTTCCGTACTCACTCGGCAGTACGCCGCGAAATACCGGCATCACGCAACATTCTCCCCCACATGCCGCCGCACCGCCGAAACCGTGCGCCGGCCGCCTGCATCACCGTCGTTCGGCGGGCGCCCCTCCCCGGATGCCCCCGAATGTCCGGCCTATGGAGCGGACGGTACGTACGACGCACCCCGAACGCGGAGGGTTGCATGCGTTTTTCCTCCGGATGATCCCCCGGATGCCGCGCCGGGCGTTTCCGGTCCTGCACATGCCGTCGGCCCGGCCCCGAAGCGGGGCCGGGCCGACGGAAGGGGGATTACAGACCGCCGAGGCCGCCCAGCCCGCCGAGCGCCGAGGTGGCCGCCGCGGGGGCGCCGATCGGCGACTGGACGTGCGCCGGAGCCTCCACGGGGGTGCCCGCGGCGGGTGCCGCCGCCGCGGGCTGCCCGGCGGGGGCGGCCTGGGTGGCCTCCGTGGCGGCGGGCAGCGCGTTGTCGACGGTCTTGCCCGCCGACTCGGCCGAGTGGCCGACCGCGTTGGTGGCGCCCGGGAGCTGGTCGGTGACCGTGGAGGGGTCCGGGGCGGTCAGCCCGTTCAGCCCGCCGAGGCCGCCGAGCGGGTTGTCCGCGGCGTGGGCCGACGCAGCGCCCATCAGCGGCACCACACCCGCCGCGGCGATCAGCAAAGCGGTCCGGGCCACGCGGCGCGTCTTGGGGGACATCGTGCTCCTCACGGTCGAACATCGGTTCATCGGTTGCAGCAGATGCCGATCCCATTACGGGAACGGCACAGTGCCTACCGCTCGACCGGGCGGGGAGATGCGGGTGGGCCGGGCAAAGGCTTGGCAATGCCTTGGGTTGCCACCCGGGTTACCCCCGTCATTTTGTGGAGAGCTGCCGAATCCTCCGGCGGAACCATGGCGTGTCTTGACCGTCCGGATCGTTGGTGCCGTCGGGGTCGCCGCGGCGGTCCCGGGCGTTGGGCACCTTCGCCGCCGGGATGCCGCCGGCCGGGCCGGCGAAGGCGCTCCGCCCGGTCAGCACGTATTGCACCGCGAAGCCGATGGAGATGACCACGACGCCGCCGACCGCATCCAGGATGTAGTGGTTCGCCGTCGACATGACCACGAACGTCGTGGTGAGCGGGTAGAGCAGCCCGGCCGCCCGCATCCACCGGCGCGGGGCCAGCGCGAAGATCACCAGGCCGCACCACAGCGCCCAGCCGACGTGCAGGGACGGCATGGCCGCGTACTGGTTGGAGATCTGGGTGAGCGCGCCGAAGTCCGGGTTGGCCAGGTCCTGCGGGCCGTGCACGGTGTCGATGTAGCCGAAGCCGGGCATCAGGCGCGGCGGCGCGAGCGGGTACAGCCAGAACCCGACGAGGCCGGTCGCGGTGGCGACGCACAGCACGGTGCGCGCCGAGCGGTACTGCGCGGGGCGCGTGATGTACAGCCAGGCCAGCAGGCTGAGCGGGACCAGGAAGTGGAACGTCTCGTAGAAGAAGCCGGTGAACGACTTGAGCCAGTCGACCTTCGCGGTGAAGTGGTTGAGGCTGCGCTCGATGTCGATGTGCAGCGCCTTCTCCACGCCGATGACCTGGCGGCCGTGCTCCTCCGCGGTCGCGCGCTGGTCGGGGACCGAGGCGCGGATGAACGAATAGAAGGAGTAGCCGACCCGGATCAGGATCAGTTCCAGGATCAGGTTGGGCTTCGACAGCACCCGCAGGCCGTCCGGGAGCAGCGGGATGCGCCGCCCCGGCGTCCGGGCGGGGGCCAGCTCCGGCATCGTGGCGACCCAGTGCGGCGAGGACCGGAGCAGGAACGGCATCGCGACGGCGGCCAGCACGGCGAGCAGCAGCGGCGAGTTGTCGGCGATCGTCCGCGTCACGGCGAGGTTGCCCGGCAGTATTTCGTCGCTGTGGAAGAGCATTACCGCGGCGGCGAGCAGCGGCCACACCATGCGGTCGGCGCGGCCCCTGCCCAGCCGGCCCGCGGCGGCGAGCAGGACCCACAGCTGCTGGTGCTGCCACGACATCGGCGACACCGCGACCACGAGGCAGCCGACGATGGCGGCGGCCAGGACGGCCTGGTCGTCGCGGGCGTACGTCACCGCGCGCTTGAGGCCGAACCAGACGAGCGGCACGGCGAGGGCCGCGAGCACCGCGTATTCGGCGGGGCCGGTGAGGCCGATCCGCAGCAGCAGCCCGTGCAGCGACTGGTTGGCCAGGGCGTCGGCGGGTCCGCCGAGTCCGGCGCCCGCGATGTGGTGGACCCAGTAGGTCAGCGAGTCGTCGGGAAGCGCGGCCCAGGCCAGCGCGGTTCCGGCGGCGAAGGTGCCCGCGGACGTCAGCGCGGCGTTGCGCCGCCCGGTCAGCCACAGGAACGGCGCGAAGAGCAGCATGACCGGCTGGAGCGCCATCGCGACGCCTGCCGCGACCCCGGCGGCCCGGCCCGGTTCGCGGGACAGGCACGCGGGCAGCACGAGCAGCACCGGAAGCAGGCTGATCTGGCCCAGGGTCAGGTTGCCGCGCACCGGCAGCGACAGGAACATCAGCGAGATCAGCACGGGGGCGGCGAACAGCCGGGCGCGGCGTCCCGAGGTCGCGGTCACGCTCCGGGCGACCAGCACGCCGACGGCGGCGACGATCAGCAGGGTCGTTATGGTCCAGACGACGCCGAGGGTCTCTTCGGCGGCCTTCGTCAGCGGCCGCAGTACGAGGCCGGCGAAGGGAGTCCCGGTGAACGGTCCCCCGACCGCGTCGCCGTCGTAGAGCGACCCGGGCAGGTGGAGGACACCGCCGGTGCCGAGCCAGGTCTCGAGGTCCGCCAGCCGCCGGCCGGGCGGGAGGCGGAGTGTGTGGGCCGCCTGGCGGACCGCCAGTAGGGCCGCGAGGAACCAGAGGGCCGCCGGAGCGAGGGGAATTCTGGTCCGCCGCACGTCCGCGGGGTTCCTGCCCCCCGTCCGAGTCATGTGCCGTCTCTCCTGGTCGATCCGATCGGCCGGTCCGGGCGGGGTACGTCCGGGTCGGCCGCCGCCGTTTCCCGGGCGTCCGCACGTGGTCGCGCGTCCGTCGGGACGGGCGCCTCCGCCACGATGTCATCGCGTCGGCGGTTGGGAAAGCAGGGGCCGCCGGGACACGCCATCCCCGTATTCTCGACCAGACCAGGACGTGCCGCAGAACCGCTCGGCGCGCCGGACCGGCAGGCTGGAGGGCCGCGACCGTGCACGACGTCATGTTCCGGACCGCGACGGACACCGACATTCCGGCCCTGGTGGCGCTCGTCGAATCGGCGTACCGCGGCGATTCGAGCCGCCGCGGATGGACCACCGAAGCGGACCTGCTGCACGGGCAGCGGACCGATCCGGAGGGCGTCGCCGAGGTCCTCGCCAAGCCGGACAGCCGGATGCTGGTCGCGCTGCGCGGCGACGTGCTCGCGGGCTGCTGCCAACTGGAGCGACGGCCCGAAGGCGTGGCCTATTTCGGCATGTTCGCGGTCGACCCGGAGCGGCAGGGCGGCGGTTTGGGGCGGCGTGTCCTGGCCGAGGCGGAGCGGATTGCGGCGGCCGAGTGGGGCAGCGGCGAGATGCACATGACGGTGATCAAGCAGCGTGCCGATCTCATCGCCTGGTACGTGCGCCGGGGGTATGCGCAAACCGGCCGGATGTCGCCCTTCCCGTACGGCGACGACCGTTTCGGGCGTCCGCAGGTGGACGATCTCGAATTCGAACTTTTGGTGAAAACCTTGCCGAAGCCTTAGTCCGTTTTGCCTGCCGCGGCGGATTCCGCCGGGCGTGTCCCCGGTTCGCCCGGCCGCGCCGCGGCGGTACGGGGTGCGGGGACCGGTGCGGTACCGAGCCTGGCCTGGAAAGCGGGCACGTCGTCGCGCAGCCGCCGCCCGGTGAGCGCCTGTTGGAGGAACACCGCGGCGGTTACCGCGGCCGCGGCGCCGACGCCGTCGAGGATCTAGTGGTTCGCCGTGCCGACGACCACGAACGCGGTCGCGCACGGGTAGAGCACCGCGAGCGCCTTGAGCCACCGCGAGCGGGCCACGCAGACCACGGCGACCGCGCACCACAGCGCCCAGCCGATGTGCAGCGACGGCATCGCGGCGTAGCTGTTGATGAGCTGCGTGGCGAAGATGTAGCTGCGCGGCCCGTCCGGCAGGGACGCGACCATGCCGCTGCCCGGGTACAGCCGCGGCGGGCACAGCGGGAACAGCCAGAACCCGACGAGGGCGAGGCCGGTCGTGAAGGCCAGCACCGTGCGTGCGGTGCGGTAGCGCGTGGGGTGCCATATATAGAGCCACGCCAGGACCGCGACGGGCACCGTGTAGTGCAGCTCCCGGTAGTAGTCGAGCATCAGCTCGAACAGCCGGGTCGACTTCAGGGCCAGCCGGTTGACCGCGGGTTCGAAGTTGAAGCGGAAGAACCGCTCCACGTCGATGACCAGGTCGGCGTTGTCGATCGCCTGGTCGCGCTGGTGGGGGATGCTCGTCCGCAGGTCGCCGCGGATGTTCTGGTAGATCCAGTAGCCGGCCCGGATCAGCAGCAGTTCGAGGAGCAGGTTGGGGCGCGTCACCGGCCGGGCGAGCGAGGGCAGCAGCGCGCGGCGTCCGGCGGGCGGGGGCTCGGCGCGGCGCAGCCCCCAGTGCGGGTCGGCGCGGGAGCGGAACGGCAGTGCGCACGCCGCGGCGACGGCCACCAGCGTGGGGACGTTGCCCAGCACGGTGGACAGGTTCGCGTCGATGCGCGGGTCGATGGCGTCCGCGGGCACCGCGAGCGCGGTGAGGATCAGCACGGGCCAGACGGGGCGCTCTTCGGGGCGGGTGCCCAGGCGGCCGCCGAGGGCGAGCGGCAGCCACAGGAGTTCGTACGACCAGGACACCGGCAGCGCGGCGATCCCCGCGCACGCCGCGACGGCGATCGCGAGCAGCGGTTGCCCGTCGGCGTGGAAGCGCGCCGCGCGGCGCAGGGCGAGCACGCCGGCGGCGGCACCGAACAGCAGGGCCGCGGCGGTGAGTGCGGGGGTGTCGGCGCCGGTGATGCCGTGCGCGTATTCCCCGGCGATGCGCAGGAGCATGCCGTGCACCGACGCGTCGGGGGTGTCCCCGGCGAGGTAGCGGTCGGTGAGCAGCGGGCGCCAGGACGATCCGGGCAGTCCGTCGACGGCGGCCAGGGGCAGCACGGTGGCGGCGGCCGCACCGGTGCCGAGCAGGGCGGCGCGGCGGCGGCCGGTGAACCACAGCAGGGGGAGCGCGGCGAGCGCGACGGGGTCGAAGGCCGCGGCGATGCCGGTGGCGAGGCCGCGCACCCGGCGCGGGGTGCGGCCGAGTGCGTCCGCGCACACGCCGGCGATGGCGGCGAAGACCAGGGGAGCGGTGTCGATTCCGTCGCGCACCGGTGCGGAACGCACCGCGAGGACGGCGGCCGCGGCGGCCGCGAGGAGGCCCAGGACGGTGGCGGGGACCTGCCGGGACCCGATCCGATGATCCGTCAGGTCGCGCATCCGGCCAACAGTACCGATGCCGCAACTCGGGCTCGCGGTCCGGGCTTTACCCAGCCGCGGCGGACGTGTTCGTGACAGCATGGCGTAGCGGGCAAGCGCAGGACCGGACGCCGTGGGGGAGTGGGAATCGTGTCGCAGCAGGAACCGCCGTACGGCCAGTCGCCCTACGGGCAGCAGCCTTACGGACAGCAGCCGCACGGCCAGGGCCAAGGCGGCCAAGGCCAGGGCGGGAATCCGGCACCGGGGCCGTACGGCGCGCCCGGCTCCGGGTCGGGGCCGGGGCAGTACCCGGGCCAGGATCCGTACGGGCCGCAGCCGTACGGAGCGCAGCCAGGCGGTGCGCCGCAGTACGGCGAGCAGCCCTACGGCGACCCGTACAACCCGCAGCCGCCGCGCCGTTCGGGCCGCAGCCCGCTGATCACGCTGGTACTGGCGCTCGTTGTGGTCGCGGCCATCGTGACCGGCGTCATCCTGGCCACCAAGGACGACGGCGGGGACGGCACACCCGAGAAGTCGAAGACGCCTGGCAACCAGATCCCGGGGCTGCCCAGCGGCCTGCCCAGCGACCTGCTTCCGGGCGGCGGCCTGCCGACGGACTTGCTGCCGAGTGGAATTCCGTCGGACTTGATCGGCGGCCTCGGCGGCTGACCGCCGCCGCGGCAACACGCGGTGCGGTGCGGTGGGGCTGAAGTGCGCCGGATGAGTGACTGATCGGCGTGGTTTGATGCCAATAGTCCGTATTGTCGCGCCAGTTCCCTAGCGTCGAGCACCATGTATCGACGGATTGTCCGATCTTCGGTCCACGCGACGGCCGCCACCGTCCTCGCCCTGCTCGCCGGGGGCTTGGCGGCCGCCCCGGCCCACGCCGTCTCCGACACCGTCTGGGACCGCCTGGCGATGTGCGAGAGCAGCGGACGCTGGGACATCGACACCGGCAACGGCTACTACGGCGGCCTGCAGATCCAGCCCTCCACCTGGGACGAAGCGGGCGGCACGGACTATGCGCCCCTCCCGCACCAGGCGACCCGCCGCGAGCAGATCACCGTCGCCGAGAAGATCCTGCGCATGCAGGGCTGGGGCGCATGGCCGCAGTGCGCGCGCCAACTCGACCTCTACTCCGTGCCGATCACCACGACCTACGTCGTCCAGCCCGGCGACTCGCTGTCCGGCCTCGCCGCCCGGTTCGACGTGGCCGGCGGCTGGCCCGCGCTCTACGAGATGAACCGCGACGCCATCGGCCCCGACCCGGACCGGCTCCTCGCCGGCACCCGCATCGAGATTCCCTGATCCGCCCGGTCCCGTCCGCGCGGCCATCTATCCTGGGTGACTTGCCGATCAACCGCCCGGATGGAGGGTCAGCGGCCGGATGAAACTGCTGCACGCTGCCGACCTGCACATCGACAGCCCGCTGCGCGGGCTGTCCCGGTATCCGGGGGCTCCGGTCGACGTCTTCCGCGGCGCCGCCCGCGAGGCGCTCGCGAACCTCGTCGACTTCGCGCTCGCCGAGGACGTCGGCGCCCTGCTCCTCGCCGGCGACGTCTACGACGGCGACTGGAAGGACTACCGCACCGGCCTGTACTTCACCGCGCAGATGCAGCGGCTGCGCGACGCCGGCATCCGGGTCTACATGGTCGCGGGCAACCACGACGCGCAGAGCAAGATCACCAAGGAACTCCGGCTCCCCGCCAACGTGCACCGGTTCTCCACCGCCCGTCCGGAGACCGTCGAGGACCACGAGCTGGGGATCGCGGTGCACGGCCAGGGCTTCGCCGACCGCGACATCCAGGACAACCTCGCCGCCGAATACCCCAAGGCCCGCGACGGCTACTTCAACGTCGGCCTGCTGCACACCGCCTTGCAGGGCGCCGAAGGCCACGACATGTACGCGCCGTGCCGCGTCGAAGACCTCACCGCCCGCGGCTACGACTACTGGGCGCTCGGCCACATCCACGCCCGCACCGTCGTCCGGGCCGGCGACCCGTGGATCGTGTTCCCCGGCAACCTGCAAGGCCGCCACGCCCGCGAGACCGGCCCCAAGGGCGCGACGCTGATCACCGTCGGCGGCGGCGACCCCGACGTCCGCCACCACGACCTCGACGCGGTCCGCTGGGAACACCTCCACGTCGACGTCTCCGGCGTGTCCGACGACAGCGGCGTCCTGGGACTCGCCGAGCAGGCCATGCGCGGCGCCACGCGCGACGCCGACGGCCGCCCGCTCGCGGTGCGCATCAGCTTCACCGGCACCTCCGACGCCCACGAACTCCTGTGGCGCGACCGGGAGCGCATCGACAACGAACTCCGCGCCGCGGCCATCGACATGGACGACCTTTGGGTCGAACGGATCCGCGTCGCCACCTCCCGCGTGACCGCCGACGAGGACGCCGCCGACACCACCGCGCTGCTCGGCGACCTGCGGCGCACCGCCGCCGCCCTCGGCGGCGATTCGGCGGCCCTGGAAAAGCTCGTGCGCGGCCTGCCCGGACTCCGCGGCGCCGGCGGTGCGGCCGACGGCGACGGCACCGGCGTGGACGACCCGGCCTGGCGGAGCCGGGTCTTCGACGAAGCGGTCGACCTGCTCGCCGCCATGCTCGGCGGCGGCGCCCGCCCGGGAGGGGACGCGTGAGGATCGACCGGCTCGACCTGCTCGCCTTCGGCTGCTTCACCGACCGCACCCTCGACCTGTCCGCCCCCGGCGTGCATGTCATCGCGGGCCCCAACGAGGCGGGCAAGTCCACAGCCCGGCACGCCATCGGCCAGCTCCTGTACGGCATCGGCGAACGCAGTCCGTACGGCTTCGTGCACCCGCTCGCCGAACTCCGCCTGGGCGCGCTGATCAGGGACGCGCACGGCGCGCCCCTGGAGATCGTCCGCCACAAGCGCCGCAAGAACCCGCTCTGCGCGCCCGACGGCACGCCGCTCGACGAACGCGGACTCGTCCGCGCGCTCGCCGACGTCGGCGCCGACGAGTTCGCCGGCGTCTTCGCCCTCGACCACGCGGAACTCCGGCGCGGCGGGCAGGACTTGCTCGACGGCAAGGGCGACGTCGGCCGCGCCCTCTTCGAGTCGCGGTCCAGCAGCCGCCTCGCCGACGTGCAGGACACGCTCCAGAAGGACTCCGCGGCGCTCTGGCTCAAGGGCGGCCAGAAGCCCCGCATCAACCACGGCACCAAACGGATCACCGAACTCCAGCGCGAAGTCCGCAACCTCGCCCTGGAACCGCGCGAATTCGCCGCCGCCGAAAAGGCCGTCACCCGCGCCGAGGAAGAACACGCGCGCCTGGAAAGCGATTTGCGCGACATCCGGGCCCGACACGCCGCCCTCGTCCGGGTGCGCGCGGCACTGCCGCAGCTCGAACAGCGCCGCGAACTCCGCGCCGCCCGTGAAGACCTCGCGGGCTCCGGAAGCACCGTCCCGGACAACCTCGTCGACGAACTCGACCGGGTCACCGCCCGGCTCCGCAAAGCCGCCGACGAATCCGCCCACGACCGCGCCGCGCTCCTCGACACCGAAGCCGACCTCGGCGCCCTGCCCGCCGACACCGCGCACCTCGACCACGCCGACCCGCTGGAAGCCCTGTCCGCCGAGGTCAGCGCGATCCGCGAGGCCGAGAAACAGATCGGCCTGGCCGAAGAGGAACTCTGGGCACAGCGGCGCGCCGCCGAGGAACTCCTCGACGGAGTCCGCCCCGGACGCACGCTCGACGACCCGGGCGCCTACCGCATCGACAAGGCCACCGTCGACCGCATCGCCGCGCTGCGCCGCGACCTCGCCGGCCACGACACCGCGCTGGCCGCCGCGCTGGAGCAGGAAACCCGGCGTGCCGCCAAGCTCGACGCCGCGCGGGCCGCGCTGGCCGAGGCTCCGTCGGCGGCGGACGCCGCCGCGTTGCAAGCCCTGCTGCATGCGGTCCCCGAAGGCTTCGCCGGGGATCTGACCCGCGCCGAACAGCAGGTCGCCGACCGGCGGGCGAAGTGCGACGCCCTGCGCGCCCGCCACGGCCTGACCGGCCTCGACGACGATGCCGTCGTGCGGCTCCCGCTCCCGGCCCGCGAGCAGATCGACGAACACCGCGCCGCGCTCGACACCCTCCGCGGCCGCGAGGAAACGCTCGCCACCCGTCGCGCGGAGACCGCCGAACGCCTGGACAAGGCTCGCGAGGACCTGCAGAAGCTGCTGCGCGGCACCGCTCCGCCGACACCCGCCGAACTCGACGCGGCCCGCGAGGAACGCGACGGCTGGTGGGCCGATCTCGAAGCCGCGGCCCAGCCGACCGACGAACTCAAGGCCTCCTACCGGCAGTCCGTTCTGCACGCCGACAAGCTCGCCGACCGGATCCGCGAGCACGCCGCCGATTCGCTGCGCCGCGTCGACCTGGAGATCGCGATCGAACGCGACACCGAGCGCCTCGCCACCCACGATGCCGACGTTGCGGACGTCGTCCGGACCCGGGACGAACTGGCCGCGCACTGGGCCGCCCTGTGGGAGCCGAGCGGCGTCGTCCCACCCGAGCCCGCCGCGGCCCCGCAACTCGCCGACGGCGTCCGCGACCTGGCCGCCCTGATCGAGGAAGCCCGCGCGTCCCGGCACGCCCTGGACGCGCTCCGCGAGGAGGAATCCGCGCTCGTCGCCCGGTTCCGCGCCGAACTGGAGAACGCCGGGGAGCCGACCGAGGCCACCGCCCTGCGCGAGCTGTCCGGTCTCGCCGACCTGCGGATCGACGCCGCCGCCGAAGCGCTCCGCGAGCGCGGCCGCGCCGAAGCCGCCGAACGCACCGCGCTCGACGAACGCGACGAGGCCCGCGACGACGTCCGCCGTGCCGAAGCCGCCCGGGCCGCGTGGGAAACCGCCTGGGCCGACGTGGTCGGCGGCCTCGGACTCGACGGCCACGACCCCGACGCGCTCGCCGCCGCGGTGGAGACGCTCGCCACGGTCGCCCGCGACGCCGACGCCTTGGCCGAGGCCACCCGCCGCCGCGACGCCGCCGCCGCCCGGGTCGCCGACTTCGACCGGCGGCTCACGACGCTGGTGACCACCGCCTGGGGTGCCGAACCGGCTGATGGAGAGGCCCGGTTCGTCCAGCTCGCCGAGCATCACGCGGCCCTCGCCGCGGCGCGCACCGCCCGCGACACCCGGCAGTTGCTGACCGCGCAGGCCGACAAGCTGCGCCGCCGTATCGAGAACGGCGAGGCGGTGGCCGCGGACGCCGCGACGGAACTCGCCGCGCTGGTGGCCACCGCCGGGGTGGCCGACGAGGCGGCGCTGCGGGAGGCGGTCGCCCGTACCGTCCGGCTCCGCGAGGCGACCGGGCAGCTCGCCGAGGCCGACCGGCTGCTGCGTGAGGCCGGAACGCCGATCGCCGAACTGGAACGCGACGCCGAAGGCTGGTCGGCCGCCGAACTCGACGCCGAACTCCTGCAACTGGCCGCCCACGTCGACCGCGCGCAGGATGCCTACGACGTGCAGGCCACCGAACTCGGCAAGGCCCGCCAGGTCCTCGCCGGCATGGACGACTCCGCCCGCGCCGCTGCCGCGCTCGAGGAGGTCTCCGCGCAGACCGCGGAACTCGGCGCCGACGTCGAGCAGTACGTCCGCGTCGAACTCGCCCGCGAAGTCCTGCGCCGCTGCATCGAGGAGTACCGCCGCGACAACCAGGGCCCCGTGCTCCGCCGCGCCGAAGAACTGTTCACCGCCCTCACCGGCGGCCGCTTCACCCGCCTGGTCGTGGACACCGAGGCGAAGAAGGGCGGCCACGTCCTCACCGCCCGCCGCGCCGGTGCCGAGGAGAACGGCGACGCCGTCGGCGTCGAAGCGATGAGCGAAGGCACCCGCGACCAGCTCTACCTGGCCCTGCGCTTGGCGACGCTCGACCGCTACGCCGACGCCGACCGCGCGATGCCGCTCGTCCTCGACGACATCGCCATGACCTTCGACGACGGGCGCACGAGCGAACTGCTGCGCGTACTCGACGCGATGGCGGACACCTTCCAGATCATGGTGTTCACCCACCACCTGCATCTCGGCGCGCTCGCCCGCGAAGCGCTGCCGTCCGGCCGGGCGCACGTCCACGAGCTGCCCGCCTTCGGGGGCTGATCCGGAGGCGTCCGCGGATCCGGCGGCGTGCCCGCCGGATCCGCGCCGTACGTCAGAGCACCGGGCCGTCCGCCCACCGGAACACGTGCGCCAGCTTCGGTGCCACGATCGACCCCGGCATCTCGCCGTCGAACCAGCGGTCCACGTATGTCCAGTGGTATGGATGCATCAGGTACTCGCCCGTCAGCCCCGCGACGTCCGCGAACTCCTGCTCCCACACGTGCGTCCACACCGAGCCCGGCGTGGCGACACGGCTCAGGGCCCAGCTGCGGATCGTGGTGATGTGGTCGGGCATCGCCATCACGTCGGCCTCGAACCGGCGGACGGTCTCGTCCGGGGTCCCGGGGTGTACCGACAGCAGCAGGGTGCGCTTGAGCCGCCGTCCGTCCAGGGGCACCTGCCGTGCGCCGACCGGCTGCAGGGCGACGGCTTCCGCCGCGCCTTCCGGGGCCCGCTCGCCGACGGAGTCCCACGTCGCGCCCAGGCCGCCGACGCTGCCCGGCAGGTCGGGGCCGCCCACCGTGCCCGCGGGGATCGGGACGTCGGCCGCGGCCAAAGCCACCCAGCGGGTCATGCGGTCACCTCCGGTGTGTCGACGAGACCGACGTGCCGGGTGCGGCGCACCGCGAGCGCGTCGGTGTCCGCCCAGAACGCGGCTACCGCGGGGTCCGCGCCGGCTGCCGCGCGCATGCCGAAGAAGGCTTTCGCGCCGGGAAGTTTCCACAGGGTGTGGACGGCGATCGCATCGGTGTCCACATGCTCGCGCCAGCTTTCCACCAGGGTCAGGCCGCGCCGCACCGCTCCGGGAAGATAGTCCTGCCGCCAGGCCGCCGTCCACGCGTCGGCATCGGCTCCGCGGAGCACGACGGTGTCGAGGATCCGCACGTCGCTCACAGCTTCTCCAGGACCTCGTCGCGGTACCGGGCGATCTGGTCGCGCAGCGCGTCGAGGCCGCGCGGGCCCAGCAGGCCGTCGTCGCCCGCGATGCGGGGGGCGATGACCAGGCGGGACGCGCCGTGCTCGACGAACTGCCGTACCCACGCCGGGTCGTGCTCCCGCTCCCGGTCGCAGCTGCCCGGCCACGCGGTGATCTCGACGTCCGCCGCGTCCCGCCCGGCGTCCGCCGCCGAGGCGCGCAGCAGGTCCGCCTGGGTCGCGAAGTCCTCGGCGGTGATCGTGTACGGGAACCAGCCGTCGCCGATCCGCCCGGCGCGCCGCACCGCCGGGTCGCTGTTGCCGCCGAGCACCACCGGGACGGCGCCGGATTCCGGGCGCGGCAGCGAGTTGAGGCGCTCGAAGGAGACGTGCTTGCCGGAGTACGACGCGGGTGCGTCCGCCCACAGGGCGCGCATGGCGCCGACGCACTCCTCCAGGCGGCGGCCGCGGTCGGAGTAGGAGGCGCCGACGGCCGCGTACTCCTCCTTCTGCCAGCCGATGCCGAGGCCGAGCATCAGCCGGCCGTCCGAGTGCCGGTCGATGGTCGCCGCGCGCTTGGCCAGCACGACCGGGCTGTGCAGCGGCGCGACGACCATCGCGGTGCCGAAGCGCAGCGTGCGGGACGCGCCCGCGAGGAAGGCGATGGTCTCCAGCGGGTCCGGCATGGGCACGTGGGTGCCGCCGCTGGGGGTGCGGCCGGAGGCGGAGTACGGGTAGAGCGGCTCGTACTCCTCGGCGATCACCACGTGCTCGACCGTCCACACCGACTCGACGCCGCATTCCTCGAGCGTCCCGGCGAGGTCGCGGAGGAATCCGCCGGAGGTCACCAACCCGTCCGCGAACGGTGCCATCATGCCGAGCTTGACCATGCCGGGTCCTTCCTCAGGCCCGCTCCGGGGTTGCCCCGCCCGCACCGGGCGGAGGGCGCCGGGCGCGGGCACCGGAGCTTGTTAATCGACTCCATTAGGTAATGGAACCGATTAATATCCGAGCATGGCGACGACGACAAGACCTTCCGCGGCGGAGACCCGCGCGTGCCTGATGCGCGCGGCCGAGCGGCTGTTCGCCGAGCAGGGTGTCGACGGGGCCCGCACCCGGGACATCACCGAGCGCGCCGGACAGGCCAACTCGTCGGCGCTGCATTACCACTTCGGGTCCCGCGCGGGTCTGCGGCGGGCGATCATGGACGCCCACCAGGAGCGGGTGGAAGCGGCTCTCGCGGCCCGGCTGGCGGATGCCGACGCGAGCGACCTCACATCACTGGTCCGCGCCTACGTGGAGGCCGAGGCGTCCGAGCTGGCGCACGACAGCGGCCGGGACTGCCTGCGGATCGTCGGCCAGGTGGCGCACGGCACCGGTTTCCGCGACGGGCAGGCGCACGAGGCGCTGGCCGGCGGCGCGCTGTGGGGGCTGTTCACCCAGGTCGCCGTGCTGCTGGTGGCCGACGGGCTGCCCGACGCGCTCGCCAACGAGCGCGTCGAGCTGATGGTCATGCTGGTGGGGGCGGCCTTCGCGGACCGGGCGCGGCACGTCCAGAGCGGACGTGCGCGCCCGGTGCCCGGTGAGGCGTTCCGGGCCGACCTGGTCCGGGTCGTCGCGGCGATGCTCCGCGCGCCCGGACCCTGAGGGAAACCCGCGGGGTCGGCCCGGGTCCGTTGCCTGGGTTCAGTGCACCGGCTTGAGTTCGTCGTGCCGGTACAGCGGGCGCAGGCCGTTGGCGAGGCGTACGCCGTACCAGCGGAACGGGGCCACCGGCGGGCGGTGGGCGTCACCGTAGACGTTCGCCACCTCGCCGAGCTGCCCCGCGCTCAGGCCTACCTGTACCCGGACGCGTGTTCCGACCGGATAGCCCTGTCCCCAGGACTTGGACGTGGTGTCACCCATGACAGGCACCGCCCTTCTGGCCCGGTGGCCATCGGCCACGCGCGGCCGCTCCAGTACCCCCGCCCGGATGTCTTCGGCGGCAAACCCCACCAGCTTGAGCGCATTTGAGTGATTACCATCTGATTCACCCGCACTCGTGAACGGGGTGTGAGCCGTCCGGCTCAACCCCCCGCGCCGTTTCCCCCGGGCGGCGGCACACTGCGCCCGGCAACCGGGTGACCGGAACCTCGAACGGCGGCGTCCCGGGCGGCGGAGTGCACACCCGCGGCATCGGCCACCCCCTAGGTGTCGGCCGCCGGACGGCGTCACCGGAGCGGCCGGGCGGGGGAAGCGCGCGCCAGGCCCCGCGGCGGGGGTCGGACGAGGCGCCGGATCCTCGCGCCCGCGCGCTCGGGCTGACAGGCTGTCCGGGTGGATGTGCTCGTGATGATCCTCGCGGTGGCCGCCGGTCTGTCGCTCGCGGCCTGGGTATACCTCGCCCGGTTCCACGGCGGTTTCTGGAGCACCGGGGAACGGCTCGGCGGGCGTGGGCTGCTGCGCCCCGAAGATCCGCCGCCGGTGGTGATCGTCGTGCCCGCCCGCGACGAGGCGGACATCCTCGCCGGGTCCCTGCCGACACTGCTCGCGCAGGACTACCCCGGCCCGGCCCGGGTGATCCTGGTCGACGACGGCAGCACCGACGGCACCGGCGACCTCGCCCGCTCGCTGGGCGCGGCCCCCGACGCGCGGCTGCCGCTCACCGTCACCACTCCCGGCCCGCCGCCGCCCGGCTGGACCGGCAAGCTGTGGGCGCTGCGGCACGGCGTCGAGACCGCCGAGGCGGACGCCGGGCACGACGGCCCCGAGTACTTCCTCTTCACCGACGCCGACATCGCGCACGCCCCGGACTCCCTGACCCGCCTGGTCACCGAAGCCGACGCCCGCGTCGACTACGACGTCATCGGCACCGGACCCGCGGCGCGGCTCATGGCGCGCACCTACCCGGGCCCGTTCGCGCTGGTGTCGGTGATGGCGCGGCTGCGCGTCGACACCCGGTGGGAGCGGGTCGTCGTGCCCGCGTTCGTGTACTTCTTCGCCAAGCTGTTCCCGTTCCGCCGGGTCAACGACCCCCGCCGCCGCACCGCGGCCGCGGCCGGCGGCTGCGTGCTCGTGCGCCGCGACGCGCTGGCCCGCGCGGGCGGCATCGAGGAGATCCGCGCCGCGGTGATCGACGACGTCAGCCTCGGCACCGCGGTCAAGCACAGCGGCGGCCGGGTACGCCTGGTCCTGGCGGATCCGCCGGGACGGGACGGCGCCCCGGTGAACGTCACGAGCATCCGCCCGTACCCGCGCCTGGCGGACCTGTGGCGCATGGTCTCGCGCAGCGCGTTCGCGCAACTGCGGCACTCGTGGCTGCTGCTGGCCGGCACCGTCGTCGGGCTCGCGCTGATCTACCTGGCCGCGCCGGTCGCGCTGCTGGTCGGGGCCATCACCGGCAACGTCGTGCTGATGGTGCTCGGCGGGCTGTCGTGGGCGCTGATGACCGCGACGTACATCCCGATGGTCGTCTACTACGGACGCCCGTTCCACGAGGCCCTGCTGCTGCCCTTCGCCGCGACGCTCTACCTCGGCATGACCGTCGACTCGGCGATCCAGCACGCCCGCGGCCGCGGAGCCGCGTGGAAGGGGCGCACCTATCCCGCCCCGGGCGAGACACCCGAGACACCCGAGACACCCGAGCCCGACCGGATCGCCTGAGCGTGCTCGCGGGCACGTGCACGGGCACGGGAGCGAGCGCGGCCACGCCGCCGATCGCGCGGCGATCCGGAATCGCGGGCCCGGCGACCCCTAGGCTCGACCCCATGCCCGCCGACCTGCCCGCCGACGCGGCCGATTCCCCCGTGCGCCCGGCCCGGCCCGACGCCATCGCACGGCCGTTCCGCGACGGTGTCCCCGAACACGGCCGCGTCCCCAAGTCCTACGCCGTCAAAATGCGCCTGCTCCGCCTCATGGACGAACTCGGCGAAGACGCCCTGCTCCCGCCCGAACGCGAACTCGCCGCGGAGTACGAAGTCGCCCGCAGCACCGTCCGCGCCGCGATCAACGAGCTGATCATGGAAGGGCGGCTGCGTTCCGCCCGCGGCCGCGGCACCTACGTCGCCCCGCCCAAGCTCGTCCAGCCGCTCACCCTCGCCAGCTACACCGAATCGGTGCGCTCGATGGGCATGACACCCGGCCGCCGCACGGTGACCCTCGAACACCACGTCGCCCAGCCCGACCTGGCGCGCCGGCTCGCCCTCCGCACGGGTGATCTGACGGTGCACCTGGAGCGCGTGCTGCTCGCCGACGGCGAACCGATAGGGCTGGAGAGCACCTATCTGCCGCTCGACCGGTTCCCGCGGCTGCTCGAGGTGCTGCGTCCCGAAGAATCGTTGTACCGCTGCCTTCAGGACGACCTCGGCGTGGTGTTCGCCGAAGCCGACGAGACCGTCGAGACCGTGCTGGCCGCGCCCCGCGAGGCGCTGCTGCTCGGCACCAATCCGGCGATGCCGATGCTGCTGACCATGCGCACCTCGTACGACCCCGACGGGGTACCGATCGAGCGGGTCCGCCAGCTCTTCCGCGGCGACCGCATCGGATTCGCCACCCGGCTGCGCGCGCAATGAGCCGGGCCGCATGAGCCCGGCAGCCCCGGCGGAGCCCCGCACGGGTCACGCCTCCGCCCCGCGTTGATAACGAGAAAGTAACAGGTCCGGACCTTAACGGGCTGTTCACTCGAGCGCCACACCGCCTCCGCCTGTCCGGCACCGGCCGCGCCCACGCTGGTCACCGTCCAGCCGGGACGCCGCAGCCGTGCGGGTGTCCCCGTGAACTGCCGGGAGGCGCAAGGTGCGGATCGTCGTGGTCGGGGGAGGCGTGCTCGGCACGATGCACGCGTGGGAAGCGGTCGCCCGCGGCCACGAAGTCGTGCACCTCGAGCGCGAGGCCGAGGCCCGCGGCGCCTCGGTCCGCAACTTCGGCCTGGTCTGGGTCGGCGGCCGCGCCGTCGGCGCCGAACTGCGCACCGCCGTGCGCGCCCGCGAACTGTGGGAGCGCATCGGCGCGGACGTGCCCGGCGTCGGCTTCCGCCCGGCCGGCTCGCTCACCGTGTGCCGCAACACCGAGGAAGTCGCCGTCGCGGAAGCGGCGCTGACGCTGCCCGACGCGGGGGAACGCGGCTTCAAGGTGCTCAGTACCACCGAGGCCCGCACGCTCAACCCGGCGCTGCGCGGCACCTTCGAAGCCGCGCTGTGGTGCGCGAACGACGGCGCCGTCGAATCCCGCGTCGCCCTGCCCGCGCTGCGCGCCCGCCTCGCCGCGACCGGCCGCTACACCTGGCTGCCCGGCCGCGAAGTCCGCGGCTTGACCGCCGACGGCACCGGAGTCCGCGACGACCACGGCACCGAGCACCGCGGCGACGCGGTGTTCCTGTGCCCCGGCGCGAACCTGGCCGGGCTGGTGCGCGAACTCGAACCGGAGATCCCCGTCCGCCGCGTGCGGCTGCAGATGATGCAGACCGACCCGCTCGACGAGCCGCTCACCACCGCGGTCGCGGACGGCGACAGCCTCCGCTACTACCCGGCCTACACGAGCCCCGCCCTCGACACGCTCGCCGCCGCCCACCCGCAAGGCCCCGTGCCCGCCGCGCACAAGATGCAGCTCCTCATGGTGCAGCGGCTCGACGGGTCGCTGACCATCGGCGACACCCACGAATACTCCGAACCCTTCGCCTTCGACGTGGTGAACGACCCCTACGACCACCTCGTCGAGGTCGCCGAAGCCCTGCTCGGCCGCCCGCTCCCCACCGTCCGCCGCCGCTGGGCGGGCGTCTACGCGCAGACCACCCCGGCCGGCGACCCGATCGTGCACCGCCGCGAAGTCGCCCCCGGGACCTGGCTGGTCACCGGCCCCGGCGGCCGCGGCATGACGTGCTCGCCGGCCATCGCCGAGGAGACCGCGAACCGCGCCGGACTCTGACCGACCCGCCCAGCCCCGCTCCCGCCGCTCCACGCCGGAAGGCCCACCACCATGACCCAGCTCGTCGTCCTCGACATGGCCGGCACGACGGTCGCCGACGACGGCCTCGTCGTCGAGGCGTTCACCCGCGCGATCGCCGCGGCCGGCGTCGACCGGGACACCCCGGACTACGACCGCATGCTCCGCTACGTCCACGACACCATGGGCGAGAGCAAGATCAGCGTGTTCCGCGCGCTGCTCGGCCACGACGAGGAACGCGCCCGCGCCGCGAACACCGCCTTCGAGGCCGCATACGGCGAGCTCGTCGCGGCCGGCGCGTGCGCGCCGGTCCCCGGCGCCGCCGACGCCATCGCCGAACTCCGCGGCGCGGGCGTCAAGGTCGCCCTCACCACCGGCTTCGGCCGGGACACCCAGGCCGCGATCCTCGACGCGCTCGGCTGGCAGGACATCGCGAACCTGGTGCTGTGCCCGGCCGACACCGAGCACGGCCGCGGCCGCCCCTACCCCGACCTCGTGCTGACCGCCGTCCTGCGCCTCGGCGTCGACGACGTCCGCGAGGTCGCCACCGCCGGCGACACCGCCTTCGACGTGCTGTGCGGCCTGCGGTCCGGGGCGCGTATCGCGGCCGGCGTGCTCACCGGCGCCCACGACCGCACGGCGCTCGCCGCGGCCGGTGCCACCCACGTCCTCGACTCGGTGCGGGACCTGCCCGCACTCGTCCGCACCGGCTCCGCCGGCTCGGCCGGCTGACAACGCACGACTCCCCGAAACCCCGAAAGGCACTCCGATGCGACGGATCCTCGGCTCGGTCGCCGTGGCCGGTGCGGTGGCGCTCACCGCCACGGCCTGCGGCGGCACCTCCGACAGCTCCTCCAACGCCGGCGGCACCAGCCCGCAGAGCCCCGCCGCGGCCGCCGCCGGCTGCACCGAGAAGGGCTTCACCGGCACCACGGACGCGAAGACCGTGACCGTCTACTCGGTCGACGGACTCGGCGACTGGTACACCAAGCGCTTCGCCGAGTTCGAGAAGCAGACCGGCATCAAGGTGCAGATGGTGGAGTCCGGCTCCGGCGAGGTCGTCACCCGCATGGAGAAGGAGAAGGCCAACGTCCAGGCCGACTTGGCCGTCACCCTCCCGCCGTTCATCCAGCGCGCGGCCGCCGCCGACCTGCTGCAGACCTACACCCCGGCGTGCGCCGACAAGGTCCCCGCCGCGGGCCGCGACACCGCCGACATGTACACCGCGATCAGCAACAACTACCTGTCCTGGATCTACAACCCGGACCAGGCCAAGCCCGCGCCCGCGAGCTTCAAGGACCTCCTCGACCCGCGCTTCTCCAAGCGCCTCCAGTACTCGACGCCGGGCCAGGCCGGCGACGGCACCGCGGTGCTCCTCGAACTCCAGCACGTCTACGGCAAGGACGGCGCGCTCGAGTACCTCAAGCAGCTCGAGAAGAACAACGTCGGCCCGTCGTCCTCCACCGGCAAGCTCCAGCCGAAGACGAGCAAGGGCGAACTGAGCGTGGCCAACGGCGACGTGCAGATGAACCTGGCGTCCGTGCACAACGACAACTCGAACTTCAAGCTGTGGTTCCCCGCGGACGACACCGGCAAGAAGTCGACCGTCGCGCTGCCGTACTACGCGGGCGTCGCCAAGGGCGCGCCGCACGCCGACGCCGCCCGCAAGCTCCTCGACTTCCTGCTCGCCACCGACGCGCAGGCCGCGCTCAGCACCGACGTCCGCGGCCTGCCGTCGCGCGAGGACGTCAAGCCCGCGGACTCCAACACCGCCGAGGTCAACGCCCTCATGCAGGGCGTCGAGGTCTACACGCCGGACTGGAACCAGGTCGTCAAGGACTTCGACGCGGACATCGCCGCGTACAACAAGGCCGTCGGCCACTGACGAACCGGGCGCGGCTCCGCACCGGCACTCCGGTCCGGACGGAGCCGCGCCCGCCCCGGGGGCGGCTCCGACCCCGCACCCGCCCCCAACCTCCCTGCCCCCCAAAGCCTTTCGCCAGGACGGAGGTGACCGCCCCGATGCCCGCAGTGCCCGCCGTGCCGGCCGCACCCGACAAGAAGCCCGGATCGTTGATCGAGCGGCCGACCGACGACATGCCCGCGCCGCGGTCCGCCGACCCGGCCGGCTCCGCCGACGCCGCCGACGCCGCCGACTCCGCGGGGCCGGCCGAACCCGCCGCCATCGGCATCACCGGCCTCACGGTCCGCTACGGCGCCGTGACCGCCCTCGACTCCCTCGACCTGCACGTCGCCCGCGGCGAGACCGTCGCCCTCCTCGGCCCGTCCGGCTCCGGCAAATCCACCGCCCTCAAGGCGGTGGCCGGATTCCTGCGGCCCACCGCGGGGCGCGTCACCCTCGCCGGACGCGACGTCACCCACGAACCGCCCAACAAACGCGGCATCGGCGTCGTCGTGCAGAACTACGCGCTCTTCCCGCACATGCGCGTCGCCGACAACGTCGCCTTCGGCCTCCGCGCCCGCCGCGTACCGCGTGCCGAGGTCGCCCGCCAGGTCGCCGAAGCCCTCGACATGGTCGGCATGGCCGCCTACGGCCGCCGTTACCCGCGCGAACTCTCCGGCGGACAGCAGCAACGCGTCGCCATCGCCCGCGCGCTCGCCATCCGGCCGCCCGTCCTGCTGCTCGACGAACCGCTGTCCGCCCTCGACGCCGCGCTTCGCGCCGATTTGCTCGGCGAACTCCAGCAACTGCGCGCCGACCTGCCGGACGTGGCGATCATGTACGTCACCCACGACCAGACCGAAGCCCTCGCCCTCGCCGACCGCATCGCGGTCATGCGCGACGCGCGGCTCGTCGACCTCGACGTCACCGGCCGCCTCTACCGCCGCCCGCCGAGCCCGTTCACCGCGGCCTTCCTCGGCGCCGCCAACCTGCTCCCGGCGCGGGTGGTCAGCGACTGCGCGGCCGACGCGGCGGGTACCCAAGCCCGGGTCGGGAACCTGACCGTCGCCGTCGACCCGTCCCGCGCGTTCCGGGCGGACGACGACGCCCTGCTGGTCGCCCGGCCGCACACGCTCACCGTCGCCGCACCGGACGCCCCCGGCGTGCTGCGTGCCCGGCTGACCGGCACGCAGTGGCGCGGCGCCACCTACCGGCTTACCTGCCTGCTCGACGACCCGGTCGGCACCGAAGTCCGCTGCGACGTGTCGTCCTTGGACGGCGTTCCGAGCCTCGGTGCGGCGATCGGCATCGCGCTGCCCGACGCCCCCTGCGTCCTCGTCCCCACGGAGGCGGGCACGTGACGGCGACCCTCGCCGCGGCCCCGACGGCACCGGCCGCCGAAGCACCGCCCGAGGCCCTTGCCCGGCCGCGCCGCACGGGCGCCCTGTGGCTGCTCCCGCCGCTCCTGCTCGTCGGCGGGTTCTTCCTCTATCCGCTCGCGCTCACCGTCAAGCAGTCGTTCGTCGGCAAGGACGGCCACGTCGGCCTCCAGGTCTGGCGCGACACCCTCGACTCGCCGGAATTCACCGACGCGCTCTGGCACACCGTGAAAATCGCGGTGCTGTCCACGCTCGGCTGCCTGGTCCTCGGCTTCTTCCTCGCCGTGGTGCTGAGCTTCGTGCCGTTCCCCGGCGCCCGGCTGGTCGCCCGGCTCGTCGACACGATCCTCGCGTTCCCGTCGTTCCTGATCGCGCTCGCCTTCACGTTCCTCTACGGCACCGTCGGCGTCGTCAACGCGGTCGCCGACGACCTGGGCGCCGGACAACCACTGGTCGGCTTCCTCTACTCCCCGTGGTGCGTGATCTTCGCGGAGATCACCTTCTACACGCCGTTCGTGATGCGCCCGCTCATCGCCGCCTTCGCGCTCGTACCCCGCGAACGCCTGGAAGTCGCGGCGAGTCTGGGCGCGTCCCCGTGGCGCGTCATCCGGCAGATCCTGCTGCCGGAAGCCCTGCCCGCGCTCGCCGCCGGCGGCAGTCTCACGCTGCTGCTCACCCTCAACGAGTTCGGCATCGTGCTCTTCATCGGCGCCAAAGACGTCACGACACTTCCCATGCTCGTCCACGCCAAGGGCGCGGTGACCTTCGACTACCCCGGCGCGTGCGTCGTCGCGGTCGTCGAAGTCGCGCTGTCCCTCGCGCTGTACGGGCTCTACCGGTTCGTTTTCTCGAGGACGGGGGCAGCTCGTGCTGGTGTGGTCGCGTAGCGGACGCCTCGCCGTCTGGGGCCTGTTCGCCTTCGTCTTCGTCCCGGTCGTGCTCGGACCGCTCGCCATCCTCGTCCTCGCCGCCTTCGCCGGCGACTGGAACTCCGTCCTGCCCGGTTCGTGGACGACGCAGCACATCCGCGACGCGACCGGCGGCACCAACCTCGACAGCGTGATCGTCAGCATCGAGACCGCGCTGCTCGCCGGAAGCATCGCCGTGGTCGCCGGCACGTGGGCCGCGATCGCCGCCCGCAACGCCCCGCGTCCGCTGCGCCGGCTGACCGACGCGGTGTTCCACCTGCCGGTCGCGGTGCCGTCGGTCGTCGTCGGCCTGGGCATGCTCGTCGCCTTCAGCGACGGCCCGGTCCTGCTCAACGGCACCAAGTGGATCGTCATCGCCGCACACGCGGTGCTCGTGGTCGCGTTCGCCTACTCCACGGTGTCCGCGGGCCTGGACCGCACCGACCGCATCTACGCCGACGCGGCGGCGAGCCTCGGCGCCGCGCCGTGGCGCGTCCTGGTCCGGGTGCGCCTGCCCATGCTGATGCCGTCGATCTCCGCCGCGGCGAGCCTGGCCCTGGCCCTGTCCATGGGCGAGGTCGGCGCCACGATCATGGTCTACCCGGCCGACTGGCGGACGCTCCCGGTCTCCGTCTTCACGCTCACCGACCGCGGCAAGGTCTTCCTGGGCTCCGCGGTCACGCTGACCCTGCTGCTCGCCACGCTCGTGCTGCTGACCGCCGTCGGCATGCTGCGCGGCAAGGTCGAGGAACGGCGCTAGGTCGTGCCCTGGGCCCGGCAGATTCGCGGGCCCGGTCTCGCCTAGCGGCGTTCGAACACCTTCGGCGGCGGCTTCGGGGAGGCCTGGGCGGTGGCGTCCAGGACCACCTGGGCGCCGCCGGTGAACGCCGCCAGCTCGCCGCCGTCCTCCACCCGGCCCGGGAACGGGTCCGAGGCCGTGCGCCGGCTCAGGTCCGCGAGCGGGAGTTCGCGGCGCGACGCGGCCACCACGACGTTGCCGAAACGGCGGCCGCGGAGCACCGCCGGGTCGGCGATCATCAGCACGTGCGGGAACAGCGCGGCAATGGTCGCCACTTGGGAGCGGACGAAGTCCAGGCGCCCGCCGTCGGCCAGGTTCGCGGCGTACACGCCTTCGGGCCGGAGCGTCCGCACGACCTCTTCGACGAACTCCAACGACGTCAGGTGCGGCGGAACTTGCGATCCGCTGTAGGCGTCCACGACGGCGAGGTCGAAGAACCCGTCCGGCGCCTTCGCCGCGATCGCCCGTGCGTCCCCGTTGCGCACCCGGATGTGCGCGTTCTTGTCCAGTGGCAGGTACTCGCGCACGAACGCGATCAGCCGCGCGTCGATCTCCACGACCTGCTGCCGGGAGCGCGGCCGGGTGGCCGAAATGTAGCGGGGAAGCGTCAGCGCGCCGCCGCCGAGATGGAGCGCCTGGATCGGTGTCCGCGGGGGAGCGCACAGGTCGGCGATGTGGCCGAGACGCCGGATGTACTCGAATTCCAGCCATGTCGGATCGTCGAGATCCACGTGCGACTGCGGTGCTCCGTCGGTGTGGAGCGTCCAGGCCCGCGACCGGTCGGGGTCCGGCTCCAGCGCCGCCTCCCCCGAGTCCACCTCGGCGCGGATCGGATCGGGCACACCCCGGCTGCGTCGCGGTTTTTCGGCCATGCGACCAAGTATCGGCAAAGCGCGGGCCCGGGGCACGGCCGCGCCCCGGGCCCGCACGGTGCGGACTACTTGCCGTTCTTGACGAACTTCTCCAGCTTGTGGTCGTCGCCGCCGCCGTACGTGCGGTTCGAGTCGACCGCGCCCACGGTGATGTGGCCCTGGTTCAGCAGCGTCCAGTCGGCGTTGCGCTTCTCCTCCGGACGGCAGAACGTGCCCGGTGCGGCGCAGTCGCCCATGCCGATGGCGAACGTGTCGCCGGTCGGGACGTAGGCCACCGGCACCACGGTCTCGGTGCCGATCTCCGCCCACACCGGGCGGCCCGGGTTCCGGCCCTCGACCGCGTTCGGGTAGTTCACGCTCACCACGAACTTGTCGGTCAGCAGGTCCTTCTGCTTCAGACCGGCGACGAACCCGGGGATGAAGTCCGCGAACGCGCGGTAGGTCCGCTCGGTCACCTTGAAGGTGTCCATGTCCATGCCGGCGCTCAGCGCGATGGCCGGGACCCCGTTGTCGATGCCGGCGATCGCCGCCCCGAGGGTGCCGGAGTCGTTGGTCACCGAGGCGACGTTCGGACCGGAGTTCGCGCCGGTCACCACCAGGTCGGGGCCGTTCTTCCAGCCGACCTTGGCGGCCAGGCCGCCGCGGACCGCGAGGCGGACGGTGTCCGCCGGGGTCGCGCTCGGCGTCGTCGGGCCGCACGGCGCGGAGCCCTTGCACACGCCGAACACCACGCCCTTGCTCGGCGCGCCGGCGCAGTCGTTCTCGAAGCCGGCGGGCAGCGCGGTGCGCTGGGACACGGTGAGCGCGCCGGAGCCGGTCGCGCTGGTGCCCGCGCCGCTCATGTACGCCCACGGCGCCATGACGACGACGTCCGCACCGGCCGCGCACAGCGCGCGGCGGACCTCGTAGAGGCCGCGGCCGTCGGCGCCGTCGGGGCGCGCCATCTGCATCGAGTCGTCGTTGCTCAGCAGGATCTTCATGCCGGCGACGGACGGGCGGTCGTTGCCCTGGCGGTCCCAAGGCGCCGCACCCGCCGCACCGGTCAGGGACAGAACGAGCGCGCCGGCGCCGACAGCGGCTGCGGGCACGGCGAAGAAACGCTTCTTCATCTGCATGGGTATCGGCCAACTCCGACGTCGGGAGAGCGTTCGGACGGCGACGGCAGGGGCGGCTGCCGAGGCGGAACGCTCGGGTCCGGATGACCGTAGAGCGAATCCCTAGCACTAGCTAGGTTTGTAATCAGAGCGTGATCGAAACACTTCTCCCGCAGGTCGGCGGGACGCAAGAACGCCGCCGGGCCCGACCGCGGAGATGCGGTCGGGCCCGGCGGCGTGCTGTCGGGACGAGTAAAGGGAAGGAGTTCAGCCGTCCGCGGTGGGCTGGCCGCCCGCGAGCCGCGGGCTCGCCTCGACGGGGAGGACCTCCCAGGTCAGCTGCTCGGCGGCGAAGAAGCACTGCGAGCGGCCGACGATGTCCACCGCGTCGACCGGCTCGTACTGACTGGGCCCGTCCACCGGGTCGAGGTCGAGATAGAGCAGCTCGCCGTGCGCCGTGTCGGCGAAGCGGGACACGACCGGGTCGAAATAGAGCATTCCGGAGAACCCCTTGCCGTGCTCGATCCGGTAGTCGCGGAGCCCGGACAGGCGGAACTCGACCGGCGTCCACGGCCAGCCGTGCTCGCGGTCGCGCGCGTCGACCACCACACGGGCGACGGCACCGCCCGGCGTGAACGGGTCGTCGATGCTCACATGGGTGATGCAGCCGTTTTCGAAGTCGTACTCGGCGAGCAGGTCGCCCAGAGTCTCTGGCGTGAGCAGCGGCATCGGCTCTTCAAGTCCTCCGGTCGATGTCGTATGACGACACCATGATGGGACCTGCGGCGCCGCCGTCACCTCTCTGTCTACTCCCTGCACCTACTCCCCGCGGGTGAATCCGGTCCGCGGGCCGGCTGGCCGGCGGCAGGTGTCCGACCTGCGGCGATCGGTCCGGGAAGCCCGGGAAGCCCGGTGTACCGGGCCGGTGCGGCAGGCAAACCTCGATTTGCGGCCGAGTGACGACGTGGGTACAGTCATCCCACCGCACAGCAGGGAGACCCGAGACTGCGTGTGTCCGGACCTCGTCCGGAGCGCACGTTGGCTGGTCCCGCGAGCGGTGATCCGCAGAACCTCGAACAAAGTACGACGCGCTATCGGCGCTTCGTGCTGGTTTGCACGTGCCTGTGGATCTCTCCGGACTCGCACCGGAACGCAGCTCGACACCGCCGATTAGGCGAAACGAAATGCGATCCGCTAAAGTTTGGAGCGCCGCAGGAAAAGCCCGCAAGGGAATATCCGAAGGCGAAAGCGGAAAGCGAAGCGGGGCCGAAAGGATCTGCTAAGCTGGAAGGGCCGGAAGAAAAGCCGAAAGGCCGCTCGGAAGGCCGGCGGAAAGCGAAAATCGGGCCGGAAACGGTGTGATACGCTGGAAGCGTAGAAACAAAGAAACACAGCAAAACGAAGAAGCGAAACGCCCGGAGAGACCGGTGAAAGGGTCTCAAAGGAAGCGTCCGTTCCTTGAGAACTCAACAGCGTGCCAAAAGTCAACGCCAAAGAATATCCCCGGCGTTCACGACGAAGCGGACCGTCCGGTCTGCGGAGTGTGTTCGCAGGGATTCCTTTGAAAAATCCTCCGGCTGGTCAGCGGCCGGGGGTCACAGCAAGGACGCAAGCGCACATCGGACTATTCCTCCGGTGGGGCGCGGCTCCTTCGTATGTGTCTGACCGGA